>SIAF01000466.1 GCA_009691905.1 Planctomycetaceae bacterium | reverse complement strand
CGACGTGCGGGCCATCCATCAGTCATCCTATTGGGACGAGTTTCATCAGCAGCGAATCCAAACCGATCAGGAGTCATCCCGACCGTACCGCAACCTGCTGCAACGCATCACAACACTCGCGGGGTAGCGCGGATTGCCGGTTGCACCCACTCGAAGGACTGCCCCCATGAAAACTCACAATCTCGTCATTTACCATTGCCTGGCCTGCGGGGCGGTCATGCATAACGAACCTGATCAAGACGTGCCTCAATGCTGCGAAAGGCCAATGATCAAAGCTGCCACGGAGACCGTTGGAAACGCCGAAGACCAACTCCCGGACGAGCAGGTTCAACCGCCGGGTGAAACACATCCACCCATCGGCTGTGTTCAACAGACGCCTTCTTGATCAGCCCATCGGTAGGTCGATTGCGTGTCGCCGCGTCGTTCGCACCGACAATTGCGTTCGGCGTTCACGCGTGGTGAGGCATTACTCACATCGGTTTCTTACGAAAGGATCGAATCATGTTCCGACACTTCCGGTCGTTGCTTGTCGCTGGCGGCCTGCTCATTGTTGCGCTCTCCTGGCTGACCGTCGTTCCGTCGAAGGCGAAGGACGAGACCGATCCGGTCCAGAAAACCGAAACCAAGGTCAAACCGGGAATCAAGAAACTGGCGATCAAGGCGTTCATGCACAAGAAGTTGGCGTCGTCGCAGGAAATCCTTGAAGGCCTGGCAATGGAAGACTTCGATCTCATCGAAAAGGGTGCGAAACAACTGAAGGTCATGAGCCTGGCAGCAGAATTCATGGTCGTCGACGACCCGCTTTACCCCCATCATGCCGATCAATTTCGCCGGACTGTGGCCAAGATCGAAAAAGCGGCCGAGGAACAACGCCTCGACGGAGCCACGCTGGGCTTCGTGGAGATGACAATGAGTTGTGTCGAGTGCCACAAATTCGTGCGGACGATCATGATCGCGAAATGAGCGGTATCTCACAGTCGCGAACGATTGAAAGGAACACACGCTTTCATTCGAAAGGAACAACATGGCTGCGATCAACTCACCCGTCGGTAAAGAACACCCCGCGAGCGATCGACTTCGCGAGCAGGCTGGCGCAGTGGCTAAGGACGTTCAGGAAATGGGCGGCATCGCCCGCGATGCCGCCCAGGAGAAGTTCGGGCAAATGCAGGAGAACGCCTCTGAACTTTGCGACCAGGGGCGCGACAAAGTGCGCCAGGCCGCGCGCAGCCTCGAGCAATACATCGCCGAGCAGCCACTCGCTTCCGTGTTGATTGCGGGAGGCGTGGGCCTGCTGCTCGGTCGTTTCTGGATGCGTCGCTGATCACGGCCATGCGTGCGCAGCCCGTCTTCACGGGCGACGCAGTCCTTGAGGTCGTGTTTTTTTAGGCGGAATGGGAGATGAGAACTGACCGAAACGCACCTTTGTCTGCGAACGGGCAATTCATCCATATTTTACTGGTGATTGCCGTGGTCGTCCTGCTGATCAACCTGATCCAGGGGCGACGGGTGGTGTAGACGCGGCGGATCGGAACCGCGACACGTGGCAAGAGCATCGATCGATGAGCTGTTACGCGGATTTCACAATTCTTCAGAACGACGAGACTCGATCATGGGTGGTAAATCAGACGAAGTCAAAGGTCGTATCAAGGAGGAGTCAGCATGAGCGCCACCGGCTTGGAAGTCTTCGACAGCACGATCCAGACGACAAACATCTGGCTCAACGACGTGATGCGCGAATTCGGATGGACCGACCGCCACAAGGCCTTTCATGCCTTGCGGTCGGTGCTGCAGACGCTGCGCGACCGCCTCTCGGTGAACGAGGCGGCCCAATTGTCGGCTCAGTTGCCGCTGCTGATCCGCGGCGTCTTCTTCGAGGGCTGGCACCCCAGCGACAAGCCGCGGAAGGAACGGCATTGGGACCAGTTCGTGGCCCATGTCTCGGAATCGTTCGCGCTCGACACCGAAGTCGATCCGACGGAAATCACGCGGGTTGTCCTGAGGGTGTTGTGCCGGCATGTCGCCCAGGGGGAAGCCGACAGCCTCAGGCGGGTACTCCCGGCAGAGATCCGCGAGCTGATGCCGGCCTGAATTTCGAATCGGGAACGGGGTCATATCCATAGAAGTTGCTCAGTTGAAAGGGGAAAACAATGCGTCAAGCAATTGTAAAAGCCGAGAACCATTCCATCACTCGTCCCGCGAACAAGTCAAAAACGGCGGTTGCGCTCCTGGAGCCACAGAGCACCGGGCCGATGGCCGACGATGCCGTCCGCCTGTGTGCATTTGAACGATGGGAGGCAGCCGGAAAGCCGGACGGCGATGGAGTAAGCTTCTGGTTGGAAGCCGAGCGGGAATTGTCACACGCGACGTAAACCGATCCTCAAAGAATCGAAAGTGAGAGTTGGCGATGGACGATGTGCCAAAACTTAACCATCCCTGGCTCGTCGCCGCCTGGCCGGGCATGGGCAACGTCGCCCTCAATGCCGGCATCTATCTGCTGGCCAGGATGGACATGAAGGTCTTTGCGGAATTCGAAGCGAGCGAATTCTTCGACGTACCGCAGGTCGAGGTGAAGGGGGGCATCGTACAACCCGGACGGCGGCCTCGGAATCGTTTCTTCCTGTGGCAGGATCCGAAAGGTCAACGCGATATTCTCGTTCTCCTGGGCGAAGGGCAGCCGACAGTCGGCATCTAAGCGTTCTGTCAGCGGATCATCGCGTACGCGCGTGATCTCGGCGTCGAGAGGGTCATCACCTTCGCCGCGATGGCCACCCAGATGCATCCCCAGCACTCTTCGCGGGTCTTCGGAGCAGCGACCGACGAAGCCGGCCTTGGCGAATTGAAGCGCCTCGAACTCGCAATTCTTGACGACGGTCACATCGGCGGCCTGAACGGCGTCCTGCTGGGGGCCGCCGCCGAAGGTGGCCTGCCCGGGGCATGCCTGCTGGGGGAGATGCCGCACATTCTCACCCGACTCCCCTTCCCCAAGGCATCGCAGGCAATTCTGCAGACGTTTACGACGATGACGGGTGTCGAGCTCGATTTCACCGAATTATCTCAGCAGGTCGAAGCGATGGAGCGACACCTCAGCGAACTGCTTTCACAGGCGGAGCAAGCCTACGAATCACAGGTTCCTGGCGAAGGGGAGGAATACCGTCCCGAGCCGGTCGAAGAAGAGCGGATAAGTTCCGCGGACCGAGAGCAGATCGAAAGGCTGTTCGATCAGGCCGCGACCGACCGATCGAAGGCGTTCTGAGCTCAAGCAGGAACTGGATCGCCTGGGTGTATTCAAAGAGTACGAGGATCGCTTTCTGGATTTATTCAAAAAGGCCGATTGACGGCCGGCACGGCCGTGGAATGTGGTCTGATTCTTGCTAAACGATTTCAAGGAGATTATTCGATGTTGAGACGGATTTGGATCGACGAGATTTTCGAACAGGGTCAGGGAGACGGAGCGGCACTGGCGGCCGCATTCAGTAACGACCTGCGGGTCAAGAAGGCGTTCGAAGATGCCGCCGAGGCGTATCTGACAAGTCAGGGTTTCCATAAGCTCCATCCCAACGTGATTGGAATGCCGCCACAGCAGGCGGCACGTATCAAGTTCCTCGACGAACTGCGAGGGGCGTAAGTCTAATGTCTCAACCTTGGGCCGCGTGAGGTATAATCCTTCGTCGATGGACCGGGGGGCCAGGGCAATTCGCCGCAACTCCGGTTAGTCCACACGAAGCGTCTATCGCGTTAGGCTTTTTCGACACGACCGGGTTTTTCGTTTGGACTGAAGTCTACGAATATCGCTCCAGTCGTTCCCAGACCGATTGCCGGTATTCGACCGTGCAGCGCGAGTCGGGGGCCTGGTCGATCACCTTGCCGGCCCCGTCAAAGAACTCCCGCCAGCGGGCAATCAATCTTTCCAGCCGGGGGCAGACGCAGATCGCCGGAAACCAGGCGAACGCATAATTTCGCATTTCCCGGCGAAACCGGAACTCAATCTCGCCCCCCTGATCGACGCGCTCCTGCGACTCGAAGCCGATCCCCGCCGAGAGCGCTGCCGCGGTCTGTTCCACGAGCTGACTGACTGGCATTACCTGACTGGAAAAAAAACGGATCTCACACTCCAGCGGCAGCGAAGCCGCTATTCGCTCGCGACGATTGGATTCAGACTGCAAGTCGCGGATGGCTTTGGCATTGTCGAATCGGCAGACGCGCAGGCACAGATCGGGTCCCGGCTCGCCATCGTCAGCCGACAACGGTTCGTCTCGCACTAAAAGTGACCAGCCGATGGCCGTCCGATGGCTCTTGGCCAGAATCGTGAGGCACGGTTCAAAGACGATCTCGTTGCCGGTGAATGCCGCGCGAATGCGATCGACATCGGTAATCGCCTGCCAGGCCAGCCGCTGAACGTGCGGCCCGGCAATCGCCTCGCGTTCCTGCCGCTGTGCCGGCTCGCCGCCAGTTGTTCGCTCCCAAGAAACGAGCATAGGTCGATCCTTAGTAATGCCGGAGACGTGTGTGACGATTTTGAAGGGACCGTTTCGCCTTAACGATCACGAACGGTCGACCCGATCGGGCGACCGGGTTACATCATACCCGAACGACAGGCAACTGGGGATTGATCATGAACCGGTTGTCCGCCACCGCGATCCTCAGCAACCGTGCCATGAGCGAATTTCCGGTGACGCCGCATGGCCGTCAACCCAGTTCACGAGGCGCAGCGGCGCGGCTTGGGCCGGGAATTCCTGATCGACCAGGCCCGCTTGCGCGGCTTGTTTGAAGGTCTGGCCGACGGGAACCGGAATCGACTTGAGCAGGACCAGTTCGTCGGCCTCCAGAAGGCAGGCCGTCCAGGCGGCGATCGAATCGCTGGTCACGCGCCACGAATGCGGCAGCGGGGGGAAGCCTGTTGATTCGCCCCATCGCAGAAAACAGTCGGCACACAGTATGCCCCGTTCGCGTCGAGCGGCGGCCGTCGCCATCTGGCGACGATTGCGGACCAGCCGAGCCGTCGGCATCAGCCGCTCCAGCAGCGACTGGCTGAGCCGCATCGCATCGAGCGCCAGTTCGTGCGCGCGTTCGTCACCCAGGCGATGCGCCTGATCCCATTCGCGAACGACATCAGCGGCCGCTCCCCCCCCGGCAACGAGCAGCGCCACGCGACCGGGCCGCTGCGAAATGATCGACTCGATCAGCGCGACCAACCCCGGCAAACCGAGCAGGCTGCCCCCCACTTTGTAGACCACCAGCGGAGTCTCGAACGAGGGCTCGCGCGCGGCAATCGGTGCAGTTTGCGGGGACATATTGGGGCCAATGACGATTGGTGTCGCCCCTGCCGGGCAACGCCGTGAAGGATTTTAAGCCGTGGATCTGTTTGGGGTTAGGGCATCAAGCTTTTTCTTTTCCCGTGCGCTGAGTTTGCGGATTGTGGGATCGCCCAGTGGTTTCTTGTCAGGGTTGGGCGGGCGGTAT
>SIAF01000465.1 GCA_009691905.1 Planctomycetaceae bacterium | reverse complement strand
GTAGAAGGCTTCAACAACAAGGCAAAACTGACCCTGAGAAAAGCGTATGGCTTTCGTTCCCCGGAAATCGCAAAAATCGCCCTGTATCACACCCTATCCGACCTCCCCACTCCAAAATTCACCCACGAATTCTGGTGACGAGGCTCATTGCAGACAGATCCTACTTGGTTGTAAAGAATCAGGAGCAGTTGGGAAACTCTATGTTGTACATATGCATAGCTCTATTGGTGTGGGGGCTACTCGTTTCAATTGGCTTCGTCACACTCGGCAAGAAGTCCGAAGAAAGTGGTTAACCAGTCGCTCCAGCCGATTGGGTACTGCCGGCCGCCTCGCGTCCGTCAATCCCCAACGGCTGAGCATTTCGTTATGCCACTCGCACCGTTCCCCGTTCCCACGCGAAACCCACCTGCTCCACACGGCTACCCATCCTGTCCCCCCGCGACGGAGGGGAGGGAGAAAAAGGTGCGCACCGGGTTTGCGCCGCGTTTTTCGGGGTGTTGTATTGAACGAATGAGCCACGGACAAGCACGGATGAAACACGGATACAAACGACATCGCCTGCCACGTCCGTGTTTCGTCCGTGTTTGTCCGTGGCTGGACTGGAATTCATCGCCACCCTGCCGACACAAATATATTCTTCGTGTGGACTCAAGCCCACACTACTCACGCGGGTTATGCCCGGGTACATTGCGACCCTGCGGTCTCTCATCGGCTCTCTCATCAGCCTCGCGGCAATTCTCGGGATTGCGACCATTATGGGTGTGTATCTGGGGATCGACATCGGGACCAGCGGCACCAAGACGCTGGCGATGCGCGACGATGGAAAGATCCTGGCCACAGCGACCGCCGAGTACCCGCTGTCCAATCCCAAACCGGGCTGGTCCGAGCAGGATCCCGAACACTGGTGGCTGGCCACCATCAAAACCGTCCGGGCTGTTCTCAAAGCGGGCAAGCTCAAGCCCGCCGCGATCGGCGGCATCGGCCTGTCGGGCCAAATGCACGGCAGCGTCTTTCTCGACAAGCGCGAGCAGGTGATCCGCCCGGCACTGCTCTGGAACGACCAGCGCACCGCCGCCGAGTGTGCCGAGATCGAGTCGCGCGCAGGAGGCCGGGCACAACTGATCGAACTCGTCGCCAACCCGGCCCTGACCGGCTTCACGGCCCCCAAGGTGTTGTGGCTTCGCAATCACGAGCCGAAGAATTTCGATCGCATGAATCAGATTCTGCTCCCTAAAGATTACGTGCGGTTCCGTCTGACCGGCGAGTTCGCCACCGAGGTCAGTGACGCCTCCGGGACGCTGCTGCTGGACGTGCGGAACCGCCGTTGGTCGCGGCAACTGCTCGACCGGCTCGAGCTCGATCCGGCCCTGCTGCCGGCGGTCTTCGAGTCTGAAGAAGTCAGCGGTCGGCTCAGCCAGTTGGCCGCGAAAAAACTGGGGTTGCCCGTCGGAGTTCCGGTCGTCGGCGGTGGCGGCGACCAGGCGGCCGGCGCGGTCGGCAACGGCATCGTTCGCAAGGGAGTCATCTCGGCGACGATGGGCACAAGCGGCGTCGTGTTTGCTCACAGCGACCAGGTGCAATATGACCCGCAGGGCCGGCTGCACACGTTTTGCCACGCCGTCCACGGTCAATGGCACGTGATGGGGGTCGTCCTGTCGGCGGGCGGCAGCCTGCAGTGGTATCGCAACCAGTTTGCCGCGACCGAGGTGGCGCTGGCCCGCCGGAAAAAAGTCGATCCGTACGAGTTGCTCACGGCCCAGGCCGCCGAAGCGCCTGCGGGCTGCGAGGGACTGTTCTTTCTCCCGTACCTGACCGGCGAACGGACGCCGCATGCCGACCCCAACGCCCGCGGCGCGTGGGTCGGCCTCAGCTTAAGGCACACTCGGGCACATTTCGTGCGCTCGATCATCGAGGGGGCGACGTACGCGATGCGCGACTCGCTCGAGATCATCCGTAAGTTGCAGATCCCGGTCAAAGAGGTGCGCCTCTCGGGGGGCGGGGCACGCAGCCGCTTCTGGCGCCAAATGCAGGCCGACATCTACGGCGAGCGCGTCGTCACCACCAACTCGGCCGAAGGGCCGGCCTACGGCGTCGCGCTGTTGGCCGCCGTCGGAACCGGTGCCTACAAAAACATCGTCGAAGCCTGTCAGGTGACGATCAAAGTCGAACAGACCGCCAGCCCCAACGCGAAAGCCCGGAAAACCTACGACGAGGCCTATCCCCTCTATCAAAAACTATATCGCTCGTTGAAAGACGATTTCCGAATCATCGCTGAACTGGTGAATCGGTGAATCCCTCCTGAATTGAGACAACCATGCCCGCGCTGTACCTGACCGAAACCGACGTCGCCGAATTGCTCGATATGGAGATCGCGATCGACGTCGTCGAAGAGGCGTTTCGACAACTCGCCGAGGGGGGTGCGGCCAACGTCCCGCGTGCCCGCGCCCGTGCGCCCGGGGTTTGCCTGCACACGATGTCGGCCGCCGCGCCTTACCTGGGGGTCGTCGGTTGGAAGTCGTACACCACGACCAAAGCGGGGGCCTTGTTTCAGGTCGGGCTGTACTCGGCGACGACCGGCGAACTGTTGGCACTGATCGAGGCCAATGCCCTGGGGCAGCTTCGGACCGGAGCCGCCAGCGGCGTCGCCACCGAATACATGGCGCGGCCCGACGCCAAAGTCGTGGGGTTGTTCGGAGCCGGGTTTCAGGCGCGGGCCCAGCTCAAGGCGGTTTGCACCGTCCGCAAGATTGAACTGGTCGAAGTCTACAGCCGCGATGAAGAACGCTGCCGCCAGTTCTGCGAACTGATGGCCGAGTGGTGCAACACCCGCGTCGTTCCGTCGCGAGTCCCCGACGAGGTGGCGGCCGAGAAAGACATCGTGATCTGCGCCACCTCGGCCCGCACGCCGCTGTTCGAGGGACGCGTGCTCGACGAAGGAACGCACCTCAACGTGACCGGCTCGAACTGGCTGAACAATGCCGAGATCGACGTCACGACCGTCCGCCGTGCCGACACGATCGTCTGCGACAGCATCGCCCAGTGCCAGTTGGAAGCGGGTGACTTCGTGCAGGCCCTGGAAGCCGGCGCGGTCGAGTGGTCGAACATGCACGAACTCGCCGACGTCGTCAGCGACCGTGAAACCGGCCGAAAAACTGCCGAGTGCATCACCCTCTTCAAATCGGTCGGCCTGGCGCTCGAAGACATCGCCCTGGCGGCGAAACTGCTGGAACTGGCCCGCGCGGAGGGGTTGGGGAAGGTGTTGCCGTTTTAGAGGGGGTGGACTGGCTTTTCTTCCCGGCTTGCAGTTGTTGCCCGGCCCCGCCGGTCGGTACGATAGGAATCATGCAGCCGACCTCTGGCTCGAGTTTGAACCGCCCGGCCCGCTGGATTCCCCCCGCGGACGAATCCCCAGCGCCGCGTGCTGCCGCTGACCGCACGCAATGCATCGCAGCCTGGTTCGACCTGGTCGAGGCCACCGACCAGATTCTTCTGGCGGCGCTGCGCAGCCGAAATCGAACCGAGGCCGAGGTCGAGGCGGCCTACCGCGTTTGCCACCAGCGGCAAATCGAAGAGCACGATCGCAAAGTGCATGAGCTGTTGCTCAATTTCAACCGCCGGCGGAAGCATCATGGCGGGTGAGTTATTGCTCGCGACCTTGCGTCGCGTGTGGGCCGCCCTGAAGGCCCTCGACGTTGACGCGGCTCTGATGGGCGGGATCGCCGTTGCGGCCTGGCAACACCTGCGCAATACGCGAGACGTCGATTTGCTCGTGGGCGTTCGGGCGACCGATGAACCGCAATTCCTCGAGCAATTGAACGCAGCCGGATTCAAGTTTCTGCGCGATCCACCCGTTTTGGTTCTCGGTGATTCGCGCATCCTGCAACTGAGTTATGAGCCGCCCGGGAGGTTTCTTGACGTTCGAATCGACCTCTTCTTTGCGGAATCGGAATTTCACCACAGCGCTCTCAAACGGCGAATCGAAATCACGCTGCCGGGAATCGACGAACCCACGTCGATATTGAGTTGTGAAGACTTGATTCTGTTCAAGTTATTGGCGGGCCGATTGCTCGACAAATCTGATGCGGCCTACCTGGTGCGCTTCAACAAGGACGACTTGGATTTGGAGTACCTGCGCCGCTGGGCCGCGCGGCTGTCGCTGGACGACGAGCTGACATTGGCCTGGAACGAAGCGTTCCCTGATGCGCCGCCCGGAGAGGCTTGCGGATGAAAGTCGTCTTGTCAGCGTTTCGATGCCCTCTCGCGGTGAAGGATTGCAAGAATCGATGGGACGTCAGGAGGCCGTGTGAAACGGCAGCTCGACTTCGCGGGCGGTGCGGGCCGATTTATCGGCCGCAAAGCTCGCCTCGACGACCGGTTCACCGGTCATGCTCGCCGAAGCCTTCTGTAAGATGACGGCAACCCCTCGGTGCTGTCTGTGCCAGGTCGTAGGGATTCCGCTCGGCATCACTGGCTCTCAACCAGCTCCAGCAGCCGCCGTTCGATCTCAGCGTGAATCCGTTCGTCCCATTCGGCGGCGACGTGGGCTTCGAAGTTGAAGGGGGCGTTGTAGGCCGGGCGGCCATCGCGCATAAAGCCGGCGTCGGGGTCGCCCAAGTCGATCGTTTCCAGCCGCTTGTCGCGGGGCAGTGTAGACCACACGAACAGGTTGCGGGTGTGGAAATGTACAAAGCGGTTCGTGTTTTCGGGGAGAGCTTTCGGTGGGCCCGCCTCGCGACCAGTGGACGATGCGTCGAGAAAGATGGTCAGTTGCACTGCCACGGGTGACTCGCGGCGGGTCAACTGCTGCATGACTTCCAGTGCCGTGTGGCCCCCCCAACTGTTGCCGACAATCGCGACGTTGTCGTGCGGTCGGTGCTGCACGTGGTCGTAGATGAAATCGGCGATGCCCTGCGAGCGGGGGGGCTGGGTCGACTTGATTTCGCCGGCGCGAGTGCCGTTCCAGTTGAAGTATTCCCCCTGCACGCGATCGCCGTGCAGGTCGTGGCAAAGCTGATAAAGGCCGCTGTTCCCTTCATTGCGGCGGGCGACGCCGGCGACTTGATCGGGAGTCGGGTCTGAATCCATGCCGCCGATGAAGACGGCCAGCAGCCGCGGCGTTCGATCGCGTTCGCGAGGGGCACGATCGTCGGCGTTCGAATTCGCCGCGACGAGCAAGGCCGGCCAGACGGCAAGCAGAACCAGCATGCGGCGAGTGCGATTCATGATCGAATTCTCGATTCGATGCTCTGATTGTTCTCCCTCACCGCCTGGCGGAGGGAGGGTCGGGGTGGGCGAGCGTCGTTTGACAGACCAAAACACCCCCACCCCCGACCTGGCCTGATGAAATGTCTAACTCAAGAGGTAAGAAGTTGTTGCGCATTTTGTTTGGGATTTGAATTCTTGGTAAGTGGCTTTACGCTTGGCGCGCACGGTCAGACCTAGGTTGTCGCGATTCCACTGC
>SIAF01000464.1 GCA_009691905.1 Planctomycetaceae bacterium | reverse complement strand
CTGGCAATTCACGACGAACGATTGAAGACTTCAAACGATGTCCTGATTCTCCTGTGTTTTGATTCTCCCCGGAAAAGCGCACCATGGCACTGACCCCCTCGACGATGCTCCCTTTGGGCACGAAAGCCCCGACCTTCTCGCTTCCCGACACGGGCGGCAAGACCATCGCCCTCGACGATTTCAAGGGGGCGCCTGCGCTCCTGGTGATGTTCATCTGTAACCATTGTCCGTTCGTTAAGCACGTCCGCAGCGGACTGGCGCAACTCGCCCAAGACTATCAGCCGCGCCAAGTCGCAGTGGTCGGAATCAGTTCCAACGATGCCACGGCCTTTCCCGACGACAGCCCCGACAAGATGGCACTGGAGGCCAAAGACGCCGGCTACACATTTCCCTACCTCTATGACGAATCACAGGCAATCGCTAAAGCCTATCAGGCCGCATGCACGCCCGATTTCTTTCTGTTCGATCGATCGCAGAAGCTGATCTATCGCGGTCAGCTAGACGACAGCCGACCCTCAAACGGCATTCCCGTGACGGGACGCGACCTGCGTGCGGCACTGGATGCGATTCTGGCCGGCAATTCGGTTTCGGCCGAACAGAAGCCGAGCATCGGCTGCAACATTAAGTGGAAGTAGGGCAACGAACCGAGTTATTTCGGGCAACGTAACGCGGCTTGTCACTCATCGAGTATGGACTGTAAGACGACCGTCGTCATGCCCCGTGCCTGCGCGTTGCGACTGATCTCGCGCATCACATTTTCCAACGACGCCCCGGGTGCCGTTGCCTCGGTAATTCGCAGGCTGAGCAGCAAATCAAGCTTGCGACGATCCTCTTCCGATGCGGCACGGTACGCGCTCGCCGCCGCCGAATCAACTTCGATGCTGATCGTCTCCGTCTTCATTGAGGTGATCTTAGCTTCCAGCCACACCATTTGCCAAAGGAAATCCTCTGCAAGCTGCCGACGCTGATTTCGCACAACCTAATTCTGGTCACCCGGCTGGGCGATGGCCAGCCGCTGCCTGAGATAGGCGGCTCGTGCCACGTTGCGATCGGCGCTGTCGAGATTCGACCGCCGCAGCTTCTGCAGGTGAGCCGGCTGCGTGTGCATGAACAACTCGTTGACCGTCGGGATCGGCAGGTCGTCGATCAGACCCAGATTCACTCCCATCCGCACGCTTGAAAGCAGGTGCATCGTCTCTTCTGAGCTGATGGACTGAGCCGATTTGAGCGTCCCGTAAGCGCGCGAAATCTTGTCGTGCAGCGCCTGCCGGTTGTCTTCGACCAGTGCCCCCCGCACTTTCCGCTCATAGCCGATGATCGAGGGGACGACGTCGCGCAGGTTCTTGAGCAACTGGTCTTCGCTCTTGCCCAGCGTGATCTGGTTCGAAATCTGGTAAAAATCGCCCATGGCCTGGCTTCCCTCGCCGTACAGCCCGCGAACGGCGAGACTGATTTTCTGCAGGGCCTGGAAGACTTTTTGAATCTCCTTGGTCAGGACCAGCGCCGGCAGATGCATCAGCACGCTGACGCGAATTCCCGTTCCGACGTTGGTCGGGCAGGCGGTCAGAAACCCCAGTTGCTCGTCGAACGCAAACGCCAAACGTTCTTCGAGCAAGTCGTCGATGCGGTTGATTTCATTCCAGCAACCGTCGAGGTCGAAACCGCTGCGCAAAACCTGAATTCGCAGGTGATCTTCTTCGTTGAGCATCAGGCTCACGCTTTCACCTTCAGTGAAGCAGACCCCGCGCGAACCGTGACTTTCGGCCAATTCGCGGCTGATCAGTTGCCGTTCGACCAGAAACTGCCGGTCGACTCCTTCGAGTTGTTCGACGTCGAAGTAGGTCAACTGGCCGCCCAGCGTCAGGTCGACAACCTGCTTGCGAAGCGTGCGCTCGATCTCACCACGAACCGTTTCGTCGCACCGCGTCAGAAATGGAAACTGAACCAGGTTGCGAGCCAGACGAATGCGGCTCGACATCACGATATCAGATTCAGGACCCTTGCCCTGCATCCATTCGCCGCGCGTGCCAATCAGCTCATTCAAGTCTACGACCGGCATCCGTGTTACTCCGCTGTTTCCTGAGACAGATGGTGTTCGAGATCTTGAATCTGGTCGCGCAAACGAGCGGCCTCTTCGTACGATTCTTCTGCGACGGCCAGGCGCAAATCGTTTCGTAGTTTGATCAACTGAAATCGCTTTTGGCTGTCGTCCGGGGCCCGCTTGGGGAATTTCCCGCAATGGTGCGTCTCACCGTGAATGTTCTCGAGCAAGGGGAGCAACTCGTCGCGGAACGCGCTGTAGCAATGCGCGCATCCGACGCGACCCGAATTGCGAAACTCGCGAAACGTCAGTTTGCAAGTGGGGCAGACCAGCTTTTCGAGTTCGGCCAGATCTAGGTCGCCCATTCCCGACGGAGACTTGATCAGCCCGCCGGCCGATTCTTCCGTGCCTGCACCCGTCGTGGCCTGCGCCAGATACTGCTGCGCGCAATCCTCGCACAGGTGCAGTTCTTCAGGCTCACCTTTGACGATCTCAGTGATATGCAGTGTCGCCACCTTGGGACAACGATGGCATTTCATGAAAGGATGCCCGAACCAGATTGCAAATGGCTATGCCGCAATGCCTTGGACAAAATCGGCGCCGTTTTGGTAAATTCGATGTAATTCTATCGGTCGTCGATCGGGTGTCAAGCACCCTCCGGCGGGCGGTGCGCAGCGCAAATTCCGACGATCCTTACGGATAAGTCGATCAATCGCCCCTGACTGAGACCCCCGATGAGCCGCTATCAGCCTGATTTCGAAGCATTTACACGGCTCGCAGCCGAGGGCGACCTCGTCCCCGTTTATCGTCAGTTGCTCAGCGATACGCTGACTCCCGTCAGCGCGTTCTGCCAATTGCAGTCGGGTGGCTACGGTTTCTTGTTCGAAAGCGTCGTCGGCGGCGAACGAATCGGCCGCTACAGTTTTCTGGGGTCGGAACCGATTGCCCGAATCGAGGCTTACGGGACGCACGTTGTCATCACCCGCCATCAGAAATCAGAGGTGTTCGAATCGACCGATCCGCTGGCCGAACTCGAGCGGATGCTGGCCGATTATCGGGCCGTAACCGTCCGCGGGCTGCCTCGCTTCTGCGGCGGAGCGGTCGGGTACGCGGGTTACGATACGGTCCGTTACGTCGAGAACCTGCCGCATGCCCCGCCCGACGACCGGAAGCTTCCCGACCTGTCGTTCGCCTTCTACGACCGGATGGTGATTTTCGATCAGATCAACAAGACACGATCAAAGTCGTGGCTCACGCCCACACCCAACAGGGCGACCTGAAGGTGCAGTACGACCGGGCTTGCGCCCGCGTCGACGAAACGTGCCGGCTGCTGCAGCGCGGTTCAGCCGACCTGCAGCTCACCGACATCGATCTTGGCGGCGAGCCGTCGCTCGAGTGGCACTCGAACTTCACCCAGGCCGACTTCGAGGCGGCGGTCGTCAAAAGTCAGGAGTACATTCGTGCCGGCGACATCTTCCAGGTGGTTCTCAGCCAGCGGCTGCAACTGGAGACATCGGCACGGCCGCTCGACATCTATCGGGCGTTGCGGGTCGTCAATCCCAGCCCATTCATGTTTTTGCTGCGAACCCCGACCGCGAACCTGATTGGCAGCTCGCCGGAAATCATGGTTCGCGTCGAGGACGGGGTTGTCACGATCCGCCCCCTGGCCGGCACCAGAAAGCGCGGCGCCACCGACGAAGAAGACCGCCGTCTGGAAGAGGAGTTATTGGCCGACCCCAAAGAGCGGGCCGAGCACGTCATGCTGGTCGATTTGGCCCGCAACGATTTGGGACGAGTCTCGCAGTACGGCAGCGTCCGCATCAGCGACGTGATGAAGGTCGAACGCTACAGCCACGTCATGCACATCACGTCGAATGCCTCTGGGCGACTGGCCGCAGGGAAATCGGCCCTCGACGCTCTGCGGGCCGGTCTTCCCGCAGGAACAGTCTCGGGGGCGCCCAAGGTGCGGGCCATGCAGATTATCGACGAATTCGAACCGCACCGACGGGGGCCTTACGCCGGCGCCGTGGGCTACATCGATTTCACCGGCAACATGGACACCTGCATCGTGCTGCGGACACTGGTCATGCAGGGACAAACCGCCTACATCCAGGCGGGTGCGGGCCTCGTCGCCGACAGCGTTCCCCGCGACGAATACCAGGAGACGCTGAACAAGGCCAAAGGCATGCTCAAAGCGATCGACGTGGCGCAGCGTCAATTGTGACAGCGCACCGGGCGAATCTGCCGGATCGCGCGCTCTGCGAGCCGCGGTGAGGGCGAGCACCTGCCTGAACTCCGGCGAATTACCCTCGAATAATTCGACGGGTAGCACTGCGCCCCTCTCAAGGCCTCGACTCAGAATTCCGGAGTTTCTTCGGATGCAGAATTGTCCGCGGACGGCGAAAGACTGTCCACGCAACAGCCTGCAAACCGATTCCAAAATCGCCAAACCGGTCAAAAGAATCGCCATCGCGCGTTTCGCAGGCATTGGCACCCCGGTTGCAACATGATTGGTCCGTGATCCATTCAAGCCCCGGCTCAGTGAACATGATGCATCGACCCCGAGCGTCAACTGCAAATCGCAACGGTTTCACCCTGATCGAGCTTCTGGTTGTCATTGCCATCATCGGCGTGCTGGTCGCACTGTTGCTTCCCGCGGTCCAGCAGGCACGGGCGGCCGCCCGCCGCGCCCAGTGTAAAAACAACCTCAAACAATTGGGGCTGGCCGCGCACAATTTTGAAGGCACGTTCAAGGAACTGCCGCTTGCGTATACCGACACGACAAAATTCGGCGCCAATAACTGGGCGGCGTTTATCCTGCCATACCTCGATCAGCAAACGATCTACAACCAATACGACCTGAAAACCGACTGGTGGCGCGACCCGAATCGGCCTCTGGTCGCCAATCAACTGGTCATTTTCAAGTGCCCCTCGACCCCCAACGGCAACCGCATGCAGGATAAGCCCGAGGCCACGCCCCCGAATAAAACCGGCGCATGCGGCGATTACTTCGCTCCGGCCGGCGTTCATAAGGATATCAATCTGGTGCTGCCCGCCCTGGAGCAAATCAACACCGCCGCCGATCTGCGCGGGGCGATTTGCTGGTTCAGTGCCACGAACAGCCGCAACGTGCTCGCCGACATTCGAGACGGCACATCGAATACAATTCTTTTCGGCGAATGTGCGGGGCGCGAAGACGTCTGGCGACGTGCGACGATGACCGCCGTCAATTTTACCAGCGTCCCGAAAGTGCGCGCTCGCGGGGGGGCCTGGGCTGTGCTGACGAAAATTAGGGGTTGACTTGAGGAATTCGAGGTGGTGGAATCCCGCTGTTTTGTTTCAGTATCCGGAATCATCATCGGTCCATTCGTCAGGGAGGACGAAAGCATGTCTACTGTTGCCACCGGAGCCCCCGTCCCCGC
>SIAF01000463.1 GCA_009691905.1 Planctomycetaceae bacterium | reverse complement strand
TAGTTCTACTGTGACCGATTCGGTTTCCGGTATGCGTTGGCAAACCAAGGTGGTAAACAGGGTTTTTTCTGCGATCACGCAAACAGCCCAGTCAACCGGAACTAAACATCCCAAGTTGCCAGTTTATCAATCCGTCACAGTAGAATTAGCCTCAAACCAAAAAAAGAACCATCCCTGTAATACTCCGGGTGTGAATCCAATAATTCCACAGAAGATCGTGGGATACTTTGCGGCAGCCCCGATGACCCATCCCAGCCCAAACCAACTTAGCATCAAAACTGTGACAAGATAGCCGATTGCTTTACCGTATCTGTTAATCTCGTCAGCCCATTTGCCAGTCGTCGCAGTACTGATCCACCTTTTCTCAACCCGATCATTGGACTCGATCATTTTGCGATCCTCTCTCGCCTTTTCGAAACTCATCAAGTCAAAGGACAAAACGCGAAAGGATGCTCTCCGGATCACGCCCTGCCCGAAAGATTATCACCATCGCCACGGGATGATGTTACTTCTTGCGAGCCGCAGTTGAATCGAGGGGGGTGTTCTACCGAAGCCCTGCTTAATCCAGGCCACGAGATAAATATTCAACCGTATGGAAAATCGCCCTCAGCGCAGTCGCAGGTTAGTCCTACCACCTTCCTACCAAATCTTGTGAAAAACCACCATAACCGCCGCGGTTGGCGGGTGGCCCAGACGCTGCTCTGAGTGTCTGGGCCACCCGCCGTGATCGAACAGGATTTTCACGCGACGGCCAAACTTTGTGCGGCGTGTTCTAGAACCTGTTCGACTTGTGCCTTCGACACGCCCGGAAACCACTGCAGGAACTCATCCACCCGAGCGCCGCTTTCCAAGTTCTCAAACAACGCACTGACCGGCACGCGGGTACCGCGAAAAACCCAGGCGCCAGTCACACGGTCTGAAGATCGCTCGACGGCGAGGCACTGCGACCACTCCAACATGGGCTCTCCTTATTCCGGGGGTGACTTCAGTCTCCCGCGGTGCGATCGAGTTGTCAAATCCAATTCGATAACGTCCCAGGCGACCCCTGATTTCTGGGAGAGTTACGCCCCGGCAGATGGCATCCGCAGTCCAGTCCATCGCTTTCCTATTCCGGCAATCGCCCGGCTTTGCTATCTTGCCGGATGAGTCAAGAGCCGAGAGCCAAACCGGCGAGCGTCTTTTCTTCTGGCTCTCGACTCTCGACTCTCGACTCTCGACTTTTTCACGGAACGATCATGCCTCTGCGAGTTTACAACACGCTGTCCCGGCAGAAGGAAGATTTTCAGACCGTCGAACCCGGCCGGGTGAAGATGTATCTGTGCGGGCCGACGGTTTATAAGCCGTCGCACATCGGCCACATGGTCGGGCCGGTGATTTTCGACACGGTCAAGCGCTACCTCTCCTACAGCGGTTTTCAGGTGACGTGGGTCGTCAACATCACCGACGTCGACGACAAGATCATCAACCGCGCGAAAGAACTCAACTCGACGATGGCGGCCGTCGCCAAGGACGTCGAGCAGGATTACTTCGACAACCTCAAGACGATGGGCGTCGATTCCATTGATCACTTCCCGCGGGCGACCGAACACATCCGCGAGATGCACGAGATCATCGCCACGCTGATCGAGAAGGGCTACGCCTATCCGTTGAATGGCGACATCTATTTCAACTGCACGCAAGACGCCGACTACGGCAAACTGAGCCGGCGGAGCCTGGAAGAAATGCTGTCCGGCACCAGGGCCGAGGTGAACGACGGCAAGAAGCATCCCGCCGACTTTGCGTTATGGAAGGGGGCGAAACCGGGCGAACCGTCGTTTGATTCGCCGTGGGGACCGGGCCGTCCGGGCTGGCACATTGAATGCTCGGCAATGGCCCGCAAGATTCTGGGCGATGAAATCGACATCCACGGCGGCGGACTCGATTTGATGTTCCCGCATCACGAGAACGAACTCGCCCAATCGGAATCGTGCACAGGCAAGCCGTTCTCGCGGTATTGGCTGCACAACGGCCTGATGCAATCCAGCGGTCAGGCCGGCAAGGTCGGCGGCGGACACGACAAGCATGGCGACCTGATGGCCGAGAAGCAGCAGCAGGAAGCCGCGAAAATCAGCAAGTCGACCGGCGCCGGTCCGTTCAAAGACCTGCTGAAGACGCACCATGCGGAGACGATCCGCTTCTTCCTGCTGGCGACGCATTACCGCAGCCCGATCGACTTCAGCGACGAACGGTTGCAGGAAACCGAAACCAGCCTGGACGGTTTCACGCGATTGTTCGAGACATTTGAACGCATCAGCGGGAAAAGTTGCTTTACGTTGAGCGCCTCGACGACGCGCGCCGCCGCAGAAGCCCAGGGATTGCTATCCCTGGGCTTCCCGGAGTTCGTGAAAGAGCTCGCCGCGCTGCGGCAGCGATTTCTCGACGCCATGGACGACGACTTCAACACCGGCGGCGCCGTCGGCGTGCTGTTTGATCTACGCAAGACGCTGAATGCGTTCATCGGCGATCAGAAACTCGATCAGGCGTCGCCGAAGCCGGAAGCCGTCGCCGCGCTGACCGCCGGGATGACGGTGCTGAAAGAACTGTCCAATATCCTCGGCGTGTTCCGTCAACCGAAAGCGAAATCCGACGGAGCCGACGACGCCTTAGTTGACGGCCTGATGCAGCTCATCATCCAGATTCGGGCCGATGCGCGGAAGGCGAAAAACTTCGCCGTGGCGGATCTGATCCGCAAGAATCTAACGGAATTGAAGATCACGCTGGAGGACCGGCTAGATCAGACCTTGTGGCGACGCGGATAAGATGACCACCCTCACCCTCGGCATCGATCCCGGCCTGAATCGCACCGGTTATGCGGTGCTGGAACGGTCGCCGCGCGGGCCGATTCTCAAAGAAGGGGGCGTGATTCGTTCCACGCAGGGGTTGTCGCTCACCGAACGCATTCTGGAAATCGGCCGCGGCGTCCGGGAAGTGATTGAGCAATATCAACCGACGGTCCTGGCTGTGGAGCAGGTGTTTTCACATGCTCAGTTTCCGAAAACCGCCGTGCTGATGGCCCATGCCCGCGGGGCGATTCTCTATGCTGCGGCGGACGCGGGGCTGGACGTCGTCCATTACACGCCGACGCAGATCAAGCGGTTGCTGACCGGCAGTGGAAAGGCCGGGAAGGAGCAAATCCAACTGGCGATCCAGCGGGAATTCTCGCTCAAGGAAGTCTTGGAGCCGCACGACGTCGCCGACGCCGCCGCTGTGGCGCTGTGCCATTACTTCACGCAGGGATCGCTGGCGAAGAAGCTGGCGTGACGAAGAGGCGTGAGGTAATCGGCGTGAGGCGGTTGGTGGATTCTCTCTCTTATTTCTTCACCTTGAACAGTGAGTTGACGGCCAACTCGCCGAGTTTCTTGCCGGCGACGTGTACGGGAATCGAATGTCCGGGGAGATAGGTCGTCAGCTTGCGATAACGGGGTGTTTTCGCCTTGGCATGCGGTTCGGTGTAGACTTCCACTTGCCGCTCGATGCAATTGACGATCCAGTATTCCGGCACGCCCTCGGCAGCGTAGACTTGTCCTTTCAAGTAGCGATCCGCATCCAGACTGTCGCCGGAGACTTCGATCACCAGTAATGTCTCCAATGCATTCGGAAACCGGTCGGAATACTTCCGAATGGAGCCACGGACAATCGCGTGATCCGGTTGAGGGCAACTCTGTTCAAACTCAAGCAGGGCTCGAATTCGCGACGAAATCGTGTCCTGTTTGCTCCGGACGAACCAACGATCCAAAGTGGATGCCACACAAGCCGTGAGAGGACTGTGACGCTTTCCGACAGTCACCTCCCCGTTCAGCAATTCGACTCGCCGTCTGGCAAAGTGACCACTTTCCACCAGTGAGACGAATTCTCGGGCTGTGAGTCTTGGCGTTACTGGTGTTGGCGCGGACATCGCAGCATCCTCGATTTTGAATCGTCACTCCCGTATTCTACACGACAACACCCTGCTTTCAAAAAGGCTCTCCCTTTGATCACCCGCATCACCGGCAAACTGGTTCGTCTCGGCGAAGCGGAAGCGCGACTCGAAGTCGGGCCGCTCGAGTACGAAGTTTACGTCCCGGAGTTTGTCCGCCGGCAGTTGCAGGCGCAACTGGGAACTGACGTTTCGCTGAAGACGATCGAATACATCGAAGGCAACCCGCAGCAGGGGCGAATGACGCCGCGGATGGTCGGCTTTCTCGCCGAGGCGGAACTGGAGTTTTTTGAACTCGTCTGTTCGGTGGACGGGATGGGGATCAAGAAAACGCTCAGGGCGATGGTCCGGCCGGTCCGCGACATCGCCGACGCCATCGAGCAGCAGAACATCAAGGAACTGAGTCTCTTGCCCGGCATCGGTCCGGCGATGAGCGAACGGATCGTCGCCAAGCTACGCCGCAAAATGGCGCGATTTGCCCTCTTGGTCGCCAAAGATTTTCCAGAAACTTCGGCCGTAGATCGCGGCGTTCTTGCCGAAGCCTATGATGCGCTGGTGAGCCTCGGTTACAATGCGAATGAAGCCCGGGAGAAGCTCGACGCCGTCGCAGGGAGCAAGAAAGCGTTCAAGAGCGTGGAAGACGTCATTCTGGCGATCTATCAGCAGCAGCGGGGATGACGTTTTTATGTAACTTATTTCCATGCAATCAGTTGTGGCGTTTTATCCAGCAGAATGACTCAGGATCAAGAAATCCGAGCAATTTTCGCAACGATGATTGTCGAAAACTGTTGAGGCGGCTAGAATAACTCCGTCGGATGAATTCTGGATCAATGAAGTTCACGTGATCTCGGCGACCGAATGCGTATTCTCGTGGAACACGGTGACGAGCAGTTCCTGCAGCAGATGCACCAGTTGGGGCACTGCTCGATTCAGGAATTGTGCGATGCCTCCCATGTGACGGCCACCGCCGTCCGGCAGCGACTGAACCGCTTACAGTCCTTGGGGTTAGTTTCTCGCGAAACAGTCCGGCAGGGCCGCGGTCGCCCTCATCATGCGTATGTGGTCACCGAATCGGGTTTGCGGCAATTGGGCGATAATTACAGTGAATTGGCCCTGCTATTGTGGACAGAGTTGCGTCGCATCGAAGACACACAGGTGCGGGAAACCGTGGTGAATCGGCTCAGGGATGCCTTTGCCCGGCGGTATGGGGCCGAGGTCACAGGGCAGACGCTGGCAGAACGGCTGGAGCAATTGCGGGGCGCGCTGAGTCAACGGGGGTTTCACGTCGAATTGGACATGCGGAACGGCTTGCCGATTCTACGGGAAAATAATTGCCCCTACCATGATCTGGCCGCCATCGACAACGGTATTTGTGCGCTGGAGCAGCAAGTGTTTGAACGGATCCTGGGAGTGCCGCTGGTGTTGGCTCAATGTTCCCGCGATGGCGACAGATGCTGTGAATTTCACGCCAAACCCGTGCCGGCACCGGGCGGAAATTAACGAAAACGAGAT
>SIAF01000462.1 GCA_009691905.1 Planctomycetaceae bacterium | reverse complement strand
ACCCCACAAATCGACCAAGATACTCTCACTGTTGCGCTCCTTCGCTTTGGATTCCCATTCCAAAAACACACACGAAGGTGCGCAACAGGTTTTTAATTTCCTGGCAACCCCAGTTTCCCCCAATCTCCGCAGTTTCGTCCGGCCAGGGCAGGGGGGGGGTCGCGCGGCAATGTAATCACGCCTTCATTGCCTGTCGGCTTTCAAGAGCAAACAATCGACGGACCACTACGAAACGCGACGCCACTGGGCGTTATTTGTGAATCATCACTGCCTCCTCTAAAATTCCATCGCAAACCTTCACCTGCCGCCATCGCCGACGAATGGAGTCCACACGATGCCCGATCCCACCGATAACAACGAGTTTCCCCCTCTGCAAAGTCTGACCGCCACGCAGCGCCGTGTGCTGGGAACGCTGATCGAAAAGGCGCTGACTGTTCCTGAATCGTATCCGCTGACGCTCAAATCGCTCACGACCGGCTGCAATCAGAAGAGTGGTCGGTCGCCGCTGACGAACATCTCGGAAGACGACGCCGCCGAAGCGGCCGATCAGTTGCGTGCGTTGGGTCTGGCCGCCGTCGTTCACACCGAGTCGGGTCGCACTGAGCGCTATCGCCATTACATGCGGCGGCGACTGCCGCACCTCAGCGAACCGCAGGTGGCAATTCTCGCCGAGCTGCTGCTGCGCGGTCGGCAGTCGATCGGCGACCTGCGGACACGGGCCAGTCGGATGGCGCCTGCGGGGACGCTCGACTCACTCGAGCAGATTCGGCACGAGCTGTCGGGGCTGAGGGAACACAAGTTCGCGCAAAGCGATGCTCCGCTCGAGCGCCGCGGAGCCGAGATCGATCACAATCTTTACGAGCCGAAGGAAGGGCAGCGGATGGTGCCACGGCCTCAGGAAGATGAGCCGACAACCACCTCGCCCTCGTCGCACTCGGTTCGTCACGATTCGGCGCCAGTCGGACCGTCATCGGGATTCTCGGGAGCACCCGAAGTTCTGGGCCGCCTGGCCGCCCTGGAATTGACCTGCACGACGCTCCGCAACCAGAACCACGAGTTGCGGGCCGAGTTGACCTCAATTCGTGATGAATTGCACGAGTTGTCGGCCGAACTGCAGAAACTGCGCGACGCCCTCGGGGCCTGACGCGGGGCGGGGGCCTTAATTGACAGGCGAACCTCGCCCGCGGCCGCGCGGACTTGTCTCTTCGCGTCTGGCTAAGTGGACTCGCAAAGGAAAAACTATGCGGCGCCACATGCAAAGCGACCGTTCAGGGGGCTTACGCCCCCCGCTCGCCAGGTCAACTAATTCTCCGTGTCAACTTCGGGAGTCAAATCGCTCCGCCGGATCATGTTCTCCATCACGAAGTACCCTCCTGGCTTGAAGCCAAGGGTGGCGTAGGTCTCGTACGCACGCCGATTCTGATCTTCGACATAAAGGCGCAGGCCGACGACGCCAGGGTCGCTTTCGGCCTGTGAGCGCAAGTGCTCGTACAGTAAACGAAACACCCCCTGTCGGCGAAAGTCGGGATGCACGTACACGCTTTGCAACCACCAGATATCGCCGTTCCGCCAGTCGCTCCATTCGAACGTGTGCATGAGCTGCCCGGCGATTTGATTCGCCCCGCCCTCATCGACCCCACCTTCATCGACAACAGCCACGAAGTATCGCCCCTTCCGCCGATCGGCGAGCAAAGCTTTGACCCCCGGCTCGACATGCTGCCGATCGAGCCGCTTCCCCTCGGACTCATCCGCCAGACGACAGTTGAAGTCGACGATCGTCGGCCAGTCAGGCGCTTCGGCAAGGCGGATCGAAATGTGCATCGAGACCCCCGAAATTCAATCGAAGTTACCAGCCTGTTGAAAAATGAGTCTGGTTCTGCCGAAACACTTCAGATTTCCCAGTATTTATCTCTTCGCGTCGAAGCCAGGTCCCATTTTAGCAGGCTGTTACGTGCCGACGTAGCGGGCATACAGTCCCCGCGCGACGGCGAGGTCGTCGGTCCCTTTGACGATCGCGCGGCCATCGGGAAACAGCGTGATCTGCTGCTCGCCGTTGGTCGGCGTCAGCCGCAATAGAAATGGATTGTACGAAACTTCCCCGACAGCACGCAGCCGGGAGGCCATCTCTGAAAACGACAACGTTTGCTTTTTTGCCGGCGAAATCTGCACGGCATTGCGACCGCACAGCACGGTCGTTTGCGAGCCGCGCGTTCCCGAAAGCCAGTCGCGTCGGCCTTGCACACAAGCCGGGCAGTTCGACTGCGCGCGCAGGTTGGCGACGCTCATCTTCCGCAGGGTTCCGTCCCAGACGTCGATAATCGTCAGCTCGGGGGGCAGCAGGTCGCGCCGGCCTGACAGCAATTTCAAGGCGGCTGTCACCTGCAGTGCCGCGACGACGTTGATGGCCGGCCCCAGCACTCCCGCCGTATCGCAGGTTTCGGTCATGCCCGGCTCGGGAACATCGCCGATCAGGCACTGCAGGCACGCCGTCTCGCCCGGAAAGATGGGCAGCACCTGCCCGTGACTGCCCACACAGCCCCCGTAAACCCAGGGGGTCTTCGTCGTTAATGCCGCATCGTTAATGAGGAATCGGGTCTCGAAGTTATCCATTCCGTCGAGGATCAGATCGACCCCTTCGGCAAACTTGAGAATGTTGGTGAAGTCAATGTCGGCGACGATCGGATCGAGCGCGACTTCGCTGTTGATTTTCGACAGTTTCCTGGCCGCGGCGATCGCTTTGGGCAGTTGCTCGGCGATGTCCTGCTCGTCGAACAGCACCTGCCGCTGCAAGTTGCTGAGCTCAACGAAGTCACGATCGACGAGCCGCAGCGACCCGATGCCGGCCCGCGTCAGCCCGTCGGCAATGGCGCTGCCGAGTGCCCCGCAGCCGCACAGCAGCACGCGCCCCTCACGAATTCGCCGCTGTCCCGCTTCCCCGATAGGGGCGAACAGCATCTGCCGACTGTAGCGGTCGAGGTTCATGCAAACACTCAGGTAGAATCGAACGGTTCCGCAGCGAGTTTCGCGATTGCGGTTTGCAGCGTGACAAGATCGGCGCCGGGGTCGAGCGCTGGCCCGAACACCACGCGCGGCGGGTTGTTGTCGGACAAAATCGTCGAGTCGGCGGCCGACCCGCAAAAGACCGGCACCACGGTCGCGGCAGTTGCGCTGCGCCACTCTGAAATCATTGACCAGACCGGCGAGGCCTCACCCGACCGACCGACCGTCAACACGACCATCCCGCCGCGACGAAGTGTCGTGGTACCCGTCTCGCGCACGCGGAGCCATTCCGCGGCAGGGGCCTGGCCGTTCAACGAGATTAATCCCGTGCGATTGGCGAGCGCGCGAACCAACGGGGCGCGACTGTCGGCCGGCGGCCGTTCGATCAGAATCACCCGCGGAAAGCGATCGACGGCGGCAATCAGGTCGAGCGCCGCCGAAAAGGTGTCGCAATTGGTGGCGAGAATCACCGGCCCGTCGAGGGGCATGTTGTCGAGTCCCACCGCCCACAGCGGGTTGTGGCCCCAGGCCCTGAGCCAGATTGCCGTGCGCAGAAAGAAATCGGGCATCTTGCGGACGAGGATCGCCAGCCCCACGATCGTCAACAGCGACATCGTCGAGAGCAACACGCGCGGAATCCGCATCTGCAATTCGAGTTCTTCCACGAACTTCGGCAGCAGTTCGGGGTGACCGCGCAGGCTGTGCTCGCCAATCGTGGCGCCGAACATTTTATCCAGCACGTACGCCATCAGATAAAACAGCAGCACCGAGACAACGCCCCCCAGCGTGTTGACGAAATTGCTGGCGGCAACGACGTTCCCCTTGCTCTTCTTCGGTGCCCGGTGCTGAAGAAGCGTATACAACGGAACCAGGTAAAATCCTGCCCCGGCGCCGATGCCGAACAGTGACGCCACGAGCAGTAACGGCGATTCGCCGCTGACCGCGGGCAGGAAGGTAAACAGCGCGATCGCCAGCCCTCCGACCGGCACCAGCCCAAGTTCGACGCGATGCCCCGACAGGTAGCCGGCGGCAACGCTGCCCAGCCCCACCCCCAGCCCGACTACCGCGAACAACATCGCGACGCGCAATTCCGACTCCTGGCTCGCTCGTTCGAGCTTCGCCGGCAGGATCGCCGCGAGGACGTGATCGACCGGCCCCTGATCGGGTTCGTACACCTGGCCTTCCGACCTGGCCAGGGCGACGCGCGCGGTTTGCAGTTCTTTGTTCATCTCTCCCTGAAACAGCAGCGTCTGTCGCAGAAACAACGTCATGAACACGCAAAAGGCGATACCCGTCACCGACAGCATCAAGGGTTTGGAACCCCACAAAATCCTCAGATTCTTCCGCAGCGGCTGCCACCAGCTCCACGACAGTCGGGCATCAGGGGCGGCCGCGGGAATGCGGTGCATCAACAGAGCGGTCGCCGTCCCCAACAGGGCCAGGCCCAGCAGCAGCGCGCCGATTTGCCATTCGCGATCGGGATGAAAGCTGCCGTCGGAAACGGTTCCCTTGAGCATCGAATACAAAATGCCCCCGGCCGATGTTCCCAGAATCTGAGCTGTAAAGCTCGTCCCTTCGAGAATCCCGTTGCCGCGCGACAACACCGACTGATGCAGAATCTCGGGCATCGCTCCCAGCTTGGCTGGAACGAAAAACGTGCTGTGCATTCCCATTAGAAACACAGTCGCGATCACCAGGGCCGCGCTCCACGTTGCCAGCGTGGGAAGCAGTGGAGAATCGACCGGCACCAGGTGCGGCAGCAACAGCCCGAACAGCGCCAGGCCCATCATGCCGATCTCGGCGACTTTCCAGAACACGATCACCGAGCGCTTGCTGAAGCGATCGCCCAGCGTGCCGGCGTATGACGAAAACAGCAGGAACGGCGCAATGAAACAGGCGGTGACGATTGCCACCACCGCTTTCTCGTCGACGTACCGCACCTGCACGTAGCGCACCAGCACGTCGACGGCGTAGAACACCGCGACCATGTGAATCGCCTGGTCGTTGAACGTCGCGGTAAACTGGGCCAGCAACAGGCCGATAAATGTCCGGGACGCCAACGTCTCGGAGAGCGGCTTATTCATAACGCTTCGATCCGACACCCCGCCCCCGAACGACTTGATCCAAGGATTACCGACCACAGCCGGCACGGGCGCGATCGCACAAGCCGACTGGACTCATGGTTATAGCGAATGACCGGCAAATCGCGTAGCCCCCGGTCTGAAACTCTCCTTCCCCCCCTTTCGCGGGCATTGGTATCGACACATCCGAGCGGTTCAGCGAACTTCGCGGCGAAGCCGCGCCTTTTTCTCCCTCCTCCCCCTCGGGGGCTGTTGACGTAGTCGTCGACGACAAAGGCGACGATGCGGACGGGCCGTACTGCTTGGCCGATCATTTACATGCGCTTGGCGGCGTCATGAGCCACCGGAGGTCGGATTGTGTCCATTGACGCGATAAAAACTTGCGCAGACCGC
>SIAF01000461.1 GCA_009691905.1 Planctomycetaceae bacterium | reverse complement strand
GTGCGGCATCACGCTCGATGTAGCCGGGCACGGTGACAACGTGCGCCTCGATTGCCCCTTCGGCTGCAGCGGCGACCATGCCGGAAAGCGTGAAATCTCCGTCAACGTGACGAATCCCCAGAAGGTCTTTTGCTGCCACGCCTACGGCTGCCAGGTACGCGGCAACCTGCTGTCTTTGATGCACGGCTGGCTCACCGGCATGCGCCCGACGGGAGAGAAACTCAAGGGGAACGAATTCACCCGCGTGCGGGATGCGTTGGTCGGGAAACCGGCCGCGCCATCCCCTGCTCCGTCCGCCGTGCCCGCAGCGCCTACACCCACCGCCGCCCCGTCGAAGCCGACCCGCAACCAGCCGCTCGCCCAAAGCGACAACGACAAGGCCCGCGAGCCTGTGACGATCGACGAAAAGTTCGTGGTCGACGTCGCGGCCATGTCGCCGGCTGCGGCGAGCTACGTCCGGCGCCATCCGTGCCTGTCCCCCGTGATGCTGCAGAAATGGCGTGCGGGTGTGCTTCCGGCGGACTGCGGCGGCGACAAGCGAGCCTGGTCACTCCGTGGGCAAATACTCTACCCGGTCCTTTCCGAGGACGGGCAGATCCTCGCGTGGGTCACGCGTGACGTGCAGTTCGAAATGAATGAAGGGAAGTTCAATGCGCTCCCGCCGGAGCTGCGAGCAAAGGAAAAGAAGCCGGCGAAGCACCGCTTCCCGGTGAACTTTCGTCGCGGTCTCGAACTCTTCGGGCAGCACGCGAGCCGGCTGAAAGAGCCGGGCTATCGCGAGTCGATCGCCCGACATGGAATTATCGTCGTTGAGGGCTTCAACGATGTCATCGGCTTGGATGGTCTCGCCGTCCCGGCGTTGGCGATCATGTCGAACAAGATCACGGTCGAGCAGGTGACGAAAATTGAACGCTGGGCCAAGAGCCTGGCCGGCGGCAAGGTGGCGCTCCTGTTCGACGCCGACGACGCAGGAGACGAAGGCGCCAAGGAGACCCTCTGGCTTTTGGCCCAGCGAGGACTCGATGTGAGGCTCGGATGGAGCCGCGTCATGCACGGCGGAACATTCGCAGGTCGTCAGCCCGAGAGCCTGACGGCGGAAGAATGGGAAACAGCGATCCGTCCCGCGATGGAACGCTAAAACGGGCATCGCCGTGCCTCCGGGCACGAACACACCGATCGCCCGCAGGGGCGGCGTGTGTGCGTCGCCGCCCGGCACCTCGCCGGGAGCATGGGTCCGCTCCGCGGTGGCCGACGCCGACGGGTGCATCGTGCCGGAGCCATGTCGCGACCCGACCTTTTGTCGGGTGCGACCCCCCGCCATAGCGCCGCGTCGGTCACTGAGGAAGCGAGGTGCCAGCGTGTCGTCTTGGCGGGGGGTCGCGGCGAAGGTCGCGACATGGTCTCCCTAATCGCATGGCACTCCCGTGGCTTTCGGAAGCCACCAGAACGGTCGATCTCCGATCGCCTGTGGATCGCCTCTCGATCGCCGGAGGGGGCGAACGCGCGGCGGCTCAGTGGCGACCGCTTGGCGGCTGCCGGACTACTCCTGCGCGATTGCAAAATTTCCGCTCGCCAAGATGGTCAGAAGGGGTATAATGGGAACATGAGACCGAGAACTATGGAAGCGATCGTCGAAGGCAACATGCTCCGTCCACTCCAAAAGCTGGAGTTGCCGGACCAGCAGCATGTCATGGTCACCGTCGTGTCGTTGAAGGAAGAGACGCACGATGCGGCGGTCTCATGCTATGACTTGGCGCGCGATCTGGGGGTGATCGGCGTGGTAGACGACTCGCCGACCGACCTGAGCACGAATCCCGCGTACCTTGATGGTTTCGGGACGCGATGACGCCCGTGCTTGTCGATGCCGGGCCTCTCGTCGCCGTGCTCGCGAAACGCGACCAGCACCACGCCCTGTGCGTGGACATTCTGAAGACGTTGCCGCCGCCGCTCGTGACGTGTTGGCCCGTCATCACCGAAACGACGTATTTGCTGCAGCAGTATCCAGAGGCGATTCAGAGCCTGTTCCGAATGTTGGAGCATGGCTTGCTGACGCTACTTCCGCTCGACGCGACTGCGGCTCCGTGGCTTGCTCAATTCTTTGAGCAATACCACGATCAAGAGCCGCAACTCGCCGATGCCGCATTGGTGTATCTCGCCGAGCGCGAGAAACTCGACAGGGTGTTCACGCTCGATCACCGGCACTTTCGCGTCTTCCGGATCGCGGGAACGGGCGCGTTCCAATTGCTACCAGACCAGCTTTAGGCGCAGGACAATCGCGCGTGGTGCTTGACAAGTCGGCTTGATTTTGGCTTCGTCGCGCCGCGGACCATTTTCGGCCCGCAAGTCGCGTTAAGCAGCCCTGCTACTTCTCTCTCGCATTGAACGTTCGCGGACCGCTCCGTCGGTCCGCCCGTCTGTCGACAGAAATCCTTTCAAAAACAGGCGGGCTGCCGCCCGCTCGTCTCTGTTTATACAGAATATGCTTTGAAATATGCTTTGTAGAGCATCCGGGTCGATCGCGTTTCAGGCCTTCAAGAAGCTATAAAACTAGAGTCGACGGTCCGAAAAACATCCGGCAAGTACCAATACTCGATCCGGCAGATACCAATAGCGCCGCAGGAAAAACATCCGGCAAGTACCAATGTCAGGCAGGCCGCTTCAGGCCGCTCGGACTCGGCGTTCGAGGAGCCACGCACCAAAATCCGGGAACCGGAATTGCTCGCGTTCGATCCTGGCGACGGTCGCCGCGTGAGCCGCCTCACGGCTGCAATGGGGGTCAGTGCGTTTGTGCAATTCGAGCAGCACAGAGAACGCCTGCTCATACGCCTCGCGGCCTGCGGCTGAACGGAGAAATTCCTGCAGGGCCATCGTCCTGGCAGACTCGTACTGTTGCAGGAACGGCACCTGCTCGGTGTCGAGCCGAGCGCGGTTTCGTTCCTAGTCTTCAGTCTCGCGGCGCTTCTCGTGGGCGTACAGCCAGTCCGGGGCGCCCCGCTCGTTCTGGATCCCGTCGATCAGGAATGCGGCCGGCGATGACTTAAAACCTGTAAATCCTTTGGGATTCTCGTGCATGGCCGTGTCGGTAATGCGAATCCAGCGCTGGATCAGCCCGCGGCTGAACTCCTTGAACAATCGGCGAATCCCCTGCTGATCGACGCCGATCTTTTGGAGCGGCTCAAACAGTGGATCGGCCGCAATCGCATTCTTTTGGCCTGTGGTGCGTTCCGAGTGCGGCCGGCGGAAATAGGCCCCTTCGTAAAAAACAGCGACGTAGGACCCCCTGCCGCGCTTCAGAAAGAGTTCTGAGGGATCGGTCTGACCGCGGCCGAGCTCGATGATCTGTCGATCGAGCAATTCGCGGATGCACTGTGTCAGGTCGAACTTGCGCTTGTAGAGCGGGCGATCCGCGGAGAATCCCAGACCGTTGATCGTCAGGTCATCGACTTCCATGAAGACCCGCTTGTACCGCCAGAAGCGGTCTTGAAGTTTCAGGAACAGACGCCGGGCAGCCGGCGTCAACTCCCGGTACAGGTCGAGATCGAACAGCAGTTTCCCGCCGGTGGCCTGACACAGAGCAAAGAAATGCTTGTCCCATTCAATCCGCCAAACGCGGTCGGTATCGACGTCCCCTCCCCGACCGCGCGTCGGCAGAAAAGTGGAGAAGAAATGCAGCGTGATCCGTTCATGCTGCTGCGTGACCGGGTTGTAAAATCCGGTATTCTGGTACGCGACCATCGCCAGTCGTTCCAGCGATCCGCGAAGCTGATCGTATTGTTTTCCTCCGATGGACATCCCGAGTTTTTGAATGATCCAGTACGGTGTGGCGAGCAGCGTGGATTCAGGGTTCGGTCGGTCGAGAGAGAGCCCGAGCAGGCCCCACAGAATATATTCGTCATTCGGTTGCAGGCCGTCGGGCGAGAAGACGCTGACGCGCGCTGCCTCTCTGCCGGACTTTGATGTGTACGAATAGTCTGTGTCGAATGTCGAGCCGGATAGCTTACCGCCCCTGAGCGGCCAGAGCGCCGTCTCCAAAATCGAAAGCTGAGCAATCCCCTCTCGCTCGAGCCCCGGCAATCGAAACCGATTCTTCGTGGCTGTGCCGTTGAGCGTGTCAAGCGGTGTCATGGGTGCGGGGTAGAATGTCCGCGAGACTTGCGCCGGTCAACGGGATGGGCTTGCCACCGGCCGGACCGATGATGCGGAGTAAGACGCACAGGGGGATCAACGGAACCATCGAGCGAAGAATCCCCGCTTGGGCTGTTGCTTTTCTTGCGTCGAAGCGGGTTGCGAGCTCCCTGTTTTCGGCGTGGCCGGCTTGACCGCTGGCTGACTCCCCTTCTCCTGCATGGCGGCCGGCATGGGCTTTGCGGCCGTTTTCATCGGCGGCTTTCCTGCCGCCGACTTCGCAGCTTTCGCATCGACGACGTTTGTCTTCGTCTTGGCAGAGGCCGCAGGAAGCGCAAGCTGCTGCTGCAACGAGCCAATCAGAATATTCCCCTCGCGAAGGCGTTCCGACAGTCCGCTGATCAGTTCCATCTGCTGAGAGAGCATCTGCGACTGCTGGGAGATCTGCTGATTCTTGATGTCCAATTCCCCGCGGAGCATCGCGAGCAACTCACCGTTTCCGTCGTGCGATCTGTGCGAACCCCCCGAATCACTCCCCTTTTCCGCGTGGCTCTCTTCCGGAACCGCGCGCCGCAAAAGTTCATCGCTCAACCGCCAGGCGAAATTTTCGCCTTTCAGACGCAGGTCCCGCACCTCGTCTACGCCAGGCCGAATGTGCTCCCGATCCGGGTGCTGTTCGGCTGAGATAATGGGATAAATGATCCGCCGGATCGAAGAGGAAGACTTGCCCGTCATCCGGGCCGCTTCCTTGACCGTATGAAACTGCGTCATGATAGGGGAAAGGAATGTCGGCCTCAGCCTACCACGCCGGTATCGGTTGGCAATGGGTTTCGGAAGCGTTGCCAACAGAGGTGCCATGACAGCATTTCGGCTAGGTTCCGGCAGCGCGTCAGAAGGGGTTTCATCGGCTTCCAGAGAGGTGCAACGGTACACCGTCGGGACGGTGGCAGAAAGCGCTCCGAAACGATGTCCTCGGGAAATCCCGTGCCGCCAAAGGCCGTTCATCCATCAGGGGATTGGCAGGGTGTCGGTATCGTGTCTTCTGCAAAGCCGCGGCACCGTTTCGACAAGGTGACGACAGACTCAGACCTCCTGATCTAGGGTTGTGAGTTTCTAGCGTTGGGAGTGAGCGAAGTGGCTTGATTCGTAGGGCATTCGTGGTCTCGCGGATGGAGAAGGGGAATTCAGTCCTGCGGAAAGAAAAGCCTCGTCACCAGAATTCGTGGGTGGTTTTCAGAAGGGAAAGCTGTTTTCGTGCGGCAATTCAGGGTTATTTGTGCTGTTGAATGGCCGTGTGATTTCGACGTGCAAATTGCAGAGGGATTTTGGGGTATGTTTTCGGCGCCGAA
>SIAF01000460.1 GCA_009691905.1 Planctomycetaceae bacterium | reverse complement strand
ACCCCACAAATCGACCAAGATACTCTCACTGTTGCGCTCCTTCGCTTTGGATTCCCATTCCAAAAACACACACGAAGGTGCGCAACAGGTTTTTAATTTCCTGGCAACCCCAGTTTCCCCCAATCTCCGCAGTTTCGTCCGGCCAGCCTCGACCTGGGGGGGCTTCGAGACCCAACTCCATCCCAGGTACCCGACTACGGCCAGCACGGCCGCAGCCAGGAATCCGATGATTGGCTTCTGCATGGCAATCGTTCTTTCGGTTTGACTGTTGGTGATCGTCGGCGGCTGAAGCGCCGCGGCGTTGATTGACTGCCAGACCGCAGATCCGGCCTGGATGTCGGTGACACCGCGACGCATCCCTTAACACGACAGCGCACCTTTAGTAGATCCCGCCTGCCGGGCGGGACTTCGCGCGTCTCGGCGGCGTCCCCTCGCAACCAGTCCCCTCCGGCAGAGGGGACCTACTTGTCAACGCCGCCACCAGCGATTCATTTGCGGTCGTACAGCGAATCGTCGTCGCCGACATAACCCAGTTGCTTGTCGCGCATCATCTGGACCTGAGGTGCCGCATTCCACGGGGCCGGTTGAACCCAACTGCGCGGCCTCGTTTCGACGTGCCCATCCAGAAACGCCACGTTGGCCACGCCATTGTGCCGGAAATGCACACTGGGAAAGTCGTTGCTGGGGGGTTCGAGATACCAGGTTTCCATGAAGGCATTGTCGGTGCAGGTCGGCCAGTTATTGCAATACACGGCCGCGGCGTCGGCAAACACGATCGTCTGCGTCGACTGCATGACGTCGGCAAAGCGGTAGTTGATCGGCTTGCCGGGAATGACCTGACCGGTCATCCAGTCGATCGCCGCTCCCAGGCCCGGGCCCAGATACTTGTGGTTGTAAGCGTAACCCGAGGTCATTTTGTCGAAGCGAATCTTTGTGACCTGACTCTCGCCGAAATCGGGACACTGGTACGACTGCCTCTGGTTCTCCATAAACGGGGCCAGAAAGCCTTTGGCGAAATCCAACTGACCGGACGCATCGACCTCACCGAACCAGTAGCGCCGTTCACCGCCGGGAGTGCCGGTGGGAATCGACCAGTTGTAAACATCGACCGGCATCAATGCACCCTGCCAGTTTTCCATGTAGTTGTGGAGCGCGAGCGTCAACTGCTTGAGGTTGTTTTTGCACTGGGCACTGCGCGCCGCCTCGCGCGCCTGCTGCACGGCCGGCAACAGCAAACCCACCAGCACCGCGATGATCGAAATCACGACCAGGAGTTCAATCAGAGTGAAACCCCGGCGGGCACGAAGGTGGGCCGGTTGCTGCGGACTCGATTTCGGGTGCGGCGCCCTTGGGAACGAAGCCCCGGCGGCCGATTGAGAAAAACTTCTGCGCATGACAAATCCCCGTTGCCTTGGCATTGCGCGTCAGATTCCCGAGGCGCGATACACCCGAATGGGTCAAACGGAGAATCGACAAAGACAGCCGGCGAGATCGGAGACCTGGACAGACCAGATTTTTCCCTGCGACACAACAGGGGCAGGCCAGAACTCGACAGTCCCAACGACTGCAAAGCTCAACCGCGCCGCACCAGTTCGAGGGTGCCGCAAAGCCGCCATGACTGCAACGTCTTTTTCCACGAAAGACTCATTCGCAAAAACCGACGACTGGGCAGGTCTTCTGGCTCCCGGATCAAACTACTGACTGCACCTTCCCATGGCCTTGGTGTCATTGCCCCTGCAATCAGGGGGGCTCTGACACGTCTGGCACACAGTGGTTATCGCAGTGTTCGTCCCCGGTTACAGCGGCGGGACCGCAACGGAATTGCACCGTTTTCCCTATTCTTCTCTCCCAGCAACAAGTTGAGAGAGACACCCAGGTCTTTGCCCGCCAGCAATCAATCGATTGCCGGCAGACGACTGCATCCTACCAGTCCATTTTCAGAATGCAACAGTCACCCGGCGAGCGGGGGGCGTCTGGTACATCAAGGGACGTCAACGGGAGGAGGAAAAAGGGGCCACCCATCGTTCATGCACGCCGGATGCACGGATTCTCCAGAACCCGCTGCGGCATAGAACGTTACCTCCGACATTCCGGCAAATCAATTTCCAAAAGTTGGGTAGTGTCCCAAGAAGTGCGTTGCTGGACAGAATCCGCCGGACGCCGGGGACGCGATAGGCTCAAGACCGGACCGGCTGCCTGACGCAATAAATCCAGGGTTGCTATTGGACACGGGAATATGGGGCAGCGGTACGGGCAACCTGGAAACCAGCGTGATCAATACGTTGCTCCCCAAAAACCGACTGACGGTGCTGGGCGACGTCGGTGCCGCAGTCACCTTGTAATGGGCGTGAAGAATCGCGCAAGCTGTTGGTCAAGCGGCTCAAGCTCGGCGATTTCGAACACGAACAACTGGAATTCAGCGAACGCCGGCCGAACGCCGTCGGTCTGGACTACCTGTCGCGGTTCGTCGTGACGCTCGATTTTCAGAAGAATGTGATCTATCTCGAACGAGGAGAGCGATTCGGCGAATCGCAACGTACTCATAAAGCCGGCTTGCGGCTGGCGCGGGTCGCGGTCGAGACTCGAATTGAAGAAGTGTTTGCCGGCGGACCGGCGAAAGCGGCTGGCCTTCAGGCCGGTGATCGCATCGTGCAGATCGGCAACCGGAGTGCCGACGAGTTCAGCCTGCTCGAGTTGTACCGACTGTTTGAAGAGGAAGACCGCCACGTCCCGTTAGTCGTCGAGCGCCGAGGTCGGCGACACGAACTCAAGCTGGTCCTGCCCGAGCAGCGCGAGGCGAAGCTCGAGGGAAGCACCACCAGGAAGTAGTTCGACAGCGCGCCTTGAAGTAGATCCCGCCTGCCGGGCAGGATCTCGCGCGGCTGGGTGACGTCCACACGCAACTGGTCCCCTCCGGCAGAGGGGACCTACTTCGTCGGCAAATCTGCGTTTCTCTGCCATCCCAAACCAAAGCCAGACAAGCGGTGCGCTGTCGTGCTGGCAAGACAGCACATATCATGTAGGTCAGCCTTTCCAGGCTGACAGAATCGCGGCGATTTCAGCCGAATCGAACCACGCGAGTCTGGCTCGAAAGCCAGACCTACTGCGGCTCGGGGCTGCTCCACCTGACATTTTGCCGTAGTCGGACCCGTCGAATTTCCGTTCCGACAGCGAGAGGGACACTATGCACGATCGGCAACTTCGGCGAACCTTATGTTCGCCTGCGAGCGGCAGCGGGGTACGACCCTCGCCCCGGGGGAATTGGGGCCGCACATTGATGTGGGCGCCGCGGGTCGGCCGTTCGTTACGGCATGTGGTCGTTGGATGGGCGATGTTGTTTGGGCTTGGGTCGGCGAACGTGTCGGCAGGCGTCGTCCGCGTTGAAATCGAGAGTCGCGAGGCGTTTGCCGACGGGCAGCCATTTGGACGTAGCGGCCCCTACGAGCGCATCGTCGGCCGGATGTTTCTCGAAGTCGATCCCGACGCGAAGGCGAATGACCGCATTGTCGATTTGAAGTTTGCCCCGCGCAATGCCAATGGTCAGGTTGAGTTGGCGACCGATTTCTTCCTTCTGAAGCCGGTCGATGCAACGCGCGGCAACCGGCGGTTGTTGTACGACGTCAACAATCGCGGCAACAAACTGGCACTGGGCGCCTTCAACGACCGGGGGGGGAACGATCCGCGGACGGCCGCCGATGCCGGCAACGGGTTCCTGATGCGCGAGGGATATTCGATTCTCTGGTGCGGATGGAACGGCGACGTGCGTCCCGGTGACGGCCGGATGTTGATCGACCTGCCGGTGGCGACCGACGGCGACCGGCCGATCACGGGGCGAGTTCATGCCGAGATCACGGCCAATGACAAGACCTTCAGCCAGCCTTTTTACTGGGGCAATTCCGATCCCTATCCCAGTGTGAGTCTCGAAAATCGGGGAGCGACGCTCTCAATGCGGGCGTCCCGCTCGGCCGACCCGGTTGAGGTGCCTCACGATGAATGGTCGTTCGCCCGATACGAGAACGGCGTAGTCGTTCCGGATGCGAAGCACCTGTACGTCAAAGACGGCTTTCGGCCGGGATGGTTGTACGATCTGGTTTACACCGCCCAGGGGCCGCGCGTGACGGGGTTGGGGTTTGCCGCGGTCCGCGACGTGGTCAGTCATGTGCGGCACGGGGTCGCCGGTCCGCAACCGCGGCCCCCTCTGGCCGGCGAAATCGAGCGTGCGTACGTCTTCGGCATCTCGCAGTCGACGCGGTTTATCCACCATTTCGTGTTCGAGGGGTTCAACGCCGACGAACAGGGCCGGGCCGTGTTTGACGCCGCTCTCGCCCACGTCGGCGGCGGGGGCCGGGGATACTTCAATCATCGTTTCGCCCAGACGACGCGGCATGGCAGTCCGCATGAAGACCACTGGTCGCCTTCGGAGACGTTTCCCTTCACCTCGTTGCCGCAGGAAGATCGAATCACCGGGGAACGGGGGGACATTCTATCTCGCGCCCGCGAGCGCGGCCCCGTGCCGAAGATGTTTTTCACACAGACCTCAGCCGAATACTGGTGCCGCGCGGCGTCGCTGCTGCACACCGACGTGAATGGCGAAGCCGACATCGGTCTCGATCGGCAGACGCGACTGTACTTCATTACCGGGGCACAACATGGCGTGGCCGGTTCGCCCGATCGCGGCATCTATCAGAACCCGATCAACATTCTCGACCATCGTCCGGTGCTGCGGGCCTTGCTCAAAGCGCTTGATCGCTGGGCCACCACCGGCGCCGAGCCGCCCACGAGTCGCTTTCCGCAGATCGCCGACGGGACGCTGGTTGACGTCGAAACCTACCTTCGAACGTTTCCGTCGATTCCGCAGGTGAGCCTGCCTTCGACGAATTACCGGCCGCTGCGACTTGATTTCGGATCGCGGTTCGCCACCGAAGGAATTGCCGACATTGTGCCGCCGCGAGTCGGGCCGGCCTTTCGGACGCTGGTTCCGGCGATCGACTCCGACGGCAACGAACTGGCCGGGATTCGCCTGCCCGATGTGGCGGTTCCACTGGCAACCTATACCGGCTGGAACCTGCGCTCGGTAGCCGTGGGGGCCGAAGGGGCCTTGGGCCGCTGGTCAGGTTCGTATCTGCCATTTGTGAAAACGGCCGATGAGCGGAAGCATTCGGGCGACCCGCGCCCCGCGCTGGCCGAACGCTATCCGACGCGGGAGGCGTACTTGGCGCGAGTGGCCGCCGCGGCGGTCGCACTGCAGGACGAAGGATTTTTGTTGGACGAAGACGTGGTGGCGATTCTGAAAGCGACCGCGGGCCGCGCCTGGTGAGCGCCCCCTGTGCCGCCCCTGCCGGGCAACGCCGTGAAGGATTTCTGGCCGTAATTTGCGCGGTTTGGATAGTTTTGCGACCGTCGAAATTTCGGCGCTGACGACTCGTATCTCGCAAATTACGTATTTTATTGCCCACAGAATCCTTCACGGCGTTGCCTG
>SIAF01000459.1 GCA_009691905.1 Planctomycetaceae bacterium | reverse complement strand
GTTTTCACCCTTTCGGGGCCATAGTGAAATGGGATCACGCGACCATGGCATGGTTGAATTCGGGGTTCGAATCCCCGTGGCTCCATTTTCGGTAAACCGAAAATAGAGGGGAGAGCGGGATTGGGGAGAAAGTAGAGAAGATGGCGCAGACAGTTTGAAGGCGAGCGGCATTATTGGCCGCACTACTCTCCCCCGGTCTACTTTCTGCTTACTCCTTTCTTCTTTACCGCGCAAATGGCGTTCGCATTCGAGAAACTTCTCGTCTACCAGAAGGCCATGGACTTTTCCGATCGAGTCTGCCAGATCACGCAAACATTTCCTCGCGGATTCTATTTTCTCGTTGATCAATTGAACCGCGCCGCATTGTCAATCGCCGCAAATATCGCCGAAGGCAACGGTCGGTTCACCATTCGTGACCGCAAGAATTTTTTTGGAATTGCACGCGGGTCTGTTCAGGAATGTGTTCCGCTCCTTGAACTCGCCAAGCGGCGAGGGTTGATACCATCCGAAGGTCATCTGAAACTGAAAGCCGATCTGGAAGAAATCGCGAAAATGCTTTCGGGGTTAATCAACGCGCTGGATAAAAGGCAATCCTGAACAGCCATTACCGAAAAATTCCATCGGCATCCCGCTGGCTCCACTGCTTCAGACCCGTCTATGTTGGCGGGTTTTTTTGTCGCATTGTTTTCCGCAGTGGATTGGGCAAACACGAGGCAAAAAAGTCGCCGCCCGGATGGGCGACGACCTGTTGGAGACTGTTTTCAGCTACCGCGTCACTTCGCCGGGAAGGAAGCCTTCCAGCTTGCGCGCCCGCACCGGGTGCTGTAGTTTGCGGATGGCCTTGGCCTCAACCTGGCGAACGCGCTCGCGCGTCACCTTGAAGATTCGGCCGACTTCTTCGAGCGTGTAAGTGTAGCCGTCGCCGATGCCGTAGCGGAGTTTGATGATCTCTCGCTCGCGGTACGTCAGCGTCTTGAGTACCTGCTCGATCTTGTCCTTGAGCATTTCCTGCGTCGCGGACTCGATAGGATTGTCGGCCTTCTCGTCCTCGATGAAGTCGCCGAAGTAGCTGTCTTCGGATTCGCCGACCGGGCGATCGAGGCTGATCGGGTGGCGGCTGATTTTGAGTACGCGGCGCGTTTCGCTGACGGTCATCCTCGCGCGCTTGGCGATCTCCTCGATCGTCGGCTCGCGGCCGACTTCCTGCATCAGCGCTTTGCTGATGTTACGAAGTTTGCTCATCGTCTCGATCATGTGGACCGGGATGCGAATCGTCCGGGCATGATCGGCAATGGCGCGGGTGATGGCCTGACGAATCCACCAAGTTGCATAGGTGCTGAACTTGTACCCGCGGCGGTATTCGTACTTGTCCACCGCGCGCATCAGGCCGGTGTTGCCTTCCTGGATGATGTCTAGGAATGACAGGCCGCGATTGCGGTACTTTTTGGCGATTGACACCACAAGACGAAGGTTTCCGCCGGACAGCTTGCGCTTGGCGTCTTCGTATTTGTTGAAAATCTTACGGACTTGCACGACGCGCTTGTGCAGATTCTGTGCGTCTTCCAGCACCAGATCTTCCAGCCCGGCCAGTTCATCCTGGCAGACTTCGAGATCTTCGCCGGGGTCTTTCACCTTTTTCAGCTCGTCGATGCGCTGCTCAAGCTCGAGCATTTTGGTGGAGATGCTGCCGAGTTTCTTGTGCAGCGGAGCGACCTTGCTGGTGCGCAGCGAGAGCTCTTCCAGCAGCTTGACCGAGCGACGGCGACGCCGGCGGATGGCGAGCAGGAGGTCGGCCTGTTGCTGCTTGTTTTTGAGGTCGCGCAGCTTCTCCCACTCGTCGCGGTTGCGGCCGAGCATGGTGCGGACGGAATTCAGGTTCAGCGGGATGCGCTGCCCGATGGTCCCCTTGTCGGCCTGATCCTCGGCCGTGGAGATTTTCATCGTGCGGTCGAACGGCAGATCGCCGTCATCCACCTGCTGAAGAATGTTCACCGCCGCCTGTAGGCAGTAATCCGATTCCAAAACTTTGGATCGGAAAATCTTCCGGGTGATTTCAATTTTCTTGGCAAGCCCGATTTCCTGCTCGCGGGTGAGCAGGGGGATCTCACCCATCTGGGTGAGATACATGCGCACCGGATCGTCGATGCGCTTGGTCGCGGCCTCGGCGATTTCCTGGTCGATGTTGAGATCGAGAACCTCGCCATCCACATCCTGGATGATGAGTTCTTCCATCGCCGCCTCTTTGGCGGGCGAAGGTTTGGGGGCGCGGACTTGGGGCTGCTTGACATATTCGCCGATGTCGGCCTCGTCGATGAGCTTGATGCCCATCTCGTCGATCCGCATCAGGAGGGAATCGAGCTTATCGGGAGAGACCACCTCATCGGGGAGTTTCTCGTTCAGTTCCTCGTAGGTGAGGAATCCGCGCGACGTGCCAAGATCGAGGAGAATGTGGACGCGTTTGTCCGCTTCTTCCTGCGAGCCGGAGCCGATGAGCGGCGTGTCGATGACAATTGCTGCTTCCTTCATACCGTCTATCTGACCGATCCCCGCTTGTAGCGGGCCACAGGCACGATGGCTCCAAGCCAAGGAACTCGGGGTCATTCCCGATCCCTGCAACGCGAGCCGTTCCCGCACCAACTCAACTAAAAACCCCCGACGTCTAACAGATGCCTGGGTCATGATCCTACCCGCCTTAAATCCGGCCGGCGGGCCTTGTCCTGCAGTTTTTTGAGCAGGGATATTTCATCCTGCTCCCCAAGTTGTATATCCATACTACGCAACCGGGCCGTATGTTTTCGCTCTTCACCGCGCTGGCGCGACTCTTCCAAGTGTAGCACCGCGCCTTTGATCGTGTCGTCGGGGTTGGGAAGTTTTTCAGCCTCTTCCATCACCTCGATCGCGAGTTCAGTCAGGCCCAATGGTGACAACTGACTCAAGAATTCGTTAAATACCGGCTCTCCCTCATCTCGTTGATGTGCCCAGTATAATTCAGCTAGCTGCCGACGCGCATCATCCGTAAAGTCTTCCACATGCACGCTTTGCTGCACATCGTGCCACCGGGCCGGCGTCGCCAGCAGAATACCAAGCAAGTGCCGTTCGGCCAAATCCGTGGCGTTCGCGGGCTTTTGGGCCGGGCGAACATTGTTCGTCGGCTGATTCTGCGCCACGACTTGAGACACCGCTTGAGCCATCGGCCGTCTGGTCGTGCTTTTTCGGATGTTGAACATCCTGTTCAACTCCGGAATCGGCATTTCAATCAGGCGGGAGATTCGGGTGAGGGCAAAACCCCACCGCATCGAATCAATCTTTCCGCCCAGCGGGCCGCTGTGTGCCGTCTCTCGCGCCGACGCGATCGACTCAAGATAATCCTTCACCAATGCCTGCCGGTCCACCAGTCCCTTGCTTTCCTTTCGGAACCGGCGGTCAAGCTGTTTCCACTTAAATGTCAGGGCATCGGACGCACCGGACAAAACTTTATCAAATGCCTCGGCCCCGTGCTGCAGCAGATACTCATCCGGGTCCACGCCTTCGGGCATCGCGGCGATCTCAATTTCGACGGGCAATGTCAGAAATAGTTCCACCGCGCGATTAACGGCCGTGTCGCCGGCGGTGTCGGCATCGAACAGCAGCACGATTTTGTCGGCAAACCGGCGGAGTATGCCGACATGCTGCTCGGTCATGGCCGTGCCGAGGATCGAGACGACGTTCGACATGCCGAACTGATGGGCCATCACAACATCGGTGTACCCTTCGACGACGACAACGGTGCGCGTTTCGACGATGCGCTGCCGGGCCAGGTCAAGTCCGTAAATGCAACGGCTCTTGGAGAACAGGGGCGTTTCCGGACTGTTCAGGTATTTTGCTGGGTCTTCAGAGCCGGGCATGACGCGCCCACCGAATGCGATGACCCGTCCGTTTTCGTCCCGGATCGGGAACATCAGTCGATTGCGGAACGTGTCATAGAAACCGTCACCGTTCTGGCGCGATTTCAACAAGCCCGCTTGCTGAAGCAAGCTGACCGGATACTTCGTTGACAGTGCGTTTAACACTGTATCCCATGCATCGGGCGCGAACCCGATCTGGAAACGCTTGATCGAATCGGCATCGATCCCGCGCTTCACGAGATAGTCTCGCGCTGCTGAACCCTGGTCGGGTTGGGAGAGCAACTTTTCAAAGAGCGCGCAAGCGGACGAGCAGGTGTCCAGCAGTTGCTGGCGTTCGCCGGTCTTCTCGCGGGAGCCACCGGATTTCGGCATCTCCAGCCCGGCCGATTCGCCGAGCGTGCGGAGCGCGTCGATAAATTCGACGCGATCGCGCTTGATCACAAAGTCGATCGCATTCCCGCCGGCCTTGCATCCGTAGCAGTGAAAGAACTGCTTGGACGGGCTTACATGGAACGAGGGACTTTTTTCCTGGTGGAACGGGCACAGCCCGACGAAATCTTTTCCCCGCCGTTTGAGCGAGACACTTTGCCCGATCAACTCGACGATATCAATCGCCTGAAGAACACGAGCCTTGAAGTCATTACCAGCGTTCGGCCCGCTCACGTCACCTCACAGGTCCGCATTTCCCAATAGACAGCCCAAAGGACACATGTTCCCCGCTTTGGCGGGATCACCCATCACGGAACTTCGCGTAACCTGTGTCCTATCAATGGGTAATGACGCTTTTCCCGGCTCGCGGGTCGTCTCAACTATATCACCGGAATGGGTTAGGGTCAAATAAACCGGGCGTTGTACACAACAAAAGTCTTGATATGGCAATAGTTTATGTGACGATCGTCCGATAACCATGCCACAAGGTTAAGTCATTCTGGCTTCCATCCAGCGCACAACGTAACGTAAGTTGAAGCGGGGGCTGATCGAGTACCCATGAAACGATTCACCATTACCGTCTCGACTGCGGGCAACACCCACATTGTCAACCTCAACCCGGAATTGGCTTCTCGCGTCCGGGAAATGAAGGACGATGCCTTGCTCCACCTCTTCGTCGGCGGAAGCACCGCGGCGTTGACCACGCTGGAGTATGAGCCAGGACTGGTAAAGCATGATCTGCCGGAACTACTCCAACGGATCGTGCCGGACAATGTTCACTACGATCACGAAGCAACCTGGAACGACGACAACGGCCACAGCCACATCCGCGCCGCGCTGCTCGGTCCGGGGCTGACGATTCCGATCTCCGGCGGCAAACTGCTTACCGGCGAATATCAGCAGGTCGTCCTGATCGACTTTGATACCCGCCCGAGAAAACGATCGATAATTTGCACGCTTATCACCTGATACGACGCGTAACAAAGCGAGTTACTGAAAACTGACCGGCGCAAATGTCGCGCGGAAGGCGCTGGATCGCACTCAATAGTTGTTAACTCATTGCCCGGCTATGTTCTTCAAGCCGTTGAATCAGCTCCGCGGCTTCTTCTTCCCGCTCGCCGACGGCGCTTGTCCATGTCAGTGCTTCGTTTTTCAGCACGGCCCGTTCAATG
>SIAF01000458.1 GCA_009691905.1 Planctomycetaceae bacterium | reverse complement strand
ACCCGTGAGTAGCGGTTTCTACGGGCTTTCGCGTATTATCGGGGACGTGCTCAACGCGCGATAAAACCCAAGAATACACGCGGATTGTCGCGATTCCAGGGCATTCCGAATCACCAACCCGCACCCACCCAAGCTCCGCTTGGGAACGCCCTGTCAGTAGGTCCTGCCTGCCGGGCTGGACCTTGCGCGTCTCAGCGGCGTCCAATGACTGACGATGGTCCCTTCCGGCAGAAGGGACCTACTTTTGCGGCATCCCGAGTGCTATTTTCTTGAGAGCGTGGGAACGAGGGATACGTCATCCCATCGTCGACAGGCCGTACCACTTTTCCACGAGTCGCTCGATGTCTCGCTCGAATCGGGCCGCCGCCTCGCTGTCGTAAGGCTGCTTCTGACGTTGCCCGACCAATGCCGCAAGTTTTTTGTCCAACGACAGGTTCGGCAGCGGCACGGGAAAGTCCCGCAGAACGTGGGCGTTGATTTCCAGGTGAACGCCGCGGCGCTTGGCGTGCCGTTCGAACCATTCCCCCGCCAGTGCCGAATTGAGAATCCCGGTTAGCGCCGGCAGTGAATGGGTGGTCTTCGTTGCAGGCAGGATCAGATTGATCGAGAAGCCGACAAACGTCGGATCGTCGGCAAAGGCGAACTGCGGACGCCGCCCCATCTGCACCGAAAGAATTCGAGGCAGCAAAAAGATCCGTTCGTCGCGCGGCCAATGCAGATGCCACCAGGCGCACTTTCCCAACCGGGTTTCCCGCCGCCGCTCGAGAATCGGACGGAAGCGAGACAGGTGCCGGGCGATGTTGGGGAGGCGATCGAGCGTCGGTGCGGTGGTTCGTGTGAGATACAGCACCTGCTGCATCGCCATCTCGGGCGCACGGTAGCGCTCGATGGCCACCGTATCGAAATACGGGCGGAGCAGTTGGTGTTCGATATCGGTCAGCGCGAGCCGATCGACTTCGTCGGCACGTAGAACAAAGACTCCCTCGCCCAACGTGTACCGATCGCCAAATTCGCGCACGTGCCTGCGGTTGATCGTCGGAGGATTCTCGGCGATTCCCTGCCGGGTCTCAAACGATTCTCCGAGCGGCCCTGTCTGTCGCAGGCACGCCTGAAGTCGGTCGGGAGGGCTGGGTACGATCCGGCCCCCTTGAAACAGGTCTGCGTGGGCGATCGAGAATTCGTGTCGTGACGAAGCCGATCGCCCTTTCGCTTGTCGCGCCGGGGCGCTACGCAACGGGACTGTTGACAGGATTCGGCACAGCGTGGGGTGTGGCTTCGCCGCAAGCGGGTCGCGCGGCAGGGGGGCGAGGCATTCTGGGGCTCCGATAACTTTCCTCGCTCGAAACACCATATGCCGTCCCGACACACCGTCGAACAGCGGCTGGTCGCCCAGCAGTTCGATCTCTTCGAATCGCGTCTCGTGCCTCAGGCGTTCGATGAGTCGACTGGCCCCCTTTGACGCAGTCCAGTAGCTGTTGACGACAAACGAAAGAATTCCGCCGGTCCGCAGCAGGTCGAGACTTCGATGGACGAAGTAGTACCACAGATCCATCCGCGCCTGATGCCATTTCCGGCCAAGATTGGTCGCTGCCAGGCGCTCGAACAGTGGCTGTGCGTCGCGTTCCCTGACGTACGGCGGGTTACCGATCACCAGGTCGAATCCGCCGGCCCGGGCGACCTCAGGAAAGGCCCGACCCCAGTTCATGGCCACGGGGTCAAGCTCAGAGTTGAAGTCCATTCGTATTCGCCGTGCCGCGACGGTCGCGTCGGTAAATCCCTCACCGGTCAGCGCATCGCCGATGCGGATATTGGCTTCAGTAGCGGCTCTCGCCGTTTTTGCGAGCGAACCAGTCGCACCAATTCGCTCGTGCAGGGCGTCGCGCAACCGGCCCACGGCCTGCTCGTCGAGGTCGACCCCGAAAATGCACGAGCGAACAATTCCCAGGCGTGCCGATGGGGTTGAAGTTTCGATCCTGGCCTTGGCTCTTCGCGACCGCAGGGGGACCAGGTTATCAATGAGCAATTCATCGAACAGCGGCAGCAAAAACGCCCCCTCGCCGCAGGCGGGGTCGAGCACCCGGGGCAATGGCCGGCCGTTGCGGAAAGCGAGCGCGTCAAGACTACCCGCAACCATGCGCCGGGCCAGGTCGTGCGGCGTGTAGTGCCGGCCGAGTTGCCGGTCGATGCGTAAACTCGGATTTGCGTGTAGCGACACAGGCGGCCCGGTTACGGTGAGTATCGATCGAGAATCATTCGGATTTCGTCAGCACGTTCCACACACTGCTGCGCTTTCAACTGGTCCCGAAAGGCCGTCGTGTTCAGATCATAGTCGGCTTTGTTTCTGTCGTGTCGCAAATTGTCCAGCAGCCGTGCCACTGCGACCATTTCAGTCTTCCCGAGCCCCAACAACTGCTCGTAAGCCTGACGATGCCCGTGTTGATTACGCATCACGGGCTGACCGCGAACCTTTTCCAGAAAGGAAGAAACCAGATGGAATGCACCGTAGTAGGCGCGGCTGACGGCGCTTCGAAATCGCGCTTCATCGTTCGCGCCCAGGGAGCGGTTCACCGCCAGATGTCCCGCCAAATGAATCAGGTCGGCGCCGGTCATCATTCAGGGCAAATCGACAACCTGATGAGATGATAACGGGGGTCCAGCAGGGTATTGGTTCGCCGCAACCATTCCAGCTCGAGCGGTATCGCCCGAGACGGGTTACCTTTGAGAACAACGCTGAAAACAACATACCAATCATCGTCGATCTCGACATCGCATTCGGCCTCGACCGTCACAGGTTCCCCGAATAATTCGGCCGCGATTTGACGCAACACAGGAAGCTTCGCCCGCAGGTCGGCATCGGGAAAGTTTGCCGGCGGAATCCCCGAAGGAGCCGACATCGATTGGACCGTGCTCATCGGCGTCATTCCAGGCAACGAACCATCAGGCGATTCAATCCCGAAGCATGGCACCGGGCCGGCGCGCTGTCAATATTCGTCGGGCCGTTCGAGATCCTCGGCGACGCCTCCGCGAGGCGGCCGTCACTCGATCTCATCCGGATGGTGAATCTTCAGTCGCTCACGACGGTTCAGCCAGTTGGGGCCTTTGAGGGCGTGGTCCCCTTCGTCGGCGGGCAGCATTTCGGCGGCGCTGACCGTCAGGCTGGCGGGCATGTTGTGGGGCGCGTCCTGCGTCCGCACGATGCTGGCACCCAGGTCGTTCAGCTTGTCTTCGAGCCGGTCGTAACCGCGGTCGATGTGGTAGATGCGGCGGATCACCGAATCTCCCTCGGCCGCGAGCGCCGCCAGGACGAGTGCCGCCGACGCTCGCAGGTCGGAGGCCATCACGCTGGCCCCACTCAGCCCGGCCACGCCGCTGACGATGGCACAGGGGCCTTCGCGGCGAATGCGGGCGCCCATCCGCGCCAGTTCGGCGGCGTGCATGAACCGGTCGGGAAAGACTTTGTCGGTGATGATGCTGATCCCCGGCACGATGGTCAAGAGGGCCATGAGCTGCGCCTGAACGTCGGTCGGGAATCCCGGATACGGCAGCATGATTCCATCGGTTGCTTTCAGCTCGTCGCGCACGCTCACCCGCGCCATGCGTCCGACGGATTCAATCGTGACGCCAACCTCGCGCAACTTCTCGACGACTGCCGTCAAGTGTTCGACGCACACGTTTTCGAGCACGATGTCGCCGCGCGTCATGGCGGCGGCGATCATCAATGTCGCGGCCTCAATGCGATCGGGAATAATCGTATGTTCGCCGCCGGTGAGCGATTCGACCCCTTCAATACGCAAAAAGGGCGTTCCCAGTCCCGTGATTTGCGCCCCCAGGGTGTTGAGATACGTCCCGAGATCGACGACTTCGGGCTCGCAGGCGGCGGCTTCAATCGTGGTCACTCCGTCGGCCAGCGTCGCGGCCGACATGACGTTGCACGTCCCGGTCACGGTACTGCCGAAGGCCCCTCCCAGGTAAATGCGGGCGCCGCGCAAACGCTTCGCGCGGGCGAAAATGTAGCCGCGCTCAACACGCAGTTCGGCCCCCAGGGCCGTCAGCCCCTTGAGGTGCAAGTCGACCGGCCGATCGCCGATGTTGCAGCCCCCCGGAAGCGAGACGCACGCACGCCCGCGCCGGGCGAGCAAAGGCCCCAGCACACAAATGCCGGCGCGCATCCGCCGCACCAGATCGTATTCGGCGATCGAGGGGCCGTCGTTGATCACTTCCAGCCGTAACGGTGCCGCCGTGGGGATGCCGTCACCGACCGAAGCCTCGTCGTCTGCCGCACCCATTCCAAAGGGAAATGGAACCGGGCGATCTTCGCTAAACTCGGGCGAGTCGTCGGTCGATCGCTGCTGACCCTCGGCGGGGATCGCGGCGAGTTCGATGTCCTGGGAAGAGACCGGCGTTTCCCGCCGGACCTGCATCCCCAGCGACGTGAGCAATTGACCGAGCGTCGTTACATCGACCAGATCGGGAACCCCGTGCAGCACGGTGGGACCGTCGGCCAGCAGTGCCGCCGCCATGATGGGCAGCGCCGCGTTCTTGGCACCGCTGACGCGAACGCGGCCGCCGAGCCGGCGACCGCCATGCACCACAAACATGTCCATCCCTGGACCCTCCGGGTTCCGCGAAATCCATTTCGGCGGCGAATCATTGCCGAAATCGGGACTTTGAGGCAACCCCGATTTTGGAACGGCAGGACTCCAGGGAGCATGTCCGGCTCGGCATGGGACCGGACGTTGGTTGATCATCGCGGTCGAGACGCCATCGGGCCTCGTAGCGGCGGCTTCCAGCCGCCGGTTTGCCGTTTGGCCCCTCGAGGACTTACGGCGGGTCATCTTTTTGTTTCGTCTTTTCCAGATTTGCGCACCGCGGCCTACTGGGGGAACCTTGCGGCATGGTAAAATATGGGGCGATCCCGGCCGGGATAGAGAGGAGCGGGGGAGAAAGTGGAGAGGAGACAAAACGGCCATAATCCGTAGGGCGAGTCGCCGACTCGGCCCGTTGCATTGCGTCCGACAAGACGAGTCGGACGACAACGGGATTGAACCACGGATTGCACGGAGATCACTTATGGCCCGGCGCGGCCTTCGGCCGCGACCAAAACAGGCAACCACGAATTTTACGAATAAAACGAATGACGGGATTGATCGACTGGGGAATTCCCGTTTGGCGACGAGTGCGACGACATGTGGGGGGAGCCAGTTTTGAGGCTGACCACGAGTTCGGCTCCCGCTTCGCCGAACCGGTGTTCCAGGAAAGTCCCATTGTCTTCAATTCGCGCTATTTGCGTTATTCGTGGTGGAAGTCTTTTTCAGACCAGCCCGCCTCGTTGGCCAAGCAGCCTCAGACCTCCTGATCTGGCGGAATTTGCTTTGGCACCGAGTTTGGATTGGCGGGCGGTGCTAAGGAGGTGAAATGGAGCTGCAGCTTGGTCCCCGGATACGCGAAAGCAGCGTCATTGAGGGTGCCGATCAGATGTTGAATC
>SIAF01000457.1 GCA_009691905.1 Planctomycetaceae bacterium | reverse complement strand
AGTGGATAGTGGATAGTGGATAGTGGATAGTGGATAGTGGATAGTGGATAGTGGATAGTGGATAGTGGATAGTGGATAGTGGATAGTGGATAGTGGATAGTGGATAGTGGATAGTGGATAGTGGATAGTGATTGCATCATGCATGCACGTGATTACTATCTACTATCCACGATCTACTATCCACTACGTCTTCTCAATCGCCATCGGCCGAACCTCCCCAATCCGCGGCCTGAATTCCATCTGAGCCACGATGTCGGTTTCGACGTCGATGCCCGGCGCGACTTCGATCAGTTCCATACCGTCGGCAGTCAGCCGAAAGACGGCTCGTTCGGTGACGTACAACACATCCTGCCCGATTTCGCGACTGCGCGCGGCGCTGAAACACACCAGCTCGACAGCTCGCACGAATTTGCGAATGCTCCCCTCGCGGACAACGTGCAGCCGGCCGTCGGCGATTCGTACTTCCAGCCCCCCTGCGGTGAACGTGCCGCAAAAGACGAGGCGCTTGGCGGTTTGCGTGATGTTGACGAAGCCCCCCACGCCGGCGAAACGCGTCCCGAATTTGGCCACGTTGACGTTGCCGCGGGCGTCGATTTGTGCGGCACCGACGGCGGCGAAGTCGAGTCCGCGGCCGTCGTAGAAATCGAACTGGGCCGGTTGATCGACGATCGCCTGCGGGAAACGGGAAGCGCCGAAACTCAACCCTCCCGCCGGCACCCCGCCGATCGGGCCGCTTTCGACTGTGAGCGTCATCCGGTCGAGCAACCCGCGTTCGGCGGCAATCACGGCGATCCCTTCGGGCATGCCGATCCCGAGGTTGACGATCGCCCCATCGGCCAATTCGTCACAGGCCCGCGCGGCAATCACCCGCCGCTCGTCGAGGCGCAGCGCTTCGCCGCTTGTCCCCCATTCGCCCAGGTCGAGCGAACCACGGCAATACTCGGGATTGAAGTGCTCGGCAAAAGTCTGCTCGTGATCGCGGGGGTCGGCGATGACGATGCGATCGACGAGAATTCCTGGCACGCGCACCTGCTGCGGCGGGGCCGGTTCGTCGAGCAGCCGCTGCACCTGCGCCAGCACGATCCCGCCGCAATTGCGGGCCGCCTGCGCGATGGGCAGCACTTCGCCGATGATCGCCTCGTCGTTCATCACGAGATTGCCCCACGGGTCGGCAGCCGTCGCGCGAATCAAGCCGACGTGAATCGGCAGCGCGTGATACCACAGCCAGGTTTTTCCGCCGAGTTCGACGCGCTCGACCATCCCCGGCGGCGTGCGATCGTTGAGCCGCCCGCCGCCGAACAGCGGGTCGATGAATGTCCCCAGTCCGATGTGCGTGATGCACCCCGGCCGTCCGGCGGCAATATCGCGAAACAACTGGCAAAGCACCCCCTGCGGAAAGTTGTACGCCTCGATCTTTCCGGCCAGCGCCAGCTTTCCCAAGCCGGGCGCCAGACCCCAATGCCCGCCGATGCAGCGGGCCAGCAGGCCTTCGTGGGCCAGGTGATTGAGGCCGCGCGACCGGCCGTCACCTTGCCCGGCGCCGTAGATCAGCGTCAGGCCACGCGGCCCAGCGGTAGACAGAAAGCGGCGTTCGAGTGCGGCAGTCAACGCCTCGGGGTGACCGGCTCCCACAAAACCGCTGGAGGCGACGGTGCTGCGATCGGCGATCAGCGCAACCGCCTCGTCGGCCGTGCAGAGCTTTTTGGTACACGCGGAGGCCATCAGTGCTCCGGTTGCTGCCCGGTTGTTTCGGACCCGGTTTCCGGCGGAATTGTTGAATCGCCCGGCAGCTCTTCCTGCACGTAAGTTTTCTCGCGATAGGTTCGAGCGACGAAAATGAACAGGCACGCGGCAACGAACATCACACCGGTGAAAAACCAGTAATAGTCGGCCCCCTCCAGGTGCAGGGTTCCGTCGGCCCGTTTGTTGAACTTGTTCACCTGCGCCGCGAATAGGTTGCCGGCCGAGACTGACAAGAGATAGAACGACATGATGATCGACTTCATCTCGCGCGGCGCCTGAGTGTACGAAAATTCGAGGCAGGTCACCGAGACCATGACTTCTGCCGCCGTGATGACGACGTAAGCCAAAATCTGCCAGCCGACGGTTGGGTTCAGTTTCTGGTCGACCAATTGCTGAGCGTACGATGCGATCGCGAATGCCGCAGCCGTCAGAAACAGACCCATCGAAACTTTGCGCAGCGGCGTCAGACGAAAGACGGAGTTGATCGCCGGATAGATCACGTAAGTGAAGAGCGGCACATAGACGACGATCAGAAACGGATTGACGACCCCGATCTGCGAGGGGAGCGGGTTATATCCAAAAATATGGCGATCCATATCGCGCGCCTGTAAAACCCAGGCACCGCCGGTTTGATCATACAGCGACCAGAAGACGGCGACGAACAGGTAAATCGGCAAGAGCCGCAGCAGGGCAACCCGGCCTTCTCCACTCGTCAGCGATTCGACAGCCGCCAGCCCGCGTGCCGGAATATGGACGAATTTATGCCGTCCCATCCAGAACACGATGGTGGCAATCAGCATCAGAATGCCCGGTGTGCCGAAGGCGACCTGCGGGCCGAATTCGTCGAGCAGCCAGGGAGTCAAAGCGGTCGAGATGAACGAGCCGACATTGATGGCAATGTAGAACCACCCGAAGACGGCGGTCTGCAGGTGCAGATTGCTGCGCCCGAACTGGTCGCCGACGTGCGCCGAAACGCACGGCTTAATCCCTCCTGTTCCGATCGCGACCAGCAGCAGCCCGATGAACAACCCCAACCGCGTATCATCGAGCGCGAGAGCAAGGTGCCCCAGACAATACACAACCGACAGCGTCAGAATCGTGCGATATTTTCCCAACAAAATGTCGGACAGGGGCGCTCCCAGTAGTGGAAAGAAATAAGCTCCCATCATGAACATGTGGTAGTAATACTTCGCCGTATCGTCGTCCATCGGCGCGAGCACGCCTGACGCGTTCAGGAGGTGCTCCGTCATGAACGTCATGAGAATTGCCCGCATGCCATAAAAGCTGAAACGCTCGGCTGCCTCGTTGCCGATGATGTACGGAATGCCCCCCGGCATTTTCGTGCTGGGAACCGGGGCGCTCAGATACGGCTGCTGCGGCATGAAATCTCCCGGGCAAAGAGCGGTCGGACGACGAGCAAACACCATCGAGCGACGCGAGCGCACGTCCCATGTGTAGCGGTAATTCGCGCGACCGGCAATGCCGTAAGTTGGAGTACAGCCTTTAGGCTGCTGTGTTCTCGCGAGAATGCTGCCGTCCCCAAATGAAGACTCGACCGATCAGCACACAGCAGGCTAAAGCCTGTACTCCAACTTGCCGCCCCGCCCGCCGTGGCGCGCTAAAACAACTCGCCGATCACGCGCCCGTCGGCCATCAGGTCGAACGGGCGGCCTTCGCGGTCGACTGCCGAGAGATCGTCGATGCCCATCGCGTGAAACACGGTGTGAGCGACATCCTCGGCCGAGACGGGGTTGTCGGCGGGATACTCGGCATAGCGGTCGCTCGTGCCGTACGTCTGGCCGCCGCGGATGCCGCCCCCGGCCATCAGCACCGACATGCAACTCGTCCAGTGGTCGCGGCCGGCGCCGTTCTCGCCCCCCGAGCGCGGGTCGCCGACTTTCGGCTTGCGGCCCATTTCGCTCGAGACCAGGACCAGCGTTTCATCGAGCAGGCCGCGCTGGGCCAGGTCGTCAAGCAGCGCGGCGAACGGTCGGTCGAACTCGGGAAGCAACCGGTCGCGCAGGCAGTTGAAGTTATTGCCGTGCGTGTCCCAGCCGCCGCCGCTTTTGCAGAGCGTGTCGAGTTCGTTGTCGCCCTTCCAGAAGACGGTGATATACGGGACGCCCGCTTCGACCAGCCGGCGGGCCATGAGCATCGTCGTCGAGTTGATGCCGTGCCCGTACTTGTCACGAACAGCCTGCGTCTCTGACGAAATGTCGAACGCCGACTTCGTCTCGCGCGACATCAGCAGTGAAAAAGCCTTATGCTGATGCTTGGTGTAATCGCCGGCCGCCAATGACTTCTCGGCGACGAGCGTGGCACGATCGAGGGTCGAGAGTAATTCCTGCCGCGAATTGAGCCGACCGACCGTCACATCGCCCTGCAGTTTGAGTGCCGGGACGGCGTATTCGAGCGGTTTCTCGCGTGAAGCTTCAACGAACACCGGGTCATACTCAAGCCCCAGTCGCGCCCCGAACTGGCCCGGCCGGGTGTATTCGGGTGCGCCCTCCTTTTGCGGTAGCGTGATCGCCGAAGGGAGATACGCGTGCGGCGGACGCTTGTAGGCGACCACCGAGGCCATTGACGGCCAGTCGGTCGGATACGGGGTGCGGGCATTCAGCAGTTGCCGGAACGACGGATCGCCCGCGTGCCCGGTCAGGTTGTAATAGTACCCGTGGTGATGGTCGCCGGTTCCGCGACCGAAATCGCCCAGCGAACGCACGATCGCCAGGTGATGCGCCTGCCCGGCCAGGTACGGCAGATGCTCGCACAGTTGAATTGCCGGCGCCGTCGTCGCCACCGGTTGAAATGTGCCGCGGTATTCAAGCGGCGCCTCGGGTTTCATGTCCCAGGTGTCAATGTGCGAGGCCCCGCCCGAGAGCCAGATCATGATCGTCGATCGGGCGGTTTTGCGACCGGCGGGCCGCGAAGAGGCAAAGCCAGGTGGAGCGTAACCGGCGAGGTTTGCGCCGAAGAAGGTTAAACCTCCGGCGACCAGAAACGTGCGACGATCGGTGGGAAAGTGCCCGCCCGGGCAGAAACTCATCACAGCGGCCTCGTGGGTGCAATTCGGGTTCGACGACGATTCAATGACGGTTGATCGATTGAGTTTACCGCGGAGAGCGAGTTTAAGCCAGATCTCAGCGCGACGGCGAAACAGTGCGACCGGGCTGGCGGAAAGCTCTCCTGCGTAAAACGGGGTTGAGACGCGCGGTTTACTCCGGAGTTCGACCGCGGTAGTCTGCCGTCATGTCGTTATCAACCCGTTCGATTCCCGAACCTGATCCGTTGGAGCCAGTCGGCCGTTCATGCAAACTGCCTCGGCCGCTGTGGCTGTTTCTGGCGACGCTCGCGCTGGTCGTCGTGTCTCTGGGGCTGATCTTCGGTTGGCCGATGTTCCGTCAGCGATCGGCGATCAATGCCGTCGAAAATGCCGGGGGGGTGCTGGAAACGCGCCGCGACGGACCGGAGTGGCTGCGGGGCTGGATCGGCAACGACCCGATGCGCGTGTTTGACGAAATTCGCTCGGTCGAGGTCAATGGAGCGAACTATGGCGATGCCGACTTGTCGTGGCTTCGCGGCCAGCCGCGCCTCGTAAATTTGCTGACTCTGCCGGATTCTATGTCCGGCCTCTGAATCCGCCGAGTGAGGCGGAGATCAAGAGGTTTTCGATCCAGTTGTGGTGATATTGTTTTTGGTTCAAGCGGTGGGCGGGGCTGTGGAATTGGCGTGGTTTTCCGGCTCG
>SIAF01000456.1 GCA_009691905.1 Planctomycetaceae bacterium | reverse complement strand
AGCGGCAAGACGCATTACCGGATCGGCAAAGACGCGGGCGTGGCGGCGCAGATCATCGACCGTTTTGTCAGCGGCAAGCGGGAAGATATCCGCCTGGCGACGGCCGCGAAGTTGTGCGAGGCGCTGGGATACGAACTCACAAAAACGAAAGGGGAGTGAACGAACATGGCGACAGAAATCAAAGTCAACGTCGTGGACTACGGCCGGGTCGATACGGCCCGCCCGAATTGATCGGGGCTGACCGCAGGATAATACAGGGCAACATAAACCCGTTCTCGATTTGCACGTCTCACGTCGAGCGGAACAATCTCACGATCCGAACGTTCATGCGGCGCTTTACGCGGTTGTCGCTCGGGTTCTCGAAGAAACTCGAAAACCTTGCGGCTGCAACGGCGCTGCACGTCGCCTACTTCAATTTCTGCTGGCGCATGCGGGAGAACGGCAAAAGCGGGAAATATCGGCCGACGCCTTGCCAAATGGCCGGAGTGACACCGGAAGAATGGACGGTTGAAGACCTGTACCAGGCCGTGTCGTAGGGTGTACTTGACATTCTTTACGATTGCCGAAATGATCGGGCCTCAAAAGCGGAGAGAACCATGAAATGGATCGACGCTATCGAGCGAGTTTTGGAAGAATCAGAAACCCCACTCCGTTCAAACGAAATCTCGGAAATCGCAATTCGAAACGGCTGGGTATCAGATGCAGCGATGGCCCCGGATCACTCGGTCCAGGCGGCAATCTGGAGGCACTTGAATCAGGGAAATGAACGCGGATTCGTGATGGTTGGCGATGGGACCCGAAATCGCCGATATTGGCTTATTCGCAAACAGACGCATGGAGGCAAAGAATGAGAATCGCAAGCGGCGTTCCGCATCCCATTCCGTATCAGGGAAGCAAGCGAATTCTCGCGGCCGAAATTCTTTCCCGCGTCCCGTCAAAGATAAATCGGCTCGTCGAGCCGTTTGCTGGATCGGCCGCAATATCTCTTGCGGCGGCACATTTCGGCATGGCCTCAACGTTCTGGATCAATGACGCCCATGCCCCATTGATCGCGCTTTGGGACGCGATCATAAATCGACCGCAAGTTCTCGCGACAAAATACGAACGGCTCTGGTTTGAACAGATCGGAAAAGAACGCGAGTTTTTCAACGTTGTTCGAGATCAATTCAATAAGCATCAGCGACCTGAGCATTTTCTTTACCTTTTGGTGAGATGCGTGAAAGCCGCGATTCGGTACAACTCCAATGGGCAGTTCAACAATACGCCAGACAACCGGCGTAAAGGAACAAAGCCAAAAGAATTGGGTGATCGAATTGCAGCCGCGTCAGCAATTCTTTCCGGAAAAACGTTACTCACAGCGGTTGACTACAAGGATGTGTTATCGAAATGCAACTCAGAAGACGTGATTTACATGGACCCGCCGTATCAGGGCGTATGCCTGAGCCGAGACAATCGGTACGCACCGAAGATCGTGCATGCGGAATTCTGGGATTGTCTTGCTGAGCTCAATCGTCGGGATTGCCTTTTCATCGTCAGTTATGACGGAAGAACCGGCACAAAGCAGCACGGCCAAAGGATGCCGTTGCGGCTCAATCTTAAGCATCTGGAACTTTGCGCGGGGAGGTCCACCCAGGCCACGCTGCTCGGGTATGACCATGTGACGTATGAATCGCTGTATTTGTCGCCTGCGCTTGTGGAAATTGCTGCTCGACACAAGAATTACCGTCGTGAAAAGCGGCGGCAACTTTCTTTTGCCTGAGCGTGTCGCATGGCGAAACCACTCCCGGCGGATTTTCTCGCAAAGCTGAAATCCGTTACGGCGAAGCGTGCCAGAACCGTCATTGAACACTTGCTGAATCACGGTCAAATAACAACCGATCAGCTCAAGACGCTTTATGGGTACAACCATCCGCCGCGGGCCATTCGAGACGTCAGAGAACTTGGCATTCCAATCGACATGATTCGCGTAACTGGGCTTGACGGACGCAGCATCAGCGCGTATGTCCTTGGCGACCCAGGCGACGCTGAATCTGGGAAGACTGGCCGAAAGGCTTTCCCGAAGCAGTTCAAGGTTGACCTAATTTCGGCCTATGGCAGCCAATGCGGAATCTGTAATGCGCGCCTTGAAGGCAGATATTTGCAAATCGACCATCGGGTGCCGTATGAGGTTGGCGGGGATGCAGGCATCCTTGTCGTCGCGGACTTTATGCTGATTTGCGGATCATGCAACCGGGCAAAGTCGTGGTCGTGCGAACACTGCCAAAATTGGCTTGTAAACAAAATGACGAAAATTTGTGCTACCTGCTATTGGGCCAGTCCTGATGATTACACGCATATCGCCGAAAGAGACATTCGACGACTCGATATCGTTTGGTCCGAGGCGGAAGTTGCCCATTTCGACGCGCTGAAGAAACGTGCCGAAGCGGCCGATGTTGCGCTACCAGATTTTGTAAAAACTGCGCTTAAAATCGCGAATTCGTAGGCCGATTGGCATCAAGAGGCTCAAAATGGAACGGGAGGCACGAACGGAAAAACAAAAACTCGCACGAGATTCGCTCCCAAAAGAGATGCGAGCCGCCTTCGATGATTTTGTAGCCGATTGGCGATTTGCGGCAATCAAGCATCACGGGGCTGCTTACGTTTCATATGCCGTGATAGCGGAAATGGTCCGGGCTGGATGGCGGCTGACGGAGAAAGCGAAGCCATCCAAAAAAATCCGCCTCAAGGCCAAATTAGGACACTACCCGGCGAAGCAGACGATTGACAGCAGCGCTAGAACTCTTGCGAACTTCAGCATGAAACAACCCCCTTCGCGTGAGAACTGAACAGCCGAATCATCCACGAGTCGCACCGATACCACAACCATCGACTGCAACCAGATTGCATCTAGCCGGGTGTCACTGACACCCGCAAGGGGCGGTTTCCGGGGGTTTAGAGCGGTTTCGCCTGAGTGCCGGAAAGTGCGTTTCATGCGGCTATTACCGCATATTTCCGCACTTTGTCAGAACGGCCGGGTATCCAAACGCCGAACAAGCATCCGAGAACCCAGCAGACACCATGTACGGGTCCCGGTGCATTTACTCCCCATTTCCATAACACCGCAGTCCCCGTTGCGGTCAGTAGTACGATGATTGGGCGGGAACCAAACGCCTTCGCAAACCTCCCATCTGCGATCGTCGCTTTTAGCCAAAAGTAGCCAAGAACGCCGGCAGCCAGCGCCGCAAGCAGCAATTCAAAGAAAAGTCCCGTCCATAATTGGATGTTGTGCCAAAACTCATCGTCAGTCGCGGCTGCAAAGCCCAGTAATGTATGCATTACGAATTGAATCGAGCGAGCGGGACCTGAATTGACCGGCGCGGTACAAAGTCGAACACTTCGACCCGCGATTATCCTGTACCGGGCACTGTACCGCCGACCCCCTGCGTACCGCCACAATACCGCCGAAATTTACACGTTGCGACAACGCTTTGCACGCTCTTGCGAAAGGGACGCAAGAGCGGTATTATCCGAAAACCGTGGGCTTTTCGCTGGTTTTGTCGGGTTCGTCAAAGTCGCTTCCCAAGCCTGATGTCGAGGGTTCGATCCCCTTCACCCGCTCTTCAAATCTGTCGTCCTTCGAATCGGTGATCGCCCGTCCCCTCTACCTCGTGACCCCCCTTCGTGACGGATGCGCGAGCGCGTGGTGATCGTCGGCGGAGGGTTGGCGGGGCTCGCCGCGGCGGCAGCATTAGCCGAGCGCGGATTTGCCGTGACACTCCTGGAGTCGCGGCCGCGCTGGGGAGGCCGAGCGAGTTCGTTTGTCGATCAGACCACCGACGAACCGATCGACAATTGCCAGCACGTGGCGCTGGGTTGTTGCACGAATTTTCTGCACTTCTGCCGCAGCGTCCGCATCGAGCGTTTTTTTCATCGCGAGCAGCGGCTGACTTTTATCGGGACGGACGGAGCCGCGAGCACTTTCTCGTCGGCTCCGCTGCCGGCGCCGTTTCATCTGTTCCCGTCATTCGCGCGACTGCACTTTCTCTCGTGGCACGATAAATGGCGATTGGCCTGGGGGCTGCGCGCGCTGGCCCGCGTCGATGCGTCGACCTGTCAAGACGAATCGTTTCTCGATTGGCTCAACAGGCACGGCCAGCCTCCCGCGGTCATCGAGCGTTTCTGGCACGTCGTGCTGGTCAGCGCCTTAAGTGAAACGCTCGATCGGATCGACATCGGTCATGCGCGCAAAGTGTTCGTCGACAGCTTCCTGCGAAATCGCCGCGGCTGGGAAGTCTGGCTCCCGACGGCGTCACTCGATTTGCTGTACGAAACAGTCGTCGAAGGCTGGCGGGCGTCGCGGGCTGTAACCTGCCGCCTGCAAGCGGGAGTCGAGACGCTGATCGCCGAGCGATCGGATTCTCAACCGGCCGCGCTGGTCGAGCCAACTGCCGAGCCAGCACGCGATCCGGCGGCTGCGATGCCGTGGTCGGGCTGGCAGGTCACCGGCGTCCAGTTGCGATCGGGCGAGCGGATTGCCGCCGAGCATGTCATCGTCGCGGTCCCGCAGTTCATGGCGGGCGACCTGTTACCGGCCCCGTTACGGTCTCTGCCGGGAATTGTTGACGCTGCACGACTCCAAACCGCCCCGATCTCGAGCGTTCATCTGTGGTTCGACCGGCCGATCACACCGTTGCGGCACGCAACGTTCGTCGGGGGGCTGAGCCAGTGGTTGTTCAATCGTTCGGCCATTCGCGAGGGGGCAGCGAATCGCGCTGCGGCGAATCGCGAGGTCACGACCTGCTACTACCAGATCGTGATCAGCGCCTCGCGCGAGGTCGCGGCGCGACCGCAGGCCGAGACGATTCGGGCGGTCGTCGCCGAACTGGCGGCGATCTGGCCCGCCGCCGGCGAAGCGCAACTCGTGCATTCGCGACTGATCACCGAACACACGGCGGTTGTGTCGATGTTGCCCGGCGTCGATCGATGGCGTTCGGGACAGGCGACACCCGTGGCGGGACTATCATTCGCCGGCGATTGGACGCAAACCGGCTGGCCGGGAACGATGGAGGGGGCAGTTCGCAGCGGATACCTGGCGGCCGAAACAGTCGTGCGCCGTTACGAACGCTGTGAATCGCTGGTCCAGCCCGACTTGCCGACCGCATTGCTGCCGCGTTGGCTCCTGGGCCTGTAGTGTGGCGGAAGCGACCCCCCCTGCCCCCCCTTCCTAAGGGGGGGAGAAGACGAGACCGCTTCGAGACCGCTTCGCGATCGCCGCGCCTTCTGCCGCCGCCGTTTCGCGTTCGCTCGCGGCAACGCCCCTTCTGGAAGCACGTCCGTCGTCGCCAACAGACCGACCGCGAAGCGGTCTCCCTCTGTGCTGACGAAAATTAGGGGTTGACTTGAGGAATTCGAGGTGGTGGAATCCCGCTGTTTTGTTTCAGTATCCGGAATCATCATCGGTCCATTCGTCAGGGAGGACGAAAGCATGTCTACTGTTGCCACCGGAGCCCCCGTCCCCGC
>SIAF01000020.1 GCA_009691905.1 Planctomycetaceae bacterium | reverse complement strand
CAACCAACCTCCGCATCGGCCAACAGCCGCTGCTTTCGGAGCTCGAATCGCCGTTCCATCGTGCATCTCCTTAAAGGAAATCCATTTCCCGCAAGGGGTCTCTATAAAACAGGTTGCAACTCGTCAAGTACAATCGACAGTAGAAGTAAACAGATACGAACCCTCCTGAGCCGGGCGCGCCGGCCGCTGTTTGCTCTCCGAATTTTGCCGCATGCGACAATTCCTGCACTACGCGCTGACCGCTGTTTGCCTGTGGGTTCTGGCCGGCGTTCTGTTCCCGGTCGAATTCGCAATGATTGGGATCGTACAGGCGGACGATCAACCGGTCGCTGCCGCCGCCGAGTTTCGCGCGACCCCCGACCAGGAGGCCTTTTTCGAGAACAAGGTGCGCCCGATTCTGGTGGCGCGGTGTTTCGAGTGTCATAGCGATAAGAAACAGGAGGCCGGCCTGCGGCTCGATTCGCGGGAGGCGCTGCTGAAGGATGGCGATTCGGGGCCGGCGGTTGTCGCAGGTAAGCCGGAAGAAAGTCGCCTGATTGAAGTCATCGGTTACGGCGATGCGATCAAGATGCCGCCGAAGGAGAAGTTGCCGGACGATCAGATCGCGACGCTGACGGAATGGATCAAAATCGGGGCGCCGTTTCGGGCGGGGAAGACGGCGGACGCTCCGGCTTTGGGGCAAATGGCGACGCCCGAAGGGATCGACACGGCACGCGGCACCCACTGGTCGTACCAGCCGATCGCGCGTCCGCAGCCGCCGATGATCCAGACGACCGGTTGGGCTCTGACGCCCATTGACCAGTTTGTTCTCGCAAAGCTCGAGTCGGTCGGGCTGAAGCCCAACCCCGAGAGCGACAAGCGGACACTGCTGCGCCGCGTCACGTTCGATTTGACCGGCCTGCCGCCGACGGCCGAGGAACTGGAAGTGTTCGAACGAGTCTCGTCGCCCGACGCGTTTGCCACGGTTGTCGACCGGTTGCTGGCGTCGCCGTTGTACGGCGAGCGGTGGGGGCGGCACTGGCTCGACGTGGCCCGCTATGCCGACACGAAGGGGTACGTCTTCACGGAAGAGCGAAAGTATCCTTTTTCGTACACGTATCGCGACTACGTGATCAACGCCTTCAATCGCGACCTGCCGTTTGATCGGTTCATTCTCGAACAACTCGCCGCCGACCAATTGCCGCTGGGAGACGACAAGTCTCCGCTGGCGGCGATGGGTTTTCTCACGCTGGGTCGGCGATTCGGCAACAACCAGAACGACATTATCGACGACCGGATCGACGTCGTCGCGCGGGGATTGATGGGAATGACGGTTGCCTGCGCCCGCTGCCACGATCACAAGTACGATCCGATCCCGACCGACGACTACTATTCGCTGTTCGGCGTGTTCGCCAGCTCGGTCGAGCCGGCCGAATTACCGCAGATCGGACCGGCCGCCGAAGGGGAGGCGTACCGGGCCTACGAACAGGAATTCAAGCAGCGCGAAGCGGCTCTCGATCAGTTCGTGGACGGCAAGACGACCGAATTGTCGAACGAATTGCGGTCGCGAACGGCCGATTACCTGGCGGCGATTGTGCGTTTCGGCAATCAGGAACTGCCCGACGAAAAGGGGCGCTCACTGGGGGCCGGCGAAGTGCGCATCGCCGTCGTTCGACGCTGGAAGGCCTATCTCGCCGAAGCCGACAAACCGGCGCATCCGGTGTTGGGTCCGTGGCGCGCGCTGGCGCAGCTTCCTGCCGAGGGATTTGCCGAAAATGGGGCCGGCGTCGTCACCGCGTTGAACGATGCTTCTGATGCCCAGCCTCGTACGAACGCGCTGGTGAAAAAGGCTTTGGCCGAAGGGCCGCCGCAGTCGATGGCCGATGTGGCGGCGATCTACGGGAAGCTGCTGGCGGGGGCGCACGAGCAATGGGTCACACTGAAGGGAGCCGAGCCGGCAGCCGTCGCACTGGCGGACCCGGCGGCGGAGGAGTTGCGCCAGGTTCTGTACTCCGAAAACAACCCGACGACGATCGGGCCCGAAGAGCTGCGCCGCCTGTTCGACCGGGCGACGCGCAACAAAATGGGCGAACTGAAGCGTGCGGTCGACAGTCACAAAGCGAACTCGTTGGCGGCCCCGCCGCGAGCGATGGTCATGAACGATGCCCCGCAGCCGATGCAACCCAAAGTGCTGATTCGGGGCAATCCCGGTCGTCCGGGAAAGGATGTGCCCCGCAGGTTCTTGCAGGTGCTGTCGTCCAGGGATTCGCCGGCCTTTCAACAGGGAAGCGGCCGGCTTGAACTGGCGCAGGCCATCGCCAGCCCGCACAATCCGCTGACGGCGCGCGTTCTCGTCAATCGGGTCTGGTTGCACCATTTCGGCAAGGGCCTGGTCGGCACCCCCAGTGATTTCGGGTTCCGCGGCGAACTGCCGTCGAATCCCGAGCTGCTCGATCACCTGGCCGGGATCTTCATCGACGAGGGTTGGTCGCTCAAGAAGCTCCATCGCCGAATTTTGCTGTCGGCCGTGTACCGGCAAACCAGCGACGACCGGGCCGACGGCCTGCAAATCGACCCCGAGAACCGGCTGCTCTGGAAAATGAATCGTCAACGGCTGGAGTTCGAGCCGCTGCGAGATTCTCTGCTCGCTGTCGCCGGGCGGCTCGACACGACCAGCGGCGGCCGGCCGGTTGATCTATTCGCGACGCCGTATGCGACACGTCGCGCAGTGTATGGCTTCATCGACCGCCAGGACTTGCCGGGGACATTGCGGGTCTTCGACTTCGCCAGCCCCGACGTGAGCACGCCACAGCGGCCGCAGACGACGGTCCCGCAGCAGGCGCTGTTCGCCATGAATTCGCCGTTCGTAATCGAGCAGGCCCGGCAGTTGGCGGCACGGCCCGAGGTCTCGGGTACTAGTGATCCCGCCGACAGGGTGCAGGCGCTGTACCGTTTGATCTACGCGCGACGATCGGAGCCGGACGAAGTCGCGGCCGGTGTGAAATTTCTGACCGAACCCGAGTCGGCCTCTAGCGGCGGCACGCAGCAATGGATCGCGCCGACCGACTTCAAAGGCCCCGTCGCGTCGCAGTCGCTTTCACCGCTGGAACAGTACGCGCAAGCGCTGTTGCTGGCGAATGAGTTTGTGTTTGTCGATTAGTAGGTCCCCTCTGCCGGAGGGGATCGGTTGCAAGTGGACGCCGCCGAGACGCGCGAGATCCCGCCCGGCAGGCGGGACCTACTAAGGTTTCATGCGATGAACGAGTTATTGAAAATCGGGCCGTTGAAACTCGATCTTCCGGTGACGCGCCGCGAACTGTTGGCGCGCTCCGGAATGGGGTTCGCAGCGCTGGGGCTGGCGGGACTGCTTGCCGACGACGGGTCGCTCCGAAGCTCGGCCCAAGCCGCTGAAGGCTATACCAACCCGATGCTGCCCAGGTCGCCGCACTTTTTCGGCAAGGCGAAGCACGTCATTCACTTCTTTCTGAACGGTGGGCCGTCGCAGGTCGATACGTTCGACCCGAAACCGGCGCTGGACAAATATGCCGGCCAGAATTTGCCGAATGAAAACCTGCGGACCGAACGCAAAACCGGGGCGGCGTTTCCCTCGCCGTACAAGTTCCAGAAATACGGCCAGAGCGGGATCGAAGTCAGCGAGATTTTTTCGAAGGTCGGCGAGTGCATCGACGACATCTGCGTGATCCGTTCGATGCATGCCAACGTCCCCAACCACGAACCGTCGCTGATGCTCATGAATTGCGGCGACCAGACTCAGGTTCGTCCCAGCGTCGGGTCGTGGATTACCTACGGCCTGGGGACCGAAAACCAGAATCTGCCCGGTTTCATCGCCATGTGCCCCAACGGCTACCCGATCAAGGATGCCGAGAACTGGCAGGCGGCCTTTTTGCCCGGCGCCTACCAGGGGACGTACATCGACACGAAGCACACCGAAATCGACAAGCTGATTGCCAACATCCGCAACGGCAGCCTGTCGACGAGACAGCAGCGGCGACAACTCGATCTCGTGCAGGAACTCAACCGCCGGCACGCCGAGAGGCGGCAAAACGACGCGGCCCTCGACGCCCGCATCCATTCGCTTGAACTGGCCTACCGCATGCAGCTTGAGGCGACCGACGCCTTCGACATCGAACAGGAGCCGAAACACATTCGCGAACTGTACGGTGAAGGGACGCACGCGCGGCAGACACTGATCGCCCGCCGCCTCGTCGAACGCGGCGTGCGCTACGTGCAACTCTGGCACGGCGAAGGCCAGCCCTGGGACAGCCACGACGACATCGAAGTCAATCACCGCCGCCTGGCGAAAGAGTGCGATCAGCCGATTGCCGCGCTGCTTAAAGATCTCAAGCAACGGGGGCTGCTGGATGAAACACTGGTGATCTGGGGGGGCGAGTTCGGCCGCACGCCGACGGTTGAGCTTCCGCAGGCGGGGGCCAACGCCGGCAAGATCAACGGCCGCGACCATAACCACTACGGGTTTACGATGTGGCTGGCGGGCGGGGGAGTGAAGGGGGGCACCGTCTACGGCGCGACCGACGAATTCGGCTTTCAGGCGGTCGAGAACAAAATGCACGTTCACGACCTGCACGCCACCGTGCTGCACCTGCTCGGTTTCGATCACACGAAACTGACATATCGCTACGCCGGTCGCGATTTCCGGCTGACCGACGTCGAAGGGACCGTGGTCCGCGAAATCCTGGCGTAACTGCCGTTGGCTGTTTCTCCGCCAGGCTTGCCCGGCGCGTGTTGACGCGTCGCAAGGTCGCGCCGCCGCGTCCCGTCGCGCCGTTCGCAAATGAAACCAGCCCTCGCGAACCGGCACGGTGGAACTTTCGTAACCGAAGCATTGTAAGAATGCCTTCCGGAGTTTACGCCGACCGACGAGTGTCGTTGACTGAATTCAGCGATGCGAGCGCGACGTAACTGCATGTAGAAGGGCTTTCCCGTCGTCTTGGCGACGACCTTGCCGACGATGAAACCGCCGGAGATCGATTGCAAATCGGGCGCCCAAATCGTTTTCCCAGGGGCGTCGACCGGAAATTCGAGCGCAACCGCCGTGCGGTCTTTGACCTGTGCCCTGATGAGGTACTGATCGGACGCCAGAACGACCCGATACGCTCCCTGCCGGTCGGCAGCAATAGACCTCCGGGTGTGTCCGTCAAGTCCATGCACGGAGATGACGGCCCCTGCGGCGGGTTCCCCTCGATCGACGACTCGCCCTTCGATGATCGTCCCCGGCTTCAACTGCACATCGACTTGCTGATGAGTTTCGGAATAGCGGGCACGTGTCAGCGGATAGTCGGCGTGCCGGACGTCTAAGTACGATACAGGTTGGATTCGTGCCGGTCTCGCCCGCTTGCGGGAATCGACTGCCGTCGTGTCTCGAAGTGGCAGGGATCGGAGATCGGAAATCGAATAACGCCCCTCGTTGCCGGTCACGGCGTGGGTGAACCCGGGCAGGGGGTAGCCGCTATAAACTTCGGCTCCCGCGACCGGCTCTCCTTTTTCATTGGTCACGCGGCCCGAAAGAGTTCCAGGATTGTCTTGCAGAAGCAGCACGGTATTTCGATCGGGATCGTCGGCTGGAAAGGAATACACCATCGATGCATGATTCGGCATGGCGGCCGCCAGGATGTACTGTTCCACTCCTTCTTCGGGCCGCAGATCGCCGATTCGATACTCACCGCCGGCATCGGTTTTCTGTCGCCACGTGTGAGTGTGAGTCGGCGGAGCGCCGGGATAGTCCAGCAGGAACAGCACGACCTGAGCCCCTTCGAGTGACTTGCCGTCGTCATCGATGCAGCGGCCCTTGACCTCGAAGGTCTTTTCATTTTTCGGATGGGACGGGATAACAGACGAATTGTTGCTCCGGGTTGCCTCGTTCTGCCCGTCCGCCGCGTCGCTCAGCGTCGATGACGCCGCCAATTGAGGCGAGTCGGTGGTGTACGCGGCAGGAGGGTTCGTCAGCCCCACCGCCGACGCGACGACAATCGCCGCGACCGCCAGCAGCGTCATTTTGCGGGAGCGAGGCCGATAGTCGCGAATCATGGCGAGCCTCCTTTGAAGCCTTGAGGAGGTACCCGAAACCCCCAGCAATCCCGGACCCAGTGCCGAGGCCGAAGCGCGTTGCACGACATTCAGCAGCGTTAACCCATACGAATGGCGGCGGTCGGCACCGGCCGTGTCGAGCACCAGTTCGTCGCAGGCGATTTCGCGTTCGACCTCCATCCGATGGAACGCCCACCACGCGGCAGGATTGAACCAGTGTACGACTCGCAGCCAGAGAACGGCTTCCCGTACCAACAAATCGCGACGTCGCACATGCGCCAGTTCATGCAGCAGGATCATCTCCAACTGCTCGTCCGAGAATTCTCCCTGCACCGCAGAGGGCAGCACGATTCGAGGGCGAAACGTTCCGGTAATGGCGGGTCCCGAATGGTCGTCGCTCACCAGGACGGACACCTTCGAATCGATTCCGATTCGCCGGCAACAGGCCGCCAGCAGCGCCTTGACTCTCGGGTCATCGGTTCGTCGCCAGCTTTTCCCTCGCCTCGCCAGAAGTCGCCGCTGAACGCCCCGGCGAAGGCCCAGAACCAACACGCCGCTCAACCAGACCAACGCTACGGACAATCTCCAGTTCCACGGTGTTCTCGGTCGCGACGGGGTGGCGACCGGAAGAACAGTCGGACTCGTGGAGAGGACCGGTGCGACGATCGGTGCCGCTTCCGCGACGGTCTGGTCGGTGTCGGTCGGCGGCAGAGGCACTTCCGGCACGTACTCCGCCGAAAAATGGTTAATCGGCGCAGAAGCCAGGCTCACATCGCCCGGCACTTCGCGCCGCACTGAGGTCGGCGTCGATGGCGCCTGCAACAGTCGAAAGACGCTGGTGGGGGAGGCGGGCACGACCGGCAGCGCCCATCTCACGAACACCAGCGACCAGAGGGCAAACCGCCAGCGGGCGGCGACGCGTGCTCCGAGCAGGCGGACCAATCCCCAAACAAGCACTGCCAGGCACGCCGCCTGCCAGGAGGCTTGCCAAAGCCGGCTCCAGAGTCTGGACGAATGGTTGCATGGTTTACCACCGCTTTGAGGTTTCGCGATTAAATCACTCGAACTGAAGGACACTTGGCCCGAATTATTCATGTAGGGTGGGACCAGCTCGCGCAGCGTGCGCAGGCCCACCATTCGGGTCGCAGCGCATCGGAACCCGCATGGTGGGCCTGCGCAAGCCGCTCAATGACGACCGGGCGCGCTGTCTGGTTCGAGAGTGTATTCAGAAAACGAAGGCCCATCGTAGTTCTCGGCTTGCTGGTCCCACCCTACATTCCTAATCCGGGTTAACCGGTTCCCACGGATCACCGCGAGGCGCGGTATCCGTACTCGATGGCGAACCAATTTGCATACCGCTCACGATCGCGCGTATTGGTGTTGCGAAAATCGTTGAGATGGCCGACCTCGTGGATCAAGACGTTATTCAAGTAGAAGTCTCTGATCGTTTCCGTGGTCCAAATCAGGCGCCACAGTTTGCCGTCATTGACCCATCGGCCGCCGAACATGCCTGCTTCCACTTGTTGTTCAGGAGTCGGGGGCCGGGAGTAGGTTTCGATCAACGATTCTTCGATCGGATAGAGGTAAACGGCTGAACCCCATTGCATGCCATAGCAGGGAAACAGTTGGCGTTTGCGGGTCATCCCGCTGAACTGGACAACCTGCAGTCCGCGCGTGAATCGCGAGGGAAGGGCAGCCAGCCGCTCGCCGACCTCGGCCTTCGTCACTGCATGAATGAATCCTGCACCGGCCAGGTGAACCAAACAACGGGTCGGCGCGGCAGCGCCGACTTCATGCCAGACTTCGGGGGCGTTGAAATCTTCAAGCTTCAGGCCCGAGCGCAGTCCGCGTTGACGGAACGCAGCGACCGGACGCAAGTCACATCCCGCGCGGCGGGCTCGATTGGCCACGGCGCGCGGTGACGCGGGTTGGTGATTGCTGCGGGAAAAACGGTTGCCGGACTTCATGGTCGCCTGTCCTCAAAGGATGCACTACAAGTATCCTAAGGGCCAAGCCCAATCAGCGACAAGATGTACAACGCAACTCATTTAATATCAATGAGTTGCGAACAGTAATCAGCAACCGGCCTGTGGCCGCGTCGAGACTCGGCCGCAGGGCGTCCGGAAGTCGGCTACGTTAACGCTCATGGAGCGAACAGGTTGCGATGGATTCTTGTGGTTTGGGAGTCTGAGATACGCTGCGGAATTCGATCGGGCGTTCAGTATAGCAACGCAACTCAATGCAGAATATCACCTTGCATCAAACGATCGTCGACTGATGTCGGCTCCGATCTGCAAACCGAATTTCTTCGCGTCCAGCATTGTCCCCACTTTGGCGTGCGGGCTTCCCGAGACCGGAGCCAGGAAGTCGGGGGTTTCGGGATCAAGCGAGCGGAACTGAAGACCGGTCGCACCGAACTGACCTTGTCGCGTCTCGAACAGATACACGAGATCGCCTGCCAGGGGAGTCTCGTCGCGTGCTCTCGTCGTCCAGTTATGCCCCGAGCCGCCAGGAGTCACGCGGTACATCGAAAGAAAAGTTTTGACATTGTAGTTTGCCTTGACGACGGCATCGGCCGTGCGCGAGCCGAAAAACAAATTGTTGTAGAATCCAAAGCCGTTGCTGTTTGGTCCCGGCATTTCAGAGAAGACCAGCGCCGATTCGTTCTCGTAAAAGGTATTGAACGCGAACCCGATATCTCGCCATTCACGTTGGGCGCCCTCGAGCACCACACCGGAACGAGTCCTGAAAAAAATGGATTCGTCGATATCGAGCCCGATCGTGTTGCTGCCGATCTTGATTCCTGCGGCGAGCGGCGCAATGAATCGGCAACCCACCACGCGGACATGACTGGGCGCCTGACTCGATTCGCGAAACACCACGCCGACCGCGTCGGGCGCCGCATGGCTGAAGGTTAACCGTTCGAGAACGATTCGCTTGTCTTCAGAACCATAAGTCTGCGCGCCGTCAATCAGCACGCCCGATTGCTGAAAGCCGCGAATTTGAAGCCGTATCAGCCGGACCCCCGGAATCCATTCCGAAAGCTGAACGGCGATCGCCTTGCCTGCGGCTTCGATTCGAAAACCTTCGAGTCGAAAGTCATCCACAATATTTTTTCCTGTGCCACCCCGGACGACCACAGCCGGTTCCGGCCCGATCGGGGCCAGGACGGGGGGCGGCCCTTCTTCGGCAACGATTTGAATGCCACGCGGAAATTTCTCATCGATTTCAATTCGCTCGGCAAACGACTCGCCGGCGGCGACCTTGATCGTCAGTACTGACTTTCGCCCTTTCGGCACTTGCCGTTTCGCGTCGCGCAGTGCCGCACCAATCGTCTTGAATTCCTGAGCCGCTCCGACCTTCCATTCCCTCCGCACGGCAACTGCCGGCGGACGGGAAGTTTTCTTGTTCGGCCGATCGGCCTTTGTCGAATTCGATTGATTTGCCGGCTTTTCGGGAGTCGAGCCGGTCTCACCCCGCCCGAAATAGACAAATCCGGCGACGAGGGCGATCCCCAGGATCGGCGCTGCGATCGTCAGCCATTTGCGAAAGTCGGCAGTGTGCCCATTCGGGCCGGGCGCCGGCCGCGCCGGTTGTGACGCCGATTTCACGGCCTGCCGACGTGCGCTTCGAGCGAGCGGCGCATCGACAGGGAACGAGAACGGGTCCGATTCGCCGATTCGGACGACCGGCGATGATGGCCCCGCGACGAGCGACTCGAAATCGGAAGCGCTGGGCGCGGGCGATTCAGAGATCGCAGCGTCGCTGGGCGAAAAATCAGGCGGCGGAGAATCGCGAGTCGTACCGGTTGCCGTCGGAGCGAGAATCGCGGTCGAGGTTTGTGGTGTGATTTCGGGCGGTTCAGGCTGATCGAGACTCGAGAAAAACGCCGCCAGCTCCGGTTCGGTGGGAGCCGCACCGACATTTCCCGTCCTGTCGGCTGTGTAATCGATCACTTCGCGACCGACCGCGGTGATCCCGAAGAGTTTCGTATCGGCGGGCGCAGCCTCGGCAGCCGACGGCGTCGACCCGTCGGAATCGAGTTGCTTATTTTCAGCAGCAGGTGTCGGGGCGCGCGACGGTTTGCCGGACCGCACCACGCTGGAACCGGGCAATCCGGCGACGGATGACCCCAGTGAGTTGCTTCCGGGTATGACCGGATTCATTTTTGACCAGGTCGCGCCCCCGTTGATCATCAGCCATTGCAATAACGCCGCCGAGGTCTCTTTCGCCGTTTGGAAGCGGTCGTCGGGATTCTTGGCCATCATCTTGCTGAGGCGCGAGACAAGGCTATCGGGGATATCCGGCCGATCGCGCCGAATTGATCGCGGCTCGTCTAACTGGTGAGCGAGCAATCGCTTCGCCATGGTCCCCTCGGGAAACGGCGGATGGCCCGCCAGCAGAAAAAACAACGTGCAACCCAGGCTGTAGATGTCCGACCTGAGATCGACATTGTGGCTGTCGAGCGCCTGCTCGGGTGAGAGGTAATCGGCCGTGCCCAGCACCGTCTCATTGTGCTCGATCGTGAGCGAATTCTCTTCGGCATCTTCGAAAAACCGTGCCAAACCCAGATCCAGCAGCTTGACGATTCCCTTTTCGTCGAGCAGGAGATTGCCCGGCTTGATGTCACGGTGAACCATCCCCATGCGGTGGGCATGCTGCAATCCCTCGGCCGCCTGTCGTGCGTACTCAACAGCCGGTACGAAGTCCAACTTGCCGCTTTTCACCGTGAGCTCGTGCAGGTTTTGGCCCTGAACGTACTCCATCACCAGAAAGTGGGTATCTCCTTCCTGATCGACGTCATACGCCCGAACGATATTGCGGTGATCGAGAGCCGCGACCGCCTGCGCCTCGCGGTGAAACCTCTGCAGGTACGACGAATCGTCGACTCGGGCTTTGGGCAGGACTTTGAGCGCCACCCTGCGGCGCATGAGCACGTGCTCGGCGAGATAAACGGCACTCATTCCGCCGCTGCCCAGGTGCGACAGAAGCCGGTACTTTCCCAGAAAAAAGCCCTTGTGCTTACCTAGCAGCAGTTTGTCGGCCTGCCACCGCGTCAAGAGATTTCGGAGGACCAGTGCATCGGCGATCGCCGTCACCTTGCCCAAATCGCAGCCGGCGTTTTTCAGCTCTTTCCAGGAGTTCTTGAGCGTGATCCGATCGATCAGCCGACTCTGGCTGACCAGTCTGAAGAACGATTCGGGATTGAGGTTGCTGCTGGATGACATGCCACGCCTGGGAAGGGACAAATGGCGACGGCTTTCGTCCGCCTGAGGGTAGCACCGCAAACAAGCGCTTTCCAGCCCGTACGCCGTCGTGGCCGGTCCGCCGCCGACCGCGCTTGAGCTTCGCATCACATCAGAGTATACGCTAGAATCCCGGACATGACCCAGACGAAAACGGTTCTCGCTGTCTGTCCGCACGACTGCCCGGACACCTGCTCGATTCTCGTCACACTCGACGGCGATCGCGCGGTGGCTGTGGGGGGAAATCGCCGGCATCAGCCGACCCGCGGCTTCTTGTGCCACAAGGTCGCCCGGTATCTCGATCGGGTCTACCATCCCGAGCGATTGTCGCATCCCATGCGGCGCGTCGGCCCCAAAGGCTCAGGCCGCTTCACGCCCGTTTCGTGGGACGACGCCTTGACTGAAATTGCCGCTCGTTTTCGTGAGATCGCCGGCAGTCTTGACGGCCCGCAGGCAATTCTGCCCTACAGTTATTGCGGCACAATGGGCAAGATACAGGGCCAGAGCCTCGACCGCAGATTCTTTCACCGTCTGGGGGCCTCACTGCTGGATCGCACGATTTGCGCGGCAGCCGGCGGCACGGGTTATGCCATGACGATCGGTTCCCGGACCGGCATGGCCCCTGAGGGCTTTTCCGAAAGCCGCTACATCATCAACTGGGGTTCGAATACCGCCGTCACCAATTCGCACCTGTGGGTGCTGATGCACAATGCGCGAAAATGCGGCGCAAAAATCGTGACGATCGACCCTTACCGTTGCCGCACTGCCGAACGCAGCGACTGGCACATTCAGCCCCGTGTCGGGACCGACGCGGCGCTGGCCCTGGGGCTGATGCACGTCATTTTTCGCGACCGGTTGGAAGACGGCGAGTACCTCGAACAACACACTTTGGGTTGGGTCCAACTTCGGGAGCGGGTGCTTGGCGACTATGGTCTCGATCGAGTGAGCGCCATCACGGGTGTGGCGCCCGACCAAATCGAGCAATTGGCTCACGAGTACGCCAAAACAAAGCCGGCCGCCATCCGCATCAACTACGGGTTGCAGCGGCATTTTGGCGGCGGGATGGCCGTGCGGACGATCGCCTGCCTGCCGGCGATCGTCGGCGCCTGGCGCGAGTTTGGCGGCGGAATTCTGCTTTCGACAAGTGCTGAATTTCCCTTGAATTCCCAGACGCTCGAACGGCCCGATCTGGTCCCCCCGGGGACGCGAACGATCAATATGACGCGCCTGGCCGAGGCCCTGGGCGGCGAACTGCCGGGGCCGCCGGTGCGGGCGCTGTACGTTTACAACTCTAACCCCGCCGCGATTGCCCCCGATCAGAAACGGGTCGTTCGCGGACTTACCCGCGACGATTTATTCACCGTCGTTCACGAACAGTTCGCGACTGACACGGTCGATTACGCCGATCTTGTCCTGCCGGCGACAACACAATTGGAACACTTCGACCTGCATACCAGCTACGGACATCATTGGCTGCAGGTCAATCGTCCCTGCATTGCGCCGTTTGCCGAGGCCCGATGCAACACCTGGGTTTTCAGGAATTTGGCCGCGCGGCTCGGATTCGAGCCGGAGCTGTTTCAGGTCAGCGATGAAGCGCTCGCGCGTCAGGCGCTGTGGGAGGGGGCCGAAACGGTTCCGCCGGCACTGCGGGGCATCACGGTCGATCGATTGACCAACGAAGGCCCGCTACGTCTCAATTTGCCGCTGCGCTATACGCCGTTTGCCGACGGAAACTTTCCGACCCCCAGCGGAAAGTGCGAGTTTTACTGCGAACGCCTGGCCGCGCTGGGCAGCGATTCGCTGCCGACGTACACACCACCGGCCGAAAGCCCTGAATCGACGCCGCAACTGGCGCAGCGATTCCCGTTGCAAATGCTGTCACCCCCGTCGCCGCACTTTCTGAATTCAACGTTCGTCAACATCGATTCGCTGCGTGAAGCGGCCCGCGAGCCGCAGCTCGAAATGCATGTCGACGACGCCGAGCGTCGTGGGATCAGCTCGGGCGATCGCTTGCGCGTCTTCAACGATCGCGGGGCCTTCGAGGCGATGGCGGTCGTGGGGCATACCGTACGCGCCGGCGTGGTGGTAGCGCCCAGCGTGTGGTGGAACAAATACTCCCCCGACCGAGCCAATGCCAACGCCACGACCTCGTCCCGCCTGACCGATCTTGGCGGGGGTGCGACGTTTTTCGACAACCTGGTCGAGGTCGAACGGATCGAGTGATTCCGCTCGCAGTCTGACGGACTTCGCCAACTTTCCGCATTAGAAGAGCATGTCGTCTCAGGATCAACCGTCGCGTCTGCAACTCGTGGGCAGCCTGGCCTTGTTTGCCGGGATCGCGGTGTGGGTCATGATCCTCCTGGATACCGCCGTCGAGTTGCCGATCAATTTGCCGGCGTCCTGGTATCAGCAACGTCCGTTGTGGGGCGTCGCGGGCCTCGCGCTGTTCGCCTTCGGATGGAGGTTGCAGCGACACAGGGGTCTCGACACGGACGTTTGGAACCCCGGCCCGGCCGGCCGCCGCTTCCGGAGGCTCATCGTCTACTCGCGTCCCGACTGCCATCTTTGCGACGACGCCAAGGCCGTGCTCGCCGGCTATCTCGATTATCTTCCCGAGATTGAAGAGATCGATATCGACACCCGTCCCGAGTTGCAGGAACGGTTCGGAACGTGGATTCCCGTCGTTGAGCTCGACGGAGTGATTCGCTTCCGCGGACGCGTCGACGAGTTGCTGCTCCGACGCCTGATCGAGGGGAGTGCCCTGCTTTCAGCCGCTTCCCCGGTTTCAGACCCTGACGATCCTGAGGGTGAAACCCACGACCATCGGGGGTAATCACGTTTGCCACTGGAGATCGCGAGGTTCGATGACCACTCTTGGCTTGTTCGTTAAGCATCCCGTTGCCGGGCAGGTCAAGACCCGGCTGGGTGAGGCACTGGGAGCAGCGCTCGCGGCAGCGGCTTATGCCGCATTCATTACCGACCTGCGAAATCGGTTTCAGGCCACGGCCCAGCGCCGCGTGTTGTGCTTTTCTCCGCCGACAGCCCCGTCTCGAACGTATTTCACCGCGCTGGCGGGAAATGACTTCGAACTGTGGCCGCAACCGGAAGTTGATCTGGGCGGACGGATGGAAAGCTTCTTTCGAACCTTTGCCAGGGGGCCCTACGACTGTAGCGTTATCGTCGGTTCCGACAGCCCGACGTTGCCGATCGAGATCGTCGAGCAGGCCTTTGAGCGGTTGCATCGGGCCGACGTCGTGCTGGGGCCGGCGACCGACGGCGGATTCTATCTAATCGGCCAGCGTGGTTTCAGCCGGCCGATTTTCGAAAGCATCGAATGGAGCACATCGCGCGTGCTCGCTCAGACGGTCGCGGCGATTGAGCGCTGCAGTGCGAGTTTGACTTTATTGCCTCCCTGGTACGATGTCGACACCAGCGATGACTGGCAATTGCTGATCGGACACTTGCAGGCGCTGCGGGCCAGCGGCGCCCTCCCGCCCGGCTGCGCCGTCGCAGCACTGCTGGCGTGGGATACCGCAGGTCGCCTGAACCCGTTATAATCCACCATATGCCACGTGAGAAACACGATCGACCGTCGAAGCTGTTGATTGCTGACGACAATCACCAGAACTGTGAACTGCTGGACGCCTATCTCTCGGAAGCGGGCTATACGGTTGAAATGGTGTACGACGGCCAGCAAACTCTGGATGCCGTGCAGCGATCGCAGCCGGATTTGATTCTACTGGACATTATGATGCCCAGAATGAGCGGGTATGAAGTCTGCAAGCGGTTGAAGGCCGACCCCGAGACCCGCAACATTCCGATCCTGATGGTGACAGCGCTGGCGGAAATGGGGGACATCGAGAAAGCGGTCAGCGCCGGGGCTGACGATTTTCTCACCAAGCCGGTCAATAAGCTCGAGTTGACGACGCGAGTCAAATCGCTGCTTCAAATTCGGCACCTGACGAATGAGCGCGATCGGTTGCTGGCGTACCTCGAAAGCGTCGATGGCGCCCGACAGGCCCAGACGTGGATCGCGCCGTGAGTTTGTCGAACATTGATTCCGCCGCGTTGCCGCAGATCATTCTCAAACCGCGCCGCGCTCAGCCGTTTTTCGGCCGGCACCCGTGGGTTTTCTCAGGGGCGATTGCGCGGGTGACGGGCGAGCCGCCCCCAGGCGCCGAAGTCGCCCTCGCCACCGAACGCGGGGAGTTCGTGGCCCGCGGACTGTTCAATCCGCACAGCAACATCCAGGTGCGGCTCTACAGTTGGGACGCCGCGCGACCGCTGGATGAAGCCTTCTGGTCCGAGCGACTGGATGCGGCGATCGGGCTGAGGCGCGACGTGCTGCAGCTTGTAGGTCGGGCGTCCGCCTGCCGACTCGTCTTCAGCGAAGCGGACGGACTCTCAGGATTGATTGTCGACCGCTATGACGATTGGCTGCTGGTGCAATTCACCAGCCTGGCGCTGGCCGTGCGGCGCGACATGCTGGTGCGATTGTTGCAGGAAAAGCTGCAACCGGCGGGAATCTGGCTCCGAACGGAAAAGGGAATCCGCGAAGCGGAAGGACTGGAGATCGCCGACGGTTTGCTTAGCGGTCGCGAACCACCGCGCCCGCTGCTGATTACCGAGCACGGATTGCAGTATGCGGTCGATGCCGTCGAGGGGCAAAAGACCGGTTTCTTTCTCGATCAGCGCGACAATCGGCAGGCGTTCGTGAAATACGTCCGCGGGGGGCGCGTGCTCGATTTATGCTGTTACTCCGGGGGGTTCGCGATGAACGCCGTTCGGCACGGCGGAGCGAAAGACGTCGTGGCGGTCGATGTCTCTGAACCGGCACTGACCCTGGCCCGCGACAATGCGGCCCGTAACGAACTGTCACACGCCATAAAGTTCGAAAAGTCAGATGCCTTCAAGGCGCTCGAGTCGCTTCGGGCTGCCGGCGAACGATTCGACCTGATCGTGCTGGACCCGCCAAAATTCGCCCGGCACGCGCGCGGTTTGGACGAGGCGCTGCGCGGCTACCACAGCCTCAACCGTCTGGCGCTGCAGGTCCTGTCGGAAGAGGGCACCCTCGTCACGTGCAGTTGCACGGGATACGTGTCGCGCGAACTTTTCGCCGAAATGCTGGCCGATGCCGCATCGAGCGCCAACCGCACGCTGCAGATTCTCGAAGCCCGGGGACCGGCCCCCGATCACCCGACTTCAGTGCACTGCGTCGAAACGAACTATTTGAAGTGTTACATTTGTCGCGCCTTGTAGCCGACTGTTGGAACGCAACCCAGTACCAGATGTCCCGTAGAAACAAACGCAAAGACCGAGACGAAACCCCCCCGGCGTTACGCATTCCGCCGGCCGAGCAACTGTTGCAGGGCGAGTTGCCGACGATCGACGAGACGCGGATTCTGTGTACGACGCTTGGGCGGGGGCAGTTCGCAATCGCCTGCGCGCAACACATTGTCGGGGCACGGGTCGTACTGCATCATTTCGACGCGTATCTTGCCGACGAAGCGCGAAGGATCGTCAGCGAGTCCTATGCCGAATTGACAGCGCCGGGCGGGGCAGGGGGGACCGCGCCAGCGGCCGGCGGCATCGAAATTGTCTGCACGCCCGATTTCCCAGATGCCGAATTCGACCTTGTCGCTTTGCCGATCGACCCGCGCGGCGAGGCAGAACTGGCGCGCGATCTGTTGCAAAACGCCCACTGCCGCTTGCGAGAGGGGGGTCGGCTGATTGCCGCCACCTCCAACAATGAAGACCAATGGCTGCACGACGAATTGCGAAAGCTGTTTCCCAAAGTCACGCGCTGCCCGTCGAAGCCCGGCGTGCTGTACCTGGCAACAAAAACCGATCCGCTTACGAAGCTCAAGCATTACGACTGCGAGTTTGCGTTTCGTGACCGCGAGCGCCTGATCAAAGCCGTCAGCCGACCGGGAGTCTTCAACCATCGCGGTCTCGACTCCGGGGCGCGGGCCCTGATCAACACGATGCAGGTTGGCGACAATGCCCGGGTGCTCGACATCGGCTGCGGCAGCGGCGTCGTGGCGTTTGCTGCGGCGTGTCGCGCGGCGGACGTATCGGTGACAGCCATCGACTCGCATGCCCGGGCCATTGACTGCACTCGCCGCGGCGCGGCGCTCAACGAACTGAGCAACATCGCGACGATCCTGAACGCCACGGGAGAGACCGACGCTGCGGGCACGTTCGACCTGGTCCTCGGCAATCCGCCGTACTACTCCGACTTTCGAATCGCCGAGGTTTTCCTGCAAGCCGCCCGAAATTCACTGCGCCCCGGAGGAACCGTGCTGATTGTCACCAAGGCGCTCGAATGGTATCTGGAGCGGATGCCCGAACTGTTCGACGACGTGCAGAAGCATCCGCACAAGCTGTATACCGTGCTGGAAGGGAAGCAGAAGGCCGGGCCGAACGACCTTACAAAGGCGAGCGGGGGGCGTTAGCCCCCTGAAGCGCCGCCCATTGGATCCCGCACGCGAATTGAAGTGGTCAATGCTTACCGCCGACCCATTCTGTTCGTCGGTGCATGTTGGAACTGCAAGGCTTCAGGGGGCTGACGCCCCCCGCTCGCCGGGGAGATTCTGGCGCAATCCCCGATTTGCGCCAATTAGCGAAGATTGGTGTTCCAAACCGTTCGTAGCCGCGCAGTACGACACATGCGAGGACGCTTGTGCTACGCAGGACGTGACGAAATTGACCACGGATGTCGCCGATGGTCACGGATCATTTGGGCAAAACAATCCATGCCCATCCGCGGGTCGCGGCAAGATTCACCTTGTCGGCCGCAATTTCCGACGGCAGAATACCGTGATCCGGTCGTGCAAATACGACGTTTGAATCCGGCAGGTCAATTTCGAACGTGCGAGAAGAGTGTGCGATCGTCGTCATACGATTTGTCAGGAAGGGCTGAACACGTTTTCTATTGAGGCTTAATCGATGTCCTGGATTCTCGTTGCCGCAATTTTGTCGGGTTCGCCCGAGCCGGTCGAAATGCAAATGGCTGCTCGGCAGGCGGCAGAGGTTCTTGCCGCCGTATTGCCGACCGGCAGCCTGATTTTCAGCCAGGGCGATTGTCTGGCGGTGAAAGTCTTTACCGCCAGCAAATACACGCACGTGGGGGCGGTGATCGAGCGGGACGGCACGCATTTTGTCTACGACAGCACGGGCGGGGCAGGGGTGCGAAAACTGCCGCTTGGAGATTATCTGGCTTCGCAGGGTGACGCGCGACTATGCGTGTACCATCCCCAGAAGCCGTTTTCTGCGGTGCAGATCGAGCGCTTTGGGTCGCATCTGGAGAGTCAGGTCGGCCGCCCGTATGGCATCAAACATCACCTGACCGGCAAGCGCAGCAATGGGTTGCACTGCGCCGAGTACGTGACCGATGCACTGATTTCCGCCGAATTGATGCAGGCGCGGCAGCCGCCGCGGGTTTCGCCCGCCAGCCTCAAAGAAGGCATCCAGCAGTGCCAACTCTACCGGCCGGTTGCCACCATGCATCTCGAACTCAAAAGTCCCACAGCGCCGGTCGATTCGGGCTGGTGCAGCCGCGTGTGGTTCGATACGCAAGAATGCACCAAAGGCTGCTATCGAAAACTCAAGGGGTTGTTCTGCTGCAAGTGAACGCCGGCCCGTTCTGGGCAGGGGTGCAGGGCAGGGGGGCGCGAAGAGGGCAAGCTTTGGCGATCGAGAATTGGGCGCGGCAGGATTCAGTTGATTCGCGAGTTGACGCGCACGCTATTTCTTGTCGTTCTGTTCGCGAATCAGCTTGACCACGAGGTCGTCAAGTTGCTGCAAGCCTTCGTTCGGGTCGATCTTGTAGAACCCGGTGTGGTAATGGGCGATCGTCCCCTCGGGGCCGATGACGACCCACAACGGCAACTTGGCGCCGAATTTGCGCGGGTCGCCGAATTTCGCCAGCAGCTTTCCATCGTCGACGGCGATGCCATAACCCAGATTCATAAACTGCTTGAGCCGCTGAATCGACTTGATGGCTGACGCCCTGGACTGCTCGTCGCCCAGTCGGTCATCGACGGCCACTCCATACACCTGAACGCCGAGCTTCTTCCGCTTCCCGGATAGAAAGTCAAGATAGCCGACCTGGCCGTAGGGTTCGACGAGCGGCTCGTTCTGGTACTCCCAGAAATGCAGCACGGTGATTTTTCCCTTGAACGTCTCTTCGGCGATATTCGTCTTGTCCGTCAGGTTCAGTGCGAAGGAGGGCGCCTGTTTACCGATCAGCTTCTCGGCCAGGCGGGCGAGGTCATCGGTGCGTTGCGATTGCGCTTTGAGATCTTTGCCGATCGCCGAAACCAATGCGCCAAGCGGGGTGTCGTCGGTCTGGGTTTTAAGTTGTGGCAAGGCGCTTTCAACCAGCCTGAGCTGCGTTTCGCTCAACTCGGGTCGAAACGCGTTTTCGCCGCGCTCGAGGTCGGCCTGGAGCTTGAGCAACGCCGGCAGGGCCGCTGTGTCTCGATTGAGTTGTTGCTCATCGAGCGGCTGCAGTGATTCGAGCTGCATGGTCAGGACATGTTCGTCCCCTTGTCCGACGAAAACTCGCTCTTCGAGCGCGACGACGATCGGGTCGGTCGCGTCGATCCACAACGTGCGCTTGCGGCCGAAATTGTTCGAAACCTGCACCTGCCAGCAGTCTCGGTTCTGAACTCGCGAACGCTTGACGACTTCCCAGACCTCTTTTCCCTCAGTCCATTTGGCACCGGCTTGCAACATGGCGGCAAAACCGGCAACTGGCAAAGGCAGGGGAACGACGATCGGGTTCCCTTCGTACTCGAACAACAACCGCAGCGCGCCTCCGGAAACCGGCTTGAATTGCGCATCGACCGAGATGGCGCCATACCGTTCGGGCCAGGCCCAGCCTCCGCCGCCGCGTTCAGAGAGAAAGTAGGCAATCCGGCGTCCCCGATCGGGCTGACGACTGATCGCCGCATACAGGCTGAAGCGTTTGACAGCGTTGGCGTCAGCCGGCTGGTTCGCCTTGGTCAGCGCCCCGGTGTAGCGGGATTCAATGGCCGGTGAATCGTCCCACGCAGAGGCCAGCAGTGTGCCCAGCAGCACAACCGGCAGCAACGAGGCGGTCATCAGGCGGGTCTCCCGGGGGTTGGGTCGAAGTTGTAGCGGGCGGAGATACCAACGCGCCTTGTGGACGACGTCGTCGGGGCGGGGCGGTCGACAAGACACTCCACGCAGGCCCCGAATGCTAACAGATCAGACCCGGCGTTGACACCATCCTGACGGCACCCTACCCTTGATTTGATCCTGTCTGAGCATCGGTTTCGACCGCTCCGCCAAAATCTGCGTGGAGGGTCTCTCGCAGTGGAGCGATCTTGCCATGTTGGTTCCGCGTGCCCATCTCTGGAAATTGGGCGTGATCCTCACGATGAGGATCCTGGCCTGTGCTGTGGCGCTGGTCCAGCCGAACGTTTCCAGCGCGTATCAGAGGAGTAAGGACGCGACCGGCAAGGCGGACCCACCGTCCGAGCAGGCCGTGACCATCAAACGGGACGCGGTGCGGCTGACCGACCCCAAAATCTACCGGGTGTCGATGCATCTGCAGGCCGCGCGATCATTGAACCTGACTGCGCCGGCCGACGGCTACGTGCGAACGATTTCGGCCAAACCGCAACAGAAGCTGGCCCAGCAGGCTGAAGTCATGCGGTTTGATGAACAGCGCTCGGCGCTGGTGCTGAAACGTGCCAAGGCTCACGTCCAGGCGGCCCAGGTCGAGAAAAAACTGGCTCAGTCGAAAGGCGACACGCACCAGGCGGCTCTGGCCGAAGCCCATCTCGATGCCGCGCAAGCCGATCTCGAACTGGCGCAAATGGACGCCGATCAACTGGTGATTCGTGCCCCCTTTGGCGGCGAGATCGAACGCGTTTACGCCGTCGAAGGCCAGTTCGTAAGGGCCGGGGAGCGATTGGCGACGCTGATTGACCCGTCGAAGCTGGTCGTCGAGATTCCGGTTGAACGTTCGACTGCGACCCCCGGCAGCTTTGTCAACCTCAAGGTCGAAGAAACCGCTGCCAGCGCCACGGTGGAGTCGATCGTCGCCCTCAGTTCACAGTTTGACCCACTTCGCGAACTCACGAACTCGCCGGCGTCAGCGTTGGTCAGCATCGACAATGCTCGAGGCCAGCTTTCACCGGGGCAAACGGTCTATTCCGACCTGATTCCGCAGGCACCGGTGACGTTAGTGCCGTCGATCGCGATCTCGAACACGAGCGACGGCAAGCGCAAGGTGCAGGTACTGCGGGAAAATGTGATCCGCGATTTGACCGTGCGAATCCTGGGCAAAGTGGGAACCGACAGCGTCTTCGTTTCAGGACGATTCGTCGAAGGCGACGAGGTCATTGTCAGTTCGACGCGGGCACTGACTGATGGCACGCCGCTGCGGGCCTTGCAGGCCGGTACCGGGACGGTCGGGACCGGAGCAGGGGCCGCCAAAGGCGCCGGTTCGCGGCCTGCTGCCGGAAAGAAAGAATCCACGCCCGCTTTTTGATTCGGCCCGCCTTTGGGATCGAGTGGTCGCGCCGCAGGAGTTTCATGACGTGTCGAAGGTAACTGACAATCTGGTGATCAATCAGTACAAGCTGCTGAATTGCCTCGCAAGCGGGCAATACAGCCAGGTTTGGGAAGCGATCGACAACGAGACGACGCGGCGCGTTGCGATGAAGCTGTTGCTTCCCGAAGCGCTCAAAGATCCGGAACAGTTGGCATCCCTTAAAAGCGAATTCAAAATCGGCTCGTCGTTCGAGCACCCAAACATCATCAAGTACCATGAAATTTCGGTGAAAAAGACGCATGCCTTTTTCACGATGGACCTGTTTGCAGCCCCGAACCTCAAAGGCTGGGTGGTCAATGATTTGCGCGGGATTCATATCCGATTCAAACGACTGATCGAGTTCGTGGCGCTGGCGCTGGAGCAAATCCACGAGCGTGGCTGGGTTCATCGCGATCTCAAGCCTGACAACATTCTGATGAACAAGTCGGCCGAAGTGCGGGTCATCGACTTCTCGCTGGCCTGTCGCGCAGCCACGACGTTTTCGAAGATGTTTGCGCGCAAGCAGTTGACGGTGAAGGGAACCCGCACTTACATGGCTCCCGAGCAGATCCTTGGGAAAGCGTTGACGCCGCAGACCGACATTTACAATTTCGGCATCACGATTTTTGAGTTGTTGACCGGGCAGGCCCCGTACGCAGGTTCGACGCCCAAAGACCTGCTGTTGCGTCATATCGGCGAGATCCCGCCGAACCCCTCGGACATCAATACGAATATCACGCCTGAGATGGACCGTGTCATTCTTCGGATGATTGCCAAGAAGCCCGATCAACGTCAGAAGTCGATGTCTGAGTTTCTGGTCGAACTGCGCAATGTTTCAGTGTTCAAAGTGCCGATTGCCGAAGAGGGCGAGCAGACCGAACAGCAGATGGCTGATGAAGCCTTGAAAAAGGTTTTGGGCGGAACGCTCGACAGCCGCGCCGACGCGCTGCGGACGAAACTGGGAGGTGGTGTCTCGCCGCCGGCGCCTCTGCGAAAACCCAAGCCCAAGTCCACGCTGAAGCGCACGGCATCGGCCGCACCTCAACCGGCAGCCCCGCAGATGATGCCGGGGATGATGCCGCAGATGCCGATGCAGCCGCAAGCACCGATGTATCCGTACCCGATGCAACCGATGCCCGGCATGCCGATGCCCTACCCGATGCAACAACCGATGCAGCCGATGCCCATGCCGGGGGGCCAGACGCCGTGGGTGGCAGTCCCCCAGGCACCTGCCGCCGGACCACAAGCGCCGCGGCTAACACCTCCAGCGGCGGTCCCGCCGCCGGCCGCCGCCGCTTCGGCTCGCCCGCATGTTCCCGTCGCGCAAGTACACGTCGCGCAAGTGCCCGTCGCGCCGCCGCAGGCTGCTCGTCCCCTACCGCCGCCTGTCGCTGCGACTGCCATTCCCACCGTCGCAACAAAGGCTGCGGCATCCGCTGCGCCTGTGCAGGCGCCCGCGTCAAAACCTGCGCCAGTTCGAGCGGTCCGCGCCAAGCCTGCAGCACCCGCGGCGAAACCCGACGAAGGAATGCGAATCGACGATCTGCTCGGGTTCGACGATTTACCCCCAGCGGTCTGAACCAGGCTTTCACCGGGGTCGGGTCGCGAGCCTGGGTCCTCCCCCAACGCACTCTGACCGTTCCCCCCGATCAGTCGGCAACCGCTCGAATGAATCTCACTCAGACCCTTTTCCGCACTCTCTGAAACGTTCGCTTTCGCACGATGCCCCCCGCCTATCGCCTGCCGTTCGAACGCCCGATCTTCGAATTGGAAGACAAGCTCGCTGTGCTCGAGGCGAAAACCGATCCCGACCTGGCGACCCGCGATTCGATTCGGCAGTTGCGTGTCGAACTGGTGCGGCTGAAACGCGAGACGTTCGAAAAGCTCGATGCCTGGGAGACGGTGCTGGTGGCGCGACATCCCGACCGACCGCATTCCAGCGACTATCTCGAATTGATCTTCGATGAATTCATCGAGTTGCACGGCGATCGTTCGTTTGGCGACGACCGATCGATTCTGACCGGCTTCGCCAAACTCGAAGATCGCCGGGTGATGTTTATCGGGCAGCAGAAAGGTCGAACATTCAAGGAGCGGGAAGCGACGCTGAACGGTTCACCGCACCCTGAAGGCTACCGCAAGGCGCGTTTGCGGATGGAGATGGCTGCCAAGTACAGAATTCCCATCGTCTGCTTTATCGATACCCCCGGTGCGCATCCGGGCGTCGGTGCCGAAGAGCGCGGTCAGGCTTACCAGATTGCCCTCAACCTGCGAGAGATGTCGCGGGTGGCCACGCCAATCGTGTGCGTCGTGATCGGCGAAGGCGGGTCGGGGGGGGCACTGGGAATCGGGATCGGCGACCACATTGCCATGCTGCAGCACACCTATTATTCGGTCATCAGTCCCGAGGGGTGCGCCGGCATCCTCTGGAAAGACGGCAAGCACAAAGATAAGGCGGCCCGGGCTTTGAAGTTTACAAGTCGCGATCTCCTGCGCCTGGGAGTCGTGGACGAGATCGTGAGCGAACCGTCGGGGGGCGCGCACCGCGATCATCGCCAGACTGCGGTGCTGCTCAAATCGTCACTTTTGCGCAATTTAAAGGATTTAGCCGGTTTGCCCCTCGATCGGCTGCTCGATCGGCGGTATCAGAAATTCCGGCGGATCGGAGTCTTCGAAGAGTTGGGAGTTCAGGCTCCAGCGGAAGCCCCCGGCGTCTGAGCGATGGCGTCGGGTTCTCAAGTCGCCGTTTCGCGAGTCGTCGTTTCGCGACTGGCGCCAGGCTATGGTCGCCACGTTTCAAGACATGAGCGACTCGCCGGCAGCAGGCTAAAGCCTGTACTCCAGCGGCAGGCCAACGTCCGATAATGTCTGTTATGTTTTGTTTGCCCTGCGAAATAACCGGGGAATATCGCTGTTTCCGGCGGCAGCTCCAGGGCGCGTGGCTCCTCTTGACAAGATCCTTCTCTGCGACCGCTGCGATCTTTTGTTCGAATCCTTAGGAACCACGGATTTCACGGATGGCACTGATGATTCAGGCAAAAGTTTGCATGCCTATCCGTGACATCAGTGTCATCAGTGGTTTAATTTCTTTTGGTTGCCATGCCGACGGGGCCATCGCCGGCAAGTTGGCGAGCGACCCGGCGGCGACGCGCAATCCTCGCGATGCCATCGATGCTCGATCCGGCGCGCCGCTCTGACCCCGCCACCCCCCGCCCAACCGCGTTGCATCGAGCAAAAGCTGACGCGCCGGCAGGCTAAAGCCTGTACTCCAGCGGCATCAAAACTCGCGGCGGCTGTCGACCAGCAACGTCACGGGCCCCTCGTTGACCAGTTCGACCAGCATGTGCTGCTGGAACCGGCCGGTCGCGACTACGATTCCCTGTTCGGCGACCGCGGCGACGAAGTGCTGGTAAAGCCGGTCGGCGACTTCGGGCTGCGCCGCGCGATCGAAACTCGGTCGGCGACCCTTACGGCAGTCTCCCAGAAGCGTGAACTGGCTGACGATCAGCATTCGTCCACCGACGTCGATCAGGCTGCGATTCATCTGGCCTTGTTCATCTTCGAACACGCGCAGAGCCACGATCTTCTTAGCCAGATATTCGGCGTCGGCTCCGACGTCGCCATCGGCGACCCCCAGCAGCACGAGAAACCCCTGCTCGATCGCGCCGGTCGTTTCGCCGGCAACCGTGACGAAGGCGCGCGATACGCGTTGGACGACAGCTCGCACGTTGTCACGCTCCTTCGGTCCGAGTGCCGCAACGGCTCAGTGGACCCGCAAAGGAAACCATGCAGCGCCGCATGCAAAATCACCCTTCAGGGGGCTCACGCCCCCCGCTCGCCTGCTCAAGTATTTCTGCGTGTCAACTTAGTTCGAACCCTGGATCGTGATCTCGGGAAACTCCAGTGGTTGAGGGTGCCGGTCGACCGCGTACGGCTCAAGCGGAACCGTGGTCGGCCGCCCCGTCAGCCTCTGGGCCAGCGTGACGGCTGTGATCGGCGAGAGTTGCAGCCCCGCTCGGAAATGCCCGGTGGCGACAAACAGGTTTTCGGTCTGCGGCACCAGGCCAAGATACGGCAAACCATCGGCCGACTGCGGCCGCAATCCCGCCCAGGTGCGCTCGACCGTCGCGGCGGCCAGCGCCGGGCAGAGCTCGAGACCAAACGCGATTAATCCGCCGATCCCGCCGGCGGTGGTTCGTTTGTCGAACCCGGCATCTTCTTCGGTCGCGCCGACCAGCACCCGGCCGTCGCCGCGCGGTACGAGATACCGCGGACCCACGTTGATCACCTGTTTGAGCGGGCAGGGCTCGGCGGCGAACAACACGATTTGCCCTCGCAAGGGACGAATCGCAACCGGGCAGCCGGCCTGTGCCAGCAGTCGACCAGACCAGGCGCCGCTCGTCACAACAAACTGGCCGGCGGCGATTTTGCCCGTTGTCGTCTGTACGGCGAGAATTCTTTCGCCGCTGCGTTCGAAGCCCCAGGCCGGGTTACCCGGAAGCAGCGTTACGCCCCGCTGCGTGCAAGCCGCAATCAGTGCCTTCAAATGCCGCGGATTACGAACCTGTCCCATCTGCGGCAATCGATACGCGGCGGTGAGACCAGGCGCCAGACCCGGCTCGCAAAACCAGGCTTCGCGCCATGAGAGCGGAACGGCCTCGACGCCTTCATCCCGCCAGCGTGCAATCTCGGCGTCGAGTTCGTCGGGGGGGCCCTGGAGGCGCACTTCCAACCCGCCGCATCGGCGATAGCCATTGTCAATTCCCGTCTCGCTCAGCAGGCGCTCGCTCCACTGGGGCCACAGGCTGTGGCTGGCGGCGCGCAACCGCGCTTCGGGGGTTGCAGCATGGGCCGAATCACCCGGTGGAAGAATCCCGGCGCCGGCCCACGACGACTCCTGGCCGATTGCCGACTGATCGAGGACGGCGCATTGGACACCCTGCCCCGCCAGCTCGTACGCCAGCGACAGGCCGATCACCCCTCCGCCGATCATGACAACATCAGGCATAGAACCCGGTCGGACCTCACGGATGCGACGAAAGAATTGACCAACGAAATTCTGCTTTGGGAGGCGTTGCCAATCCATACGTTCGCTCGAACGGACTAAGAGTCCGTTCTACGCGACCCGGCTTCGCGCGAAGCCGGGTCGATTCACAGAATGGCAATGGCTGGTCGGTTTGCCGAACGCTTACGGTTTGGATCTGGCTTTCTTTGACCCGGCTTTCGCGTGGGGCAAAGTGGCGAGGTAGGCCTGCGCCAGGCGCAGCGGATCGGTGGCGTAGACGGTCTTGAGCGCGTCGGACAACGATTTACCCATTGAGAGCTGTCCCAGGAACCTCACATACTCGGCTTCGCCCCCTCGTCCCGCTTTGATCATGTGCGAAACGAGAGTGAAGCCCACCGGTGCCGCGTCGGCCGCCGAAAATGTACCGGCCTCAAACAATTCCTGCGGCCGATCGAGTGATTTCAGCGCCTCAGAGGCCGCCCGCCCCTGGCTGTGAAAGTATGGATTTTTCGGAGCGTCGTGGAACGCCAGTACCAACCCCATCCCGCGTGCTGCCCATTCGGGAACGCGATTTGGCGACCGCTGCAACAGCGCCTCAGTCAGAAGAGACCACAGCATCGCATGCGTTCCCGGCGATGCTTCCCGCGCGTCATCCCCCTGCTCTTCGAGGCAGATGTAGGCCTCATCCAGCGTCGATGTGACTCGCGAATGCCCTTTCATATCGCTGGGAAGTTCCTTTTTCTCGTTGGTCTGGACAAACTCGGAGTACGAAAAATGATCGTTGAAAGCGAACACGATCAGTTTCCCGCGCCAGATCGTCGGCTCTTTGATGCCGAACGTTTTTTTCAGAGTCTTTGCGTCGTTTTCAACCCAATCACTGATCTCTTTGATGCGTGGTTCCGCAACGTTGCCGATGACGATCACCTCGTCGTTGACCGCCTCGGCCGGGGTGTCTTTTGTGAACGCCGTCTGCCACAACTCCATGGCGCGCTCGTGCCGTCGATTCGCAAATTCTTCGGCGCTGAGCGAGGCCAGTTCCCTGGCGCGCAACTCTTCCGCCGTGGGGACGAGGCTTCGCAGCGGGGCTTTGGCCTGTGCGTCGGTCCCGTCGAATTTCGCACCTTCTTCAATCCAAATTCGCAATTTGGCGTGGTTGGTTTCGGTGATCAGCGCCTGACCGGGGGGCATCTTGATCGGGTCCTGCTCTCCGACGAGATGCCATAGCCGACTGTCTTTGGTATTGCCCGGCAAAATAACGCGGCCATCGCGACCACCACGCATCAGCTTTTCGAACGTTTCCAGTGAAAAGCCCGAGCGGGGATCCGGGCCGCTATGGCACCCCACACATAAGTTCGCCATGAAGGGCGCGATGTCCCGCGTGAACTTGACACGCTCATCGCCGTTCGCCTTGACGATCTCAATGGGTCCCGTTTCGCGCTTCCCCCCCCCGCCCTCTTCCACGAGAGTCGTCAGCAGCATGGCGTTGTCACCTCCGAACTTTGCCCCCCCGGCGATCCACGAATAAATTTTCTTGAGCTCGTCCTGGGCCAGGGCCGGGCCGCCCTTCGGCATGCGGCGGTTGGCGTTGGCCGTCAGCCGTTGATAGAGAATGCTGGACTCAGGATTACCCGGCACCACCAGCTTTCCGCCGCAGCCGGCCACGATGCCGCCAAACGTTGCCAGACTCAGGTTGGCCTTGGGATCATCGGCCCCATGGCACTTCAGGCAGCGGGCCACAACGAGGGGAGCGACCTCTTTCTCAAACGGACCTGCCCCGGCGGCGCCATCGCTCCCTTTTTGCTTTTTCGCGAGTATCGCCCGTTGTTTCTCGATTTGCGAGAACGCCACGGCGACCAGCTTGTGGCTGACTTCGACGCCGGCTTCTTTGGCGATGTCTTTGAGCCTCTTTTCCGACTCGCTGAGAGCTTTGGCGGCTTCGTCGAACTCCTTTTTCGTGATCAGCCCCGAGACCTTGCGGACTTCCTTGACAATCTCATCGACCTGCTTGCGATGTTCTGCCGTGACTGCTGCCGTCGAACCCGATGGGACGATCAAACTGAGACAGGCGAAAAGCAGCAGGCAGAGCCAGACAGTACGCAGTTGCATGAAGAATTCACCTCACGGCAGCGAATAGGGAATGTCGGTACGAGCTTCGACGGCTAACCCGAAATCTGCTGCTAACTCTTGATTCTATAGGGAGTTTCAGACGAGGGGAAGGCAAGATTGTCTTGCTGCGACTGACCCGCGTTGCAACAATTGGATACAGCAACCATCGCGCCCGCCCTCTGAAGAATTGTCCCTCGAAATGACCAGTCCTGAAATTGATCTGGATTCGAAGCGCGAGCATTTGCTAAAAATCCTCGGGGCGTACGGCCGAACCGTCGTCGCTTTCTCAGGGGGAGTCGACAGCGCGGTCGTCGCTCAGGCGGCGTGGCTGGCCAGCGGCGATCGGGCAATCGCCGTCACGGCGGTCAGCCACAGCCTTGCCTCGGGCGAGCGAGAACAGGCTGAGGCACTGGCCCGACAAATCGGAATACGACATGCATTCGTCGAGACCGATGAATTCTTGAATCCCGATTACGTTCGGAATGCTCAGAACCGCTGCTATTTCTGCAAGACCGAGCTTTACGGCCGGCTTGCAGCACTTCCGCTCGAATGGCAAGGCGCCGTTCTCGTCAATGGGGCGAATCTGGACGATCAGGGAGATTACCGTCCGGGAATGCAGGCCGCACGCGAACACCACGTCCATAGCCCGCTGATCGAAGCGGGCCTCGGCAAGGCCGAAGTCCGCGCACTGGCACGCGGCTGGAACCTTCCCGTTTGGGACAAGCCGGCTTCCCCCTGCCTTGCGAGTCGTATCGCGTATGGCTTGGAAGTCACTCCTGAGCGGACGTCACGAATCGATCAAGCCGAGCGCTTTCTGCGAGAGACGTTCGGGATTCGTGAACTGCGAGTGCGGCACGAAGTCAACGATGCCGCGCGAATTGAGGTCGCTGTGACCGAACTGCCGCGGCTGGTCGGCGAGGGTGCCCGGCAGCAGATTTGTGACCGACTGCATGCGTTGGGTTTCAAGTACGTCGCTCTCGACCTCGACGGATTTCGATCGGGAAGCATGAACGAGGCCCTTCCGCTGGTCGTGCTGCACACTCCCCTGCCCGCCGGATCGTGATTACACGATGATCGTTTGCGCGAACTCGGCGGGAACTTCTGGTTCGTGCGGCGCTGATTCATCCGGCGGCCCGCCGGCTTCCAGCCACCACTGTGCCGCAAGGGGGCTGTTGACGTAGTCGTCGACGACAAAGGCGACGATGCGGACGGGCCGTACTGCTTGGCCGATCATTTACATGCGCTTGGCGGCGTCATGAGCCACCGGAGGTCGGATTGTGTCCATTGACGCGATAAAAACTTGCGCAGA
>SIAF01000455.1 GCA_009691905.1 Planctomycetaceae bacterium | reverse complement strand
GAGGTGTGGGCAGGCCGGATTGCGGCTGCGGGGCCACAACGAGCCGGGCGGCCCTCCACGCACACCAAATCTCCCCATCACGAACGCACCATTCCGACACCCTTACGCGATTCACCGGAATTCACCCACAAATTCCGGAGAGGAACCTATATTGATACGGGTCGGCATATTGCGAGCGATAAGATTCTCGTTTTGGGCCGCAGTCGTAGTGGACATTGCAGGTGTGCTTGTGTTCCCATATCTCATTGGAAGCGACTTGGTCGCCGGCCGCGGTTTCTCGATTGATGTATTCGTCATTCCGATACCAATTGCATTGGTGGCAATCGTAAGTCTACTGAATCTGAAAAGCCGCGAGGTCAGAAATTGGTTTTTTGGTTCTCCATCTGCAAGACCCACATTGACATAGCGGCTGGCCGGGAGACGGAGATCCGGACCTATCCTTAATTGTCCGCCCTACCGTTGGCGGTCGTTGTACTTTCACCCGGCTCGCCAGAGACCTGCCCGTTGACGGCAGCCGATTCGCCGGGGTTGGTAGGATGTCTGGCGACCTGCCCGACGTTTGGACGCTGGCCGGCTCGATTCGTGATGCGGGCAGGTGTTGCGACAAATCCGTAAGCGTCATCGAACAGGCCGTGGAGTAAACGTAGGTCAGGCTGTGTCTGACGGCGATGGGGCGATGCTCATGTCAAGAGGTTGCCGGCCTTCGATCGCGGGATTCGAGATTCGAGCGGCGAGAAGTCAGCGTCCTCGCTCATCTCTGAGAATGATTCTCGGTACGCGAATATTTTGAATTCCGCTTGTCTCCTCACTGCCGTCAGGCACAGCCTGACCTACTGCAACTTGCAGCAGCCAGCTACACTTGTGTTGTGATTCAATTCGATGACGACAGGTTCAGCCATCCCCTTGCACAGGCTTTTGGAACTGCACCATGCTTGACCGATTGCCGTCGATCGTCGCACTTTGTTGCTGTTTGCTCTCGATCGGCACATCCTTCACTCAAGCGGCCGACGACTCACTCATACCGGATCGTCGTGCCAAGGTCACGCAGGCTGTCGAAGCCGGTCTGGCGGTCATCCAGCGGGGTGCCCGCAACTACCCCACGCACCGCAAGTGCTTCACTTGCCACCATCAGACGCTGCCGCTGCTGGGCATGACCGCCGCGCATGACTCCGGACTCAAGATTGATGACGACCTGCCCACCGAGATCCTGAAGTTCACCGACGCATCGTTCCGAGGCAAGCTCGACGAGCTGAAGCAGGGGGAAGGGATCGGCGGCCGCGGTCTGACGGTCGGCTACGCGCTGTGGGCCTTCGAACTGGGCGATCGAAAACGCGACGAGCTGACCGAGGCGATGGTCGAGTATCTGCTCAAGCTGCAAGAGCCGGCCGGTCATTGGGAACTGCACGGCATTCGCCCCCCTGCCGAAGAGTCGCTCGTGATGTGTACCGTCCTGGCGGCGTCAGGAATCAAATCGTTCGCGACCGAAACGCAGCGCGGGTCGGCTGACGCGGCACTCGACAAAGCCCGAACATGGCTCGCTGCCGCGAAGCTGGAATTCCACGAAGACCGCGTCGGCCGCTTGTGGGGTCTGTCGCGACTGGGGGGCGGCACCGACGAACAATTCGTTGCCGCCCGAAAGGGACTGCTCGAAACGCAAAGGCCCGACGGCGGCTGGTCGCAACTGCCGGAAATGGAAAGCGACCCCTACGCCACCGGCTCGGCCCTGTATGCGTTGCTCGCCACCCGATCGACGCCGCCGCCGGACAACGATGGACTCGCGGCTTCAGCCTGCCTTCGAGCCGCCGACTACCTGCTCAAGTCGCAACTCCCCGACGGCTCATGGCACGTCGTGACCCGCGCCACGCCGGTGCAAGTCTATTTCGACAACGGCGACCCGCACGGCAAAGACCAGTTTCTGTCAATTGCCGCTACGAGCTGGTGTACCGCCGCGCTATCCCGAATGCTGCCGCGCCCGGATGTCCCTTAACAGTCTGTTGAAACCAGGGACTGGCTTCGACGCGAAGAGATAAATACTGGGAAATCCGATATGTTTTGGCGGAGGCTGACTCATTTTCAACAGGCTGCTTACTCCCCGGCTGTTCGCCGACTTCAGGGCGAGTACGCCCTTCGAATCGCCTCCATGCGCTTGCGATTGGCCCCCAGGTCCGAATGGCCCAGCCGCGAGGCGCTCCGGAACTGAATCTGCTTCTTCCCGGCATCGAGCACGAACTCGACGTCGTCAATATAGCCGCAAATCAGAGTTGTGAATTCGTAGTGCCGATATCTGTCTGTCGCGGCGATCGGCTTTGTCCGCGGCAGCGCGGCGACAACCGACCGCAAGCGTTCGAATGCCGCAGCGGGATCGCCTTCGAACGTCAGCGGGGCGATCGCGTGTTCGGCATCCTCCGCCTGGGTCGAGACGCAGTTGGGAGATTTGGGGCAAGGGGCCAACCGGCCATCGGTGACCCCCAGGTTCGTGGGGCGCGGCGAAGCGAGGCGCACCACCCATCGCAATACAAGCGGACTGATGACCGCCGCCGCAACCGCCCACAGTATTTTTTGACGCATCGCGAACACCACCGTGCGAGTGTCGTGTGGACTTTAGTCCACACGAAAGCGATCTTACGTGTGGACTTTAGGCCACACTACAAGAAGTGGTTGCGAGAAACGAGATCGAGTCCATTCATGCCGCGACTTCCGCTCTTCGTGTTCGGGTCGCTTCGTCGGAGTGAATCGAATCACCTCTGTCTCGCAGGGTCGTACGATCGGTGTCTCGAAGCCACGCTTCGCGACTTCCGCCGGGTTTTGGCCGGGCATGGGTTTCCGACGATTTTGAGGCTGCCGGGGGCACAGGTCGTCGGCGAATTGTTCTTCATCAGTCCCCGACTGTACGACGCGACCCTGCGGCGCTGCGATGATCTGGAAGAGCTTGAACCGGGGCAGCTTGCCGGGCGTTTCTACCGCCGCATGCAGGTGAATGTTGAAACAGTGGAAGGGAGCTTTGCCGCCTGGGTCTACGCCGACGCCAGTATGGTTTGACCCAGTACGGTTTGAGTGCGCTGGGTGACAAACATTGCGGCGAATTGTGTGTCGCCCCGAGCATCCCGTTGATACGATTCAGTCCGACCCCCCCGTCCTCTTGCACGCCGGAGGCCATGATGCGTCATTTTAAGATCCCACTGATCGTCTCGGCGGTTGTCCTGGTGCTGATGATCGGACTGGGACTTGGCGGTGTTTTCTGGATCAACCGCTCCGGAATCAACACCAACCAGCGGTCTGAAATGCTGGGCCAGGGAATGGGAATTCTAACAATGATCATCGTCTTTCCCTTCTGGATTTATGGGGCCGCCCGGTTCGGCAAAGAGCGGCGCGAAGGCCAGGCGAAGCGATCATCAAAATCGGCCTCGTCGCGACGGAAAAAGCTGCACGAGTAGCCCTCGACGCGCAATCCGATTCTGCCGAAGACTCCCAGACGCGCGATTGTGGCGAACGCGCCGCGCCGCAAATTTTGCGTGAAAACTGCGGATTTCTTCACTGAAATCAGGGTGGTCGGCACCGGTATTTTAGGCGCTGACGGCACCAACTGAAATCGAGTCGTCTCCCTCGTCGCCGACCGGCAGTGCGACCGATGCACTCCGACAGGCCCCATTGGATTCCGGCGGGCGCCCCGCCGGACGGTCGGGGCAGCGGAACCCGCGGACGACGCCGATGGCCATCAGAATTCTTGTCACCGGTTCCAGCACGTTCTTCGCGACGCGGCTGATTCACGATCTTGGGCGACGCGGGGCCCTCGTCACGGCTGCCGACAGCCTGGCCGTTTCGCCCGGCAAAGTGTCGCGATTCGTTTCGCGGCGACTGCTGGTCCCTTCGCCGGGGGCCGACCCGGGCGGGTTTCTGGATGCGATCCAAACCGAACTGGGCAGCCGACGTTACGATCTGTTGCTGCCGGCCTTCGAAGAATCGGTGCTGCTCTCAGAGTATCGCGCCGAACTGCAGAAGCATACGAATCTGTTCCTGCCGTTGTTTGCGTCGATGCAGCAGTTGCATCACAAGCCGAGCCTCAACGCCCTGTGCTGCAAGCTGAATCTGCCCACGCCTCCGACGGTCGTCCCGCGCAGCACGGCCGACCTGGCGCGGGCGGCCCAGGCGCTGCGCTATCCGATCGTTCTCAAACTGGCGATGGGCAACAACTCGGTCGGTCGCGCCTACTGCGACGATTGGGAAAGCCTGCACGCCAACTATTCGCAACTCGCGGCGACGCAACAGCAAAGCGGCGACGAACTGCCGTTTTTGCAGCAGAAAATCGACGGAGAGCTGGTCTACACGCTGTGCTTCGCCAATGAAGGCCGCAAACTGGCCGAAGTCGTGTATCGCACGCGGCGGACATTTCCCGAAGCGGGGGGCACGTCGGCTCATCGCGAGTCGATCGACCATCCTCAAATTTCGCGAATCACCAACCAACTGCTGGCCGCGACCGACTGGACCGGCTTCCTGGGGCTCGATTTCATCGTCGAACGGGAAACGGGAATTCCGTACCTGATCGACGCCAACCCGCGCCCGAATCCCGCGATCCATCTGGGCTTTCTGGCGGGCGTCGACTGGTCGCGGATCCTGCTCGACCTTGTCGCGGGGATCATCCCTCAGCCCCAGATGGCGCGATCGGGGGTACACGTACACACGCTGATGCTCGACATCGGCTGGCTGTGCGAGGGACTCAGCCCGCTCAAGGAAGCTCTCTGGCGTTTTCCCGGTCGGTTCGCGAAGTTTCTGTCTCCCCCGTGGCCGGTGAATTCCCGCGACGACCTGCTGACGATCGGCGAGACCGCGGCGGCCTTCGTGATCTTGCTGCACTCGGGATACAGCTTCGCGAAATCGCTGCTGCTGGGTCGGCCGTTCGGGCAGGTTTTGCTCGAAAATGCCAATTACGATGCGGTCGCAGCGCACGAATACCGCCTGCAGCGCCTGCAAAATGGAATGCGTCCCGCCGTCGCCGCCGAGAGTCGAGTGGCCGACGCCGCGTAGTTTCACCGCACGGGGCCATCGCTCGGTCGTTTTCCCATCCATGCCGAGCGACGCACGAAGCTCGATCCCGCCATGCAGAAGTGCCACTGCGCGCAGTCGCTCTGACCCCGCCACGCGACCGCGTCGATTTCGGCATGAGGGCGTTCGGCAAGTCGTGTTTCCCAACTGCCGCCCGCCGCGGTAGAATTGGGGGATGAGCGAGAAGCATCACAGAATCGCCCTTGTCGTCGGGTGGGGCCTGATCGCCGCGGGAGTTGGCGGGGTACTTTTTGACATCAACTCCCGCTTTTACTTTCCCACATGGCCGCTCAAGAGTCCGTGGTATGCCGGCGGGCTGGTCGCGTTTTTAATCAACGGCCCGCTTGGAGGCTATGTGGTATTTTGGTAGCGGTCCTCGAGTTCGGCAAGGAGGAGAGGGCGTTGTTTCGTGGAGCGGGCGCGGCGCATGAGTTTGCGTCGAGCGAGGGCTTGAAGTTGACTGGCGGGAGGCGC
>SIAF01000454.1 GCA_009691905.1 Planctomycetaceae bacterium | reverse complement strand
TTCGGTGAAGGAGATGAGGCAGTGGAATCGCGACAACCTAGGTCTGACCGTGCGCGCCAAGCGTAAAGCCACTTACCAAGAATTCAAATCCCAAACAAAATGCGCAACAACTTCTTACCTCTTGAGTTAGACATTTCATCAGGCCAGGGTCAGGGGGGGTCGCGCGGCACGGTCATCACGCATCCCCAAGCAGAGTTTGAGAACGAGCACCAGCAAATAGCGAGCCGCCGGGTTGACCCCGGCGGTCCCGCTGGAGTTCAGCCTTGACGCTGCCGTCGCTCGAATGCTTACCGCAACGCGGTTCGATGCAACGCCTACGGCGTAGTTCTCAAGGAGCGAGCTTTTCCCGAAACGAGATCTGTCGATACCAATGCTTACAACAGGGGGGGATCGCACAGCACTGTGATTTCGCCCCCGCGCCGGGTCCACTCCGGCGGCCTGCCCCTCTCCCGGTCGCTGTCCATTCTCAATTGTCCATTGTCAATTATTCCCGTGTCCCTCTGCCTCACGGGGTGAGCTCGGCGATGCCGAGTATCGGGGTTGCGGTCGGAAACCGCGAACCCGGAAACCAGTGCTCGACGACGAAACGCTTGCCGACCGGAATCCATCGCTCGACCCGATCGTCATTGAAAGTCATCACGACCGAACCCCCATTGACCACCACCGTGCCGCGTGACGTCCGCTGCGGCTCGTCGACGGTCGCATGCCCGCCGCCATCGAAATTGAAGACGTCACACACCTCGGTCACCCCGTTGGTGAACTCGACGTTCCACTTGCCGACGGGCAAAGCGGCCTCGGTCGAGTTGTTGGGTCCAACTTCCCTGGCAGCAGGCCCGGGTTCGGCCACGCCGCCGTGCGGACGGCAGACGTAGCGTGTGCTCCAGCGAATGTCTTTCAGACCGGCATTGTGCTTCGACACAAGCTCGCGAATGGTCTCATAGCTTGGCAACTGCCGGCGAGTTACCGGAGTGCTGGGTTTCGTGGATTGGTTAGAGTTTAAACCATTCCTTCGAAACGTGTCCCACCCGACCGATTCCAGGTCCCGCCTCCCCTTGCCGACTGGATACGGCATGTCCACCGTCACGAGCAGAAGATCCTCCTGAGTTTTCGTTTCTTCGACCGAAACGTGGGGCAGGGCCTCCAGGCCCGAGAGTAAAGCCTGACGCGATGCCGGGCGCGCATCAATCTCGAGGATGACATGACCGAACAGATGGAGCCTGTCTCGCGGTATTGAGAATTCACTGGCTTCGAGCGCGGCCTTCACGTCGCTCAGTCGGACATCGTTTTTCATGTAAAACGCCAGGTACCACTGGTTCGTTCGTTGAATGAGCTTGACGTCGTCAAGTCGCCCCGGACGGGCCGCGAGCTTGGAATTGAGCAGTTCGGTGCAGGCTTGCACGTTCTCGGAAGTGACCCCATCAACCGGCAAGCATAAGAAGGGGGGTCCGCCGGCCATGAGCCGCACCGGCAACAACAGGAATGCCGCAGCCACGACACAATGTGAAACGTTTCGAATCATGGGACGATCTCCCTTGCAAGAATCCGCTGGAATGTACCGGCGACGATTGTTATTCGAATCATACCGCAACTTGATACGCCGGAAAAATTGTAAATTGTCGATTGAATAACGTAAAAAGTTGTATTTGATCGACTTGGGTCCGCTTCGACGCAGGTCCCCCAGGACGATCGCATTGAGAATGTACAGGACGTCATTCATGATTTACCATGCATCGTACAGTCGAGTTGAGAACGCAGCCGCTCATCGGAGAATCACGATGTTCAGAAAAATCGTGCGTGCGATCTTGTGCAGCGCACTGGTGATGTTCGCCGCTGCCACGACCGGTGGAGACGATGCGGCGCCGGGGCGCAGCAAGCGCATTGTGGTTCCCGTCAAATTCGGTTTGGCAAGCGACCTGGCGGGGCTGTTGAATCAGCATTTTGAAGGGGACGCCGCCGTGCGTGTGGTCGCCGAGCCGGTCAGCAACTGCCTGTTCATCAACGCGACCCCCGAGGTCTTCGACGAGCTGCTCAAAACATTGTCGCAGCTCGACCGGCGCCCCCGCGCGGTCGCCGTCGAAGTCCTGATCGCCGAACTGGCGCCGGCGACCGAGACGACAACTGAAGGCCAACCGGCGGCCAAATCGTTTGACGAGAAAACACTGGCTGGTCCAGTGGAAAAGGCTGCCGAGAAGCTCGACCAACTGATGAAGGCCGGAATGATCACCGGGTTCAAGCAGTTTCGCCTTACCACTCTGGACAATCAGGAAACCAAGGTTCAGGCGTCCGCCGAAACGTCGATCACCAGCAACGTGACCGTCAACGTCTCGACCGAACTGGCGAATAGAATCTTTGAGCGCCGGACGATTGGCACGATCATCACCGTGACACCACATTTGACGGACGACCGGAATGTGACGCTGAAGCTGCTTCTCAGGGACGATCGGTTGCATACGCCCGAGAAGGGAGAGTCGCTCGGCAACGACAAGAACGGACCGATCATTCCCCCCGATATCGTGGCGTCAATTCTGGACGGAAAAGTGTCAGTCCCACTGGGCCAGGCAGTCGTCGTCCAGGGGCTGAGCACCGATTCGAAGTCAAAGGAGACCCGGCTGGTCGTCATCGTGGGAGCGCACCTGGTGGAACCGCAGCCGGTTGGCGCCGAAAAGTGAAGCGAGCGTGTCCCGCCGTCGCAAAATCAGATCCTTGGCAGTGCTAGGCTCGGCGTGGTGGATTGTGAAAAGCGAGCCGCCGAAGAGAAAAGGGGGGTCGGGAGTCTTTAATTTTCGCTAAAGGCAAAAACTCCCGACACTTGGCCCTTTTCCTTGGGCGGTGGATCGGAACAATCCCCTTTCGATCGAGTTTATCGCTTTTTCTTGCGTCGCTTGCGGGCGTCCGCGTCTTCGAGACTGATCCCCCTGCCATCCTGGAGGCTGAGGCGGGCTCGTTTGATGCGCTCGAGAAACCGGGGATCATTCTCAAGCTGATAGTCAAACCAGTCGTCGTCCGAGGCGAAGCCGACAAGAACACCAGCCGGCTTGCCGTGCCGCGTAATGATGATCTCTTCTCCCTCTGCAATGTGAAGGTATTTCGACAAGTCGTCTTTAACGTCAGACAGAGCCACCTTCTTCATCGGGTTCACCAGACCTTTCCAGCCATGCTTCGGCATCTGATTTCAGGATTATCGCGAGAATCTGCACCGTCGTTTCGGTGACATCGTAGAAGACACGCACGTCAGCCCCCACACGCAGCCGAAACTGGGGATGAGACAATCCTCGTAATCGCTTGATACGGCTCTTGCCGACTCCGGTCGGGGTATGCCGGAGATATCGCTCCAGCGCCCCCTGCACCTCAACCCGCATTTTCGCCGTCAGGCAATGCAGGTCTTCAAATGCTTCCGGTGCCAGGAAGATGTCGTATCGCATTCTGGCTACAGTATAGCTAGATCTGGTCGCACTGACCATGCGCGAACCAAACGGCCTGTTCCCGTTCTTCAACACGGCAAGGCGAAGGCGACTGAGTTACTGGTGCTCCCCGTTCAGAATCCGGCCGACGGCTTTTCCAACGTCGATCATGATCTCGCGATTTACGGGGCCGAAAAGTGATCTTCGTCGATACAGGGGCCTGGTTCGCGGCGTTCGAACCCAACGATCCCGACCACGCGGATGCCGACGCCTGGTTGACGGCGAACGGCGAGCATCTCGTGACAACCGATTACATCCTCGACGAACTGCTCGCGCTGCTCAAGATTCGCGTTGAATTCGCCAGGGCGTTGCGTTTGGGGAATGCGCTTCGCGACGGATCAGTGTCCCTGCTCGAATGGGTCACACCGGCAGATTTCGACGCCGCCTGGGAGGTCTTCTCGACGTTTCGGGATAAGGGTTGGAGCTTCACCGACTGCACAAGCCGCGTCGTGATGCAACGTCTCTCGGTGGGGACGGCTTTCAGTTTCGATACTCATTTTCGACAGTTTGGCGATGTCGCGGTCGTCCCGCAGGTTTCGCGGTAACGGATCATCATACCTTGAGAAAGTCCGAGGGAGGGCCACCCATCGTTTTTGCACGCAGCGTGCAAATTGTCGCCAGAACTTGCTGCGGCATCGAGTGTGACTGTCGACATTCTCGGAAATCAATTCCCAAAAGATGGGTGGCCCCTCCCCCGTTACCGAGTCCTCACGAAAAACTCCAGCCGCCGACTCAGCCACTCCACATCTTTGGCATTCCGATCCATCCGGCCGATGGCGTCTAAACCCTTTTTGAGCCACTCTTGATTGACCCCCCATCCGGCGACCGGTTGCGTTGCGGACGCCCTTGATCCCTCCCGAACAGAACCTGAGCGTGATTCGTTGAACATGGGTTCTCTTTCGTGCTGGTTAGCTGACTATTCAAGGATATTGGGATAGTCCGCGTTCGCGGATATTGGACTATCCCGAACGCGGGCTTTGATGGACAGCGGCGTCTTGAGATATGATACATCCGCCGCTTGACACACTCAATCACCAACGGCATATTGATTGTCGTCCCAAACGCTGCGGGATCATGCTCGTCTCGTGCTATCCCGCGTTCGGGATACTCAACTGTTATGCGGCGTAAAGCAACAGTGCCGAGGGGAGATCGCTTATGGGCTTCTGGAGCTTCTGGAAAAGAATACTCGGAGGCGGTGGAGACCGGATGGCCCAGCATCTTGCAGAGCTTGACGACCGCTTTCGAGCGTTCTTGGGGCAGCCACATGGCATCGCTGTCACGATCAAACGCGCGGTACCAGACCAGGGGGCAAATGCGGTGATCTTAGAGATGGAGGTCAGCAGGCCACCGAAGAACGCAACCGAATTCCTTTCGTTCGTCAAGGCTCGCTTGCTCGTGGATATGTATCGCGCTGCAAATCACGTGCATCAGCGTCTTGGCGAGGGTGACGGAAGCACCGGCATTCAAGCTGCGGGCCGCTCCTTCATGGAGCCTGCGTACTATGTTCCGGTCGGCAACCAGAACATTGGGCCGATTTCCTTTCGGCAAGGCGATTATAGCAATGGGAAAATCAGCTTCTGCCTGATGATCGTTGGTGGATCGATTATGGTCATGCACTCGCCGCCCCCAGCGTTTATGCAAAGCCTCGAGAAACTCGCGGAGGGGTATGTGAAGGGTGTTCGGGAGCTTTCCCTCTAGCGGGCGCCAGCCCGCCGCATAACCAGCGGGGTGGAAAGGGCCACCCATCATTTTTGCACGCAGCGTGCAAATTGTCGCCAGAACTTGCTGCGGCATCGAGTGTTACTGTCGACATTCTCGGATATCAATTCCCAAAAGATGGTTTCCCGGTTTTCCTTGGCCTGCCGGTAGACGACATTCGGCTCAATGCCGTGTGCCGGGCCCGCGCAAGCCAGGCTGGCCCTAGCCCTTAAATAAGCGTACCCGGTGTCGCTTTTGTGGTCGAGCAGCCGAGTGGGCGCGGCGCAGACGAAGAGCGGACGACCTTGGGGATGGCCGGATGATGATTCGGTTCGTCGTCTGCTGTCTGTTGGGGAATTCCTTTCGGGG
>SIAF01000453.1 GCA_009691905.1 Planctomycetaceae bacterium | reverse complement strand
CAACCAACCTCCGCATCGGCCAACAGCCGCTGCTTTCGGAGCTCGAATCGCCGTTCCATCGTGCATCTCCTTAAAGGAAATCCATTTCCCGCAAGGGGTCTCTATAAAACAGGTTGCAACTCGTCAAGTACAATCGACAGTAGAACTAAGGATAGAGGGCTGACTCCATGAAAACCACGGCGCCTTACCTGTATTCCCACCCGCCGACTACCGGCCAGGAGCCCGCGCAGGCGCTGATCGCGCGCTATGAAGAGATCGCGTGGTCGGAAGAGCTGCATTGGGATGCCGGTTACCGCCGGGAACGACTGCTGGGCGTCGGCGGTCAGGGGGCGGTGTACCTCGCGCAGCGCCTGGGGGCCGACGGCTTCGTGCGTCCCGTGGCGCTGAAGGCCTTCTCGCCGGAGACGTACCACACCGACCAGGCGTACCTGGACGACATGGCCCGCGTCGGTCAGGTCAGTGCCCGCGTGGCGCAAATCCAGGGAGACAACGTCGTGCATATTCACGACTTCATCCAGTGGCACGGGATCCGCCTGATGGAGATGGAATGGCTCGACGGCTACAACCTGCACGAGGTGCTCTGCCAGCGGATGCTCGATCGAACCCGCGCCACGGTCGCCCCCGAGCGCTGGGAGTACGTCAACAACGTGATCTTGACAGCGGGACCCGAGCAGCCGCGGCTCAAGCCGGGGGTGGCGATTGCCGTGCTGCGCGATTGTCTGGCGGGATTAGCCGCGCTGCACAACGCGGGCATCGTCCACAGCGACATCAAGCCGGCCAACATCATGCTGACGCGCAACGGCAACGCCAAGTTGATCGACATCGGTTCAACGATCGACTTGCGCCAGCCCAGCCCGCGGCGCGTCTGGTCGCCCGCGTATGCCGCGCCCGAAGTTTTACGCGGGGCCGAAAACACCCCTCGGTCCGACCTGGCCAGCCTGGGCTACGTGCTGATCGAAATGCTGGCGGGCCGCCCGCTGTTCGAAGGCTCGACGACCTACCCCGAACTGGTGGAATCGAAAGCGGGTTTGCACCAGCGCCTGCCCGAGTTGTTGCCGCCTGAGGTCAGCGGCAACGACTTGCTGCGGAACCTGTGTCAGCGGCTGATCGCCCCCGACCCGGCGCAGCGCGTCCCCAGTGCCGAGGCGGCCGACGTGGGTCGCAAGGGGGCCGCCGATTTCCATCGGCAACTGGTGAAAGGGAATCTCGACAGCGAGTACGAGCACGAGATCAGGGTGTGGCTGAAGCAGTTGGAGAGTTGATTGACTACTTCGCTGCAAACGTGAACTCGCCATTCTTGACGTCGACGGTGATCGTGGTCCCTTCGGCGAAGCGGCCTGACAAGATCTCGTTGGCGAGCGTGTTCTGGAGGCGCTGCTGGATGACGCGCTTCAGCGGGCGGGCGCCGTAGACGGGGTCGTAGCCTTCCTGCGTGAGCAGGTCTTTGGCCGCGTCAGTGACTTCGAGGCCGTATTTGTTCTCTTCCAGTTGCTTTTTCAGTCGGCCCAATTGCAGGTCGACGATCTGGTGCAGTTCTTCGCGGCCCAGCGGGTGGAAGACGATCGTTTCGTCGACGCGGTTGAGAAACTCGGGCAGGAAGTGTTGCCGGAGGGCCTCAGTGACCCGTTCGTGAATTTTCTTTTCATCCCCCTTGCCGGCCAGGTCCATGATCGCCTGACTGCCGATGTTGGAGGTCATGACCACGATCGTGTTGGTGAAATTTACGGTCCGGCCGTGACTGTCGGTGAGCCGGCCATCATCGAGCAACTGCAAGAGGATATTGAACACGTCGCGATGCGCCTTCTCGATTTCGTCGAGGAGCAGCACGCAGTACGGCTGCCGACGGACCGCTTCGGTGAGCCGGCCTCCTTCGTCGTAACCGACGTAGCCCGGCGGCGCCCCGACCAGTCGCGAGACGCTGTGCCGCTCCATGAATTCGCTCATGTCGATGCGGATCATGGCCTTTTCGTCGTCGAACAGATACGCGGCAACGGCCTTGCACAGCTCGGTCTTGCCGACCCCCGTGGGACCCAGAAAGATGAATGAGCCGATCGGTCGATTGCGATCCTGCAAGCCCGAACGGGCGCGACGGACGGCGTTCGACACGGCGCGGACCGCTTCTTCCTGGTCGATCATCCGCTGGTGAATCGCGTTTTCCATGGTGAGCAGTTTTTCGCGCTCGCCCTGGAGCATGCGCGCCACGGGAATGTTCGTCCACAGGCTGACGACTTTGGCGATGTCTTCGGCGTTCACTTCTTCGCGCAGCATCCGCTCGCCCTGGCCGGCCGATTCGGCGAAGCGGTTTTCGGCCTCGCGCAGGTTCTTCTCGGCGGCCCGCAGTTTTTCTTCGGTCTGGTAGGCGAGAATGTAGTCTTCGTTCGAGTTGGTTCGCTGGGCTTTCTTGAACGCCTGGTCGTAGGCCATGCGCAGACTGTCGATTTCTTCCCGGAGCGGCACCACACGGGCAAGGGCCTCTTTCTCGGCTTGCCACTTGGCCTTAAGGCGGTTCACCTCTTCTGCGCGGTCGGCGATTTCGCGGCGCAGCTTCTGCAAGCGGTCTTTACTGTCGGGGCTGGTTTCCTGAGTCAGGGCGGTGGCTTCGATTTGCATCCGCGTGAGCTGCCGGGTGGCTTCGTCGATTTCGGCGGGCATCGAATCGATTTCCATCCGCAGCCGGCTGGCGGCTTCGTCGACCAGGTCGATAGCCTTGTCGGGCAGAAAGCGATCGGCGATGTACCGGTCAGACAGGGACACCGCCGCAATCAGCGCATCGTCGGTGATGCGGACGCCATGATGCGATTCGTAGCGCTCTTTCAAACCACGCAAGATCGAAATCGTATCTTCGACGCTCGGCGGCTGGACGACGACCGGTTGAAAGCGGCGCTCGAGGGCCGGGTCTTTCTCGATGTGTTTGCGGTATTCGTCGAGCGTCGTCGCACCGACGCAGTGCAGTTCGCCGCGGGCCAGTGCGGGTTTCAACAGATTGGAAGCGTCCATCGCGCCTTCGGCGGCGCCGGCCCCGACGACTGTGTGCAGTTCGTCGATGAACAAGATCACGCGACCATCGGCCTCGCTGACTTCGCGCAGCACGGCCTTGAGCCGATCTTCAAACTCGCCGCGGTATTTCGTCCCGGCGATCAATGCCCCCATATCGAGCGCGATGACCGATTTGTCTTTGAGGTTTTGAGGCACATCGCCGGTGACGATGCGGTGCGCCAGGCCTTCGACAATGGCGGTCTTGCCGACACCCGCTTCGCCGATGAGCACGGGGTTGTTTTTGCGGCGGCGCGAGAGAATTTGAATCACGCGGCGAATCTCGGTGTCGCGGCCGATGACCGGGTCGATCTTGTTCTGCCGCGCCAGTTCAACCAGGTCGCGGCCGTACTTCTGGAGCGACTGGTATTTTTCTTCGGGACTCTGGTCGGTCACCTGCTGTCCGCCGCGGACGGCTTTCAAGGCGCTCAACAGGTCGCGTTCTTCGACGCCGTGCATTTCGAGCAGCCGTTTGGCCTGGTCGTCGACCTGGGCCAGGGCCAGCAACAGGTGTTCGGTCGAGACGAACTGATCTTTCATCGCCTGGGCGATGTTTTGTGCGGCTTCGAGCGCTTTGAGCCCGGCCGGGCCGAGCGACACTTCGCCGCCGGCGCCGCTGATTTTGGGCCCTCGCCGCAGCTCTTTGTCGACGATCTCTTCGAGTTGCCTGAGGTTGGCGCCGATTTTTTGAACCAGCGGCCGGACAATTCCCTGGTCTTCGTGGAGCAAGGCGGCCAGGAGGTGCAGGGGCTGCAACTGTTGATGCCCCAGATCCTGGGCGAGCGACTGAGCGCGTTGGACTGCTTCCTGGGCTTTGACGGTCAGCTTGTCGAGGCGAAAGGCCATGATTGCGAGTTCATTCCTTCTTCTCGAACTCGGCGTCGATGACTTCTTCGTGCGGGGGTGCTCCCGCCGGTTCGCCGCCGCTTGCGCCGCCGGGCGGGGTCTGGGCGGCCCGATCGTACATGTGCTTCGAGAGGGCGTGCGTTGCCTGATTCAGCTCGTCGACCGCCTGCTCGATGGCGGCTGAATCGTCGCCGTCGGCTTTCGACTTGACCTTGGCTACGGCGGCTTCAATCGCCGATTTCGAACTCTCGTCGAGCTTTTCGGTATGCTCTTTGAGCAGCTTCTCGGTCTGATAGATCAGGCTGTGGGCCTTATTGCGGGACTCGGCCAGTTTGCGTTTTTTCTGGTCTTCGTCGGCATGCGCCTCGGCATCTTTCTGCATCTTCTCGATTTCGGCTTCCGACAAGCCGCTCGACTGCTCGATCTTGACCGTCTGCTCTTTGCCTGTCCCGAGGTCTTTGGCGCTGACATTGAGAATGCCGTTCACGTCGATGCTGAAGATCACCTGGATCTGCGGCAGGCCGCGCGAGGCCGGGGGGATGCCGTCAAGGTTGAACGAACCGAGCGGGCGATTATCGGCCGCCATCTTGCGTTCACCCTGGAAGACCCTGACAGTGACGGCGGTCTGGTTGTCGGCCGCAGTGCTGAACGTCTCTTTCTTTTCGGTGGGGATCGTGGTATTGCGCTCGACGAGGACGGTCATCACGCCCCCTTCGGTTTCGATACCCAGCGAGAGCGGGGTCACGTCGAGCAGGACGACGTCCTTGATGTCGCCGCCGATGATCGCCCCCTGAATGGCGGCGCCGATTGCCACCACCTCGTCGGGGTTGACCCCCTTGTGCGGCTCTTTGTCGAACATCTTGCGGACCAGTTCCTGGACCTTGGGGATCCGCGTCGACCCGCCGACCAGCACGACTTCGTCGATCTGGTCGGGCTTGAGTTTGGCGTCGGCGAGGGCCTTGGTCACCGGCTCGCGGCAGCGTTCGATCAGTTTGTCGACCAGCCGCTCGAACTCGGCGCGCGTGATCGACATCTGTAAGTGCTTGGCCCCGCTGGCGTCGGCGGTGATGAACGGCAGATTGATGTCGGTGGTTTGCGAACTGGAGAGTTCCTTCTTGCCCTTCTCGGCGGCCTCGCGCAGGCGCTGCAGTGCCATCGCGTCTTTCCGCAGATCAATGCCGTTTTCTTTCTGGAATCGATCGGCGATGTGGTGGATCAACTCTTCATCAAAATCGTCGCCCCCGAGGTGCGTGTCGCCGTTGGTACTGAGCACTTCGACGACCCCGTCGCCGACTTCGAGCACCGAGACGTCGAACGTGCCGCCCCCCAGGTCGAACACGACGATCTTCTCTTCCTTTTTCTTGTCGAGACCGTACGCCAGCGAGGCGGCAGTCGGCTCGTTGATGATGCGCTCGACTTCCAACCCGGCGATCTGACCGGCGTCTTTAGTCGCCTGCCGCTGGGCGTCGTTGAAGTACGCCGGGACGGTGATCACCGCGCGGTTGACTTTGTGCCCCAGATAGCTCTCGGCCGATTCCTTGAGCTTGCGCAGCACGTGGGCCGAGATCTCCGGCGGAGTGAACTGCTTGTCGCCAACCTTGACTTTGACGTACTCAGTCGGCCCCCCGACCACTTCGTAGGGGACGATTTTCTCTTC
>SIAF01000452.1 GCA_009691905.1 Planctomycetaceae bacterium | reverse complement strand
TGACGCGGCTTGTACTTCACCCCGGTGTCACTCGCCAAGATCAAAATCCAGCACACAACGGGTTGGACGAATGTTTACCTGGAAACAACGCAAACGCCTGGCCCCACTACGCGTTAAGCAACGCAAATGAACGACCGACAGTAGAAATAGACGTGTCCTTCGAGGCTGGCGTTGTACCCGATGGCCGGCGGGCCGCTGGGTGTATCAAGCACCAGCCGGACTTTGACGGGAATCCATTCCGACACATTCTGAGCAGCCTGCTCCGCCGGTTTGGACGACAGAGCTTCGAGCCGATCGAGGATCGCCGCGTTGATTTCGCGTCCCTCGCGGAAGGCGAACCATCCCACCCCGGTCGCGGCGACGCAGACTGCCGTCATCACCGATGAAACCACCAGAAACAGTCGCTGGGACATGATTTTCTCCTTTAGAGCGTCGAACCACAGTTTGCGGGCGATTTTTCGAGGGTCGCCGAACCGGTCGAGGGCGTTCGAGCGGGCCGTTTCCTCATCACGGGTCAGGTGCAGTTCGCGGGTGAAGGCGCTGTTCAAATGATCGGCCAACTCGTCGGCAATGTCCTGCCGCAGCGACGCCGGCTCGTCGTCGCGCGGCACCGGCAGATCGTCAGCAATATCAGGCGGCCAGATCATCAGTATTATTTCTCGAAATGCGTTGCAGTTGGTCGATCTCGTTTAGCCGCGAGGCGCAGCCGAGTGCATTGTTCAATTCGACTCAAAATCGCGCAATTTACTTTTTTTTACGTTGAAACGAACCGGCGCACTCGGCTGCGCCTCGCGGCTAAACGGGGTCGAGAATTGTTACGTTGCACACATCGCGGGGCCCAGCACCCCCTGCACGCCGGTCGCGAATGATTTCCATTCCTGTTTGCGGGCGGCGAGCGCTTTTTCACCGGCGGCGGTGACTCGGTAGTATTTTCGGCGGCGGCCTTCGATTTCACGCCACAGCGACGACAGGTACTTCTGCCGTTCGAGCCGATGCAGGGCGGGGTACAGGCTCCCTTCCTTGAGTTCGAAGTAGCCCTTGGAGCGGCCGCAAACGGTTTGAGCGATTTCGTAGCCGTAGGTCGGGCCGTGCGAGATGACTTCGAGAATGAGCATCTCGACGGTGCCCCAGAGAAGGCGGGAGTCCATAAGTTGATCCTATTTGGATAGAGCCACTATGTATGAAGGCAGTGTAGAGGGGCTAGGCATGGGTGTCAAGGGACGAGTCGAAAAGTCGCGAAGTCGAAAAGTCGAAAAGTTTAGCCGCGAGGCGCAGCCGAGTGCGACGCTTCGTTCGAATGCGAAAGCCAGCATCTCTCGCCAAAGTGAACTGCGCGAACTTGAATCGAATCGAACAATGCACTCGGCTGCGCCTCGCGGCTAAACGAGGTCGAGAATTGTGATTTCATGACTCATCGCGTCTGATTGCCTGTGCGAAGGCCGAGCGGTACGATCCGCTGATTCAAGTTGCCACCGATCCACTACCTACAATCCACCATCCACTATCCACAATCCCCCGCCATGCCCCTCCACACCGCCTGTCACGCCTGGCATGTCGCTCACCACGGGCGGATGGTCGATTTTGCCGGCTGGGACATGCCGGTGCAGTATTCGTCGATCGTTGCCGAGCACCAGGCGGTCCGCACGGCGGCGGGCCTGTTCGACATTGCGCATATGGGGCGGCTCAAGTTCAGCGGTCCCGATGCGACAAAGTTTCTCGATCAGCTTGTCACCAACGACGTGGCGGGGCTCGAACTCGGGCAGATTCGCTATGGCCTGGTGACTAACGAGCAGGGGGGCATTCTCGACGACGTGCTGGTGTACCGGTTTGCCGATTTCCATTTGCTGGTGGTGAACGCCTCGAACCGGCTGAAGATTCTGGCGTGGATCGAGCAGCACCGCGCAAAGTTTCAGGTGACGGTGGAAGATCTCACGGCTTCGCAGTTCATGTTTGCCCTGCAAGGACCGCGGGCGCTGGAGTTGATGCAGCCGCTGGTCGACGTCGATCTGGCCGGGATGAAATACTATGTCGGAGCGCCCGCCATCGTGCAGGGTGTGCCGGGCCTTGTGAGCCGCACGGGATATACGGGCGAAGACGGATGCGAAGTGATCGTCCCCGTCGCCGTCGCTTTGCGTCTCTGGGAAACGCTGATCGAACGGGGTGCTGCGGCGGGGCTGCTGGCGGCCGGGCTGGGTTGCCGCGACACGCTGCGACTCGAGGCGGCGATGCCGCTGTACGGGCACGAGTTGAACGAAACGATCGACCCTTTGACGGCCGGCCTGGCGTTCGGGGTGAAACTGAATGCGAAAGATTTCATCGGCCGCGCGGCACTGGTTGCGATCAAGGCGAATCCCAAACCGCTGCGTCGCGTGGGACTGGAACTGGCCGGCAAACGAATCGCGCGTGAGGGAGCCGTCGTCTTCAGCGGCGATCGCGAAATCGGGAACGTCACCTCGGGAACTTTCTCGCCGACGTTGCAGAAGTCGATCGCGATGGCCTACGTCGCTGCCGATCAGTCGACTGTGGGAACTGAAGTGACCGTCGACATCCGCGGTTCGCGGGAAGCAGCTAAAGTCGTCAAGCTGCCGTTTTACAAACGCTCGCAGGTTCAGGTTTAAGACGCCCGCACGTCGAGCAAAGTAGTCATCATCGCTCCGCGTGATGAGTGCAAACGCCTGCAAAAACCAACCGGGTAATTGCAAAGCCACCATCTCCAGTTGTGGCGCCATCCCCAATCCGACTGGGCCATGTGGCGTAAACTTTGCGAGTACCTGCGTTCACAATGCAACGCCCTGAGACTCCTCACGCGGAGCGATGAAGGACTACTTTATGGGCCTCACACCGCGGCCATGAACTCGAGAAACTGTGTTGCACAGCGATCGAGATTGGCTTCGCTGCCGCCGCCGCGCAGGGGTGAGCACATCTCGTAGGCGACGTAGCCGTCAAAGCCCGCTTTGGCCAAGGCGCCGAAGAAGGCGCGGTAGTCAATAAAGCCCTCTCCCATCGGCACCGCGCGGATCGCGTCGGTTTCGCGCACATAATTGACCAGCGGCGACACATAGGTGAACCGCGGTCGGCGGACGTAATCGGCAACGGTCGTGTGCACGACGTGCGGCGCCATCGCGCCGACCGCCTCGACCAGGTCGCAGCCCTGCAGCGCGGGAGCCCAGGCGTCGAACATGGTTTTGCAGTTTGGTTCGGCAACGTCGTCGAGCAGATCGCGCAGGCTCGCGTGATGCACGGCCGTGTCGTGATGATTCTGAACGCCGATTGTGACGCCGAACTGTGCAGCGCGGCGAGCGCACTCGCGCAGCGATTCGACGCACCAGCCCCAGCTCTGGTCGAGGCTGACGCCCGGGCCGGCATACCCGGTAAACACCCGAATCAGCGAGCAGTCGAGATCACGGGCCAGCCGCGCCAGCTCGGTGACATAGAGAATTTGCATCTCGCGGGTGGGGATCTCGGGCCGCTGGCTCCCCAGGCAGAAATCGGTGTACCCTGCCAGACAGGCAACCGCCAGTCCCACTGACTGAATCTTGTCGCGCAATCGCCGCCGCGCCGCCTCGTCGTAATCGAGCACCGACAGGTGCGGCCGTTTGGCCATGAGCATGACGCCGTCGTAACCGAGGGCTTTGGCCTTCTCGAGAAACGCCTCCAGCGACAAGCGCGTCTGCCCCGGCCAGACGCCGGCGTAGCTGACGGAATGCAAAGCGGTCTTCCAGCGCATGAATGGCTCCCGGCAGGAAATGACATCGCGCCCCAGGGTCATGGGGCGCAGGATACATCATAGCCAAACGGAAACCACGATTCAGCCGGCACCGGGTGACTTCAAAGAAAGTAGTCTTCATCGCTCCGCGTGAAGAGTGCAAACGCCCACGAAAACCAACCGGGTAATTGCATGAAATCCGAGAACATCGCAGCTCATCGCATGAAACGAGAATGCATTCGCTGAATGCGTTTACCGCGTCCCAGCCGTTGGCACTCCGTCGTCGGCGGGCGTGTAGTATTCGATGTGATACGGCTCTGAGAACCGGTGCAGGCCGCAACCGGGGTCGCGCACCTGGGCATCGAGAATCAGCGCGTTTCGAAAGCGGCCCAGGTCGAGGTAGGCCTTGTAATCGTCGGGAACCGACAGTTTGAGATCACTGAGCCGGACCTTGCCGAGCCACAACTGATTGAGTGCGGCGCCGCGGTTGGCGCCTTGCTCGATGTTGCGAAAGAACCAGTCGCTGTTCGACACCGGTCCCCGGCCGATCTGCCTGAGCAGTTCGCGCTGCCGCGGGGTGACGATTTCGACGCGACCCACCATTGTCCGCGACACGTCGGCCGGCAGAGAGCATTGAAGCGGTAACACGGCGTCGGTCCATGCCTGGGGCAGCAGATAGAACAGCCGCAGGCCGGGGCTCTTGAAGTACGCCAGCTCCCAGGTCTTGAGCATGGCGTCGGCCTCGTCTGCAAACAAACCATCGGCGATCAGCGCCTTTCGCATCTCGAGCCGCAAGGCGTCGAGCTTGTTCGCGGAGTACTCATCGAACAGCGACTCGGGGGAGCGTGCAATCGCCCCGCTCTCGGACTTGTCGCGCGGACCGGCGGGCAACGGCTCGAAGTTGAGCGCGGCTCGGGCCAGAACGCGGTCGCGCTGACCGGTGAGTTCCGCGGAACCGAGTGCGCTGTAAGCCACCGTTCCATCGTCGCGGACATGGACCAGCCACATTGCGCTGAGCGCCAGCGGCGCCGGCAGGTTCAGCCGCGAGTCGACGTTTTCGCGAATCACAACGCCGTCTCCCGCGCTGTCGCGCGTGACGGTGACGGGAGAGGAGATGTTTCCGACACCGCGATAGAACAAATACTTCTCGGCTTCTCCGCCGGGAACGCGAACCGTTGCCGCACGCACTTGGCGCGGCGCCAACCAGACCGGCGCATTGGTTTGCGGAAGCCGCCCCCCGTCGCCGCCGATTGTCAGGTCGTGCCAGTGCAGCGATCCCACCGTCTGGGGAGTGATTCGGCCATAGCGAAAGTCGCCTTCCTGCAATCCGGGGGCGCTCACCTGGGCATCCGGGTAATACTCTGTCAGCCAGCCGCCACGGAAACCGACCTTCACCGACGCATGCAGGGGAGCGGTCGACCCCGCGGGGGGATAGAAATACAGCACAGGCGTTTCCAGCCGCATGCGCACTTCGCGATGCGAGCGGGGAACTCCTTTGTAGTACACGGGAGCCAGCTCGGAGGGATGCGGGATAAGTTCGGAAATGCGGTGGACGAACTCCGGAACCGCTTCGTCGTCGGTGTTGACGCCCCAGATCGCCCGCCCGGTCTCATCCTGCAGGCAGGTGAATGTGCCCCATTCGTGAATCACCAGACGGTCGCCGGCGGGGGGGTCGGCGTCACCCGTTGCGGGGGGGGAAGCCCCCTCGTTGTTACACACATCTTTGAGTTATCCATCATCGCCGGGGCCAAAGGTCTCCCAGCAGAGGGCCATGTCGTGCATTCGTTGCAGTCCCTTCCAGATCGTTTCGGCTCCGGGTTCGTCCGAACGGGGGCGGTTCACATAGCCAC
>SIAF01000451.1 GCA_009691905.1 Planctomycetaceae bacterium | reverse complement strand
TGTGGGCAGGCCGGATTGCGGCTGCGGGGCCACAACGAGCCGGGCGGCCCTCCACGCACACCAAATCTCCCCATCACGAACGCACCATTCCGACACCCTTACGCGATTCACCGGAATTCACCCACAAATTCCGGAGAGGAACCTTCTTTTTTTGTAGTTGCCCGAACCTTGTTTCTCGGCAGGATTTTGCCATGGACCTGAGTTCTATCCGAACTGCTTTGCGAGAACAGCCCTTCCGAGAGTTCGTGCTCTGCCTGGCCGACGGACGCCGCGTCCCCGTCAAGCATCCCGAATTCGTCGCCATGAACCAACGAATCGTGATCGTGACCGATGAAGAAAGCAACACGAGGATTCTCAAACCGCTTCTGATCGTGTCGCTCGAGCCCGTTCCGGGAAATGGCAGAGGCAACGGCAAACAGAAGAAAAGGCCGAAGCCGTAATCGCTCGCTGCCGCCGGCATCCGAACAGTGCCGATCGGGAGAGCGGAGTCAGTTGAGATAGACAGGAGTGAGTGGAAATGACAAAGTAAAGCGAACGTGTTTTCGCCCGCTCTTCTTCGGTCGACTCTGTTCGCACTCATGGCGTTGAGGCGCTGTCATGGATATCGGCGGTGTTCGTGAGGCTCTTCGCAAAGAGCCTTTTGAACCATTCGTGATACGGCTAGCAGACGGACGCACCTTGCCGGTTCCCCACCCCGAATTTGTCGCGCTCACCCCACGTCGAGTGATCGTGGGCGCCAAAGATGATTCCTGGTCGATCCTTGAGCCGCTGCTGATCGTCTCGCTCGAGTCGGTGCCCAATGGCAAAGGGGGCGGCAAAGGCGCCGGCCGAAAGCGGTCGTCATAGCACAAGGTCGTGTTGGCCCGCAGCGCATCATCATCGAGCCAGAGTTTTCCAGCGGCGGTTAGTTTCGCCCCAATCGACGAACTGCACGAACTTGTTCACGTACTCCTGCTTCCGGTTCTGGTAGTCGACGTAGAAGGCGTGCTCGTACACATCGCACACCACAAGCGGCTGGCCCAACCAGAGCACACCGATCTCATGCAGGTCGCTGGCCACGTTGTAAAGCTGGCCGTTGACCAGATCGCGGGACAGGATGCCCCAGCCGTTGGCCGCCATGCAGCACGCTTTGAAATCTTCGACCCAGCGGTCGAGCGAACCGAAGCGTTCGGCAAGCGCCGAGCGAATGTCCTCCGCTGGATCGGTCGCTTTGGGCGTGAGCCCGTCGAAGTATAACTCGTGCAACAGGACGCTGTTCATCCGATTGACTTTGTCTTTCTGAATCAGCGAATAGGCGTCGCCGCCCAGCGGCTCGTTCCCTTTGAGCAGCGTCTCGATCTGTTGATCAAGGGTCACGAACCGCTTCAGAGCGCCACCATAGTGCGCCTGGTAGTGTGGCGTGATTTGCGATTTGGTCAGCAGGCCGGGGATTTCCTCATACTTCAGCGGCTTCATTTGCTTCGTCACCAGACCCGAGTGCGGCGAGATCGAGCGGTCTGGATCCTCGGCGGCCTGCGCTGGACTCGATGCCGCCAGCGACGCAGCCGATATTCCGAGCAGGCTGGCGGTTTGAAGAACCTGACGACGAGTCAACGGGCCGGGTGAGTGCATGGTTTTCATCTCCTGATGATCTGTGACGGGCCGTTCAGTTCGAGGCAAAAAGGTAATCACTGACCGGCGTTGGAGGGAACGAACGCGACTCGCTTCGGTGCCGCGCCGACTTTGGCCTTGCCGAGCGATTTCAACCCCCCTTCCTTCGACACTTCCACCAACTGGAGCGTGCCGTCTCCGATGTTGCTGACCAGCACCCGTACCGTATCGCCGCCAGAACCGGGGATACGTTCGATGCAGCACGGTTTCGCGACATCGGTCAGGCGACTGAGCAGCTTGCCGGTTTCGACGTCAACCGCATCCACGAACGACCGACCTTCATTCGCGGCCAGCACGACGTTCGGGGCGACGGCCTCAATCCCGTGGTAGGTGACTTCCTGTGGACCGGCATTGTCGGACGGCGGATCGAATGCCAAAAGGCGCGTGACCTTTCCGGATTCGGTGTCCATCTGGAAGAACCCGTTGACCCAGAACGAGCCGAAGTAGATTTTGGATTCGTCCGGCGAAAACGTGAGGCTCCGCGGATTGACGTTCAATTGATGGAACTTGAGCAGTTTGCCCTCGATCGGGTCGACGATGGCGATGCCGGTGACCTTTTTGCACGTGACGTACAGGTTTTTCTGAAGCGGCCCGTACTTGACGACGTGCGGAGCGCTGCATCCGGTGATCCGTCCGGCTTCCTTCAAGGTGGCCGTGTCGATCATCACGACGTCATCGCTGTAGAAATTGGCGACGAACATTTTCGCGCCGTCGGCCGACAGCACGATGTGGTCGTTGAACATTTTCCCGATGCGAACCGCGCCTTGGAAGGCGAACTCGGGCAGCGAGAAGAACTTGACTTGCTCTTCGTCTTCGACTCCCACCGCCACCATCTTCCCGTCTCGCGTCACGGCGATTCCATAGGGCCGCGCGCCCACCGAATAGCGTTTGACTTCCTGCATCCTCGTCAGGTCAACCAGCGAGACCGAGGCGTCCTGCGTGTTCACAACGAAGGCCTGGGTCGGCGATGGGGAGTCCCCCGGCGCGGCGGTCGCCGGAGCGACCTGCACCAGGTCAAACGAGGTGACGGCGTCCGCCTTCGTCCAGAGTCCGATGCGGCCCGCCTCGCGAATCGCGTCGTCCCTGATGTCGAAATGCAGTTTGCCGTTGAGTTGGCACTGAATGCGATTTCCCTTGTGAACGACGCGGATCGTGTGCCACTTGCCGGTCTCCTCTCGCACCTTCGCCGGTTTCGCAAGCTGCGTACGTTTGCCGTCGACAACATGGAACAGGCGAAAGTCTCCCTCGAGCGGGTTGAGGCGGACGACGTAGTAGTTGTTCTGATCCTGATACCGCCACACGGGGCCGCCCCCCTGGTCAATCTTGCCGACGACCGGCTTGAGGGAGATGGTCAAATCGACGTCCGCCAGTTTCGGCGAGTCGGCGACACACAGATTGAACAGTCCGTTCGGCCCCTTTGAAGATGTCTGTGCCAGAACATTCGCTCCGGCCGGAGCCGACTTGTCCTCTAGAATCTTCCAGACGCTCCCCTCACCCTCGCCGGTCTTGGCCGCCGACCACCCTGTGGGCAGCGTGCCCGCGGCAGCGTCCTGGAAATCCCATTCATCGGCCGTGACGACTCCTGATAACAGTGCCAGCACAAGGCCGGTGAAAGCCGCGAGCACGCGTGTCGGGAACATGATGCACCTCCTGGTTAGGGGATTGATGAACGTGAACTCTGCCCGCGGATCGATGTGCTTGCGAATCAGCCACGCGCAAGCCATGCGGTCGACGCCGACTTTTTCCCAGGTGACCGATTTCATCGCTTACGGCCTCCTTCCGCGGCGAGCAGGCGTTTCCTCAGCTGCCGGCCCAACTCGGATTGGAAATAGTCCCGGGCCGACGTTTGCTGGTATCGCTTCGAGAGTGCGCCGAGGTCTCGGTCTTTTCGCTTGAGAGCGGCCAGAATTTCGCGGTATTCCGTCTCCACCGGCTCGATGAATTTCTGTGTCAAAACCTGGTTCGTGGCGTAGAGCTGCCGGGCTTCCCAGACATGCACTTCGCCCCCCAACTCGGCAATCTCGGCGGCCAGCCACTGAAACTGCTCCTGGGTTCGCGGACTCGACGGCAAGACCCAGACGGCGTCCTGCAGCGCGACGGCGCCGAGTTGTTTCAGCTTCCGCCAGACGTACACCCGACCGGCGGTCGGCTCCCGCGGAATTTTGTAGACCAGCAGCAGCCATTGGGTCACCCGACTCCTCCCGTGCGCCGCATCGTCACGATTGAACCAGCGGGTAGATCACAAGACCGACGAGCGCCGCCCCGGCGATGATCACCGGTTCGGGCAACTTCTTGAACTTCCACAACAGCGCCATCGTGGCCAAAAGTAATACGACCTTTGGAATCTCCGGCGACCAGCCGTCCTCGAAAATCGTGCGCCGTCCGAGCACGACGACCGCCCCGGCGATGGCGCCCACTGCGGCCGCCGTGACCCCGTCAACGAACGCCACGATCCCCGGGCGCTTGCCGTGCTTTTTGAAATAGGGAGCCGGCAGGATCGTGAACAGGTAGCACGGCAGAAACGTGGCAATCGCCGCGACTGTAGCGCCCGACACTCCCGCCTTGATATAGCCGATGAACCCGACGGTGATCACCACGGGACCGGGGGTAATCATGGCGACCGCGACCGCATCGAGGAATTGCCGCTCGTCGAGCCAGCCATATTCCTTCACGACTCCGCTGTAAAGGAACGGCACGATGGCCAGCCCGCTGCCGAACACGAATGCTCCGGCTTTCGTGAAAAATACGGCGATCTGAACGAGAACCGGCCACTGCGACGAATCGGTCAACAACGACCAGCCTTCTGCGGGAACAGCGGCCAGGAGGCCGGTTGTCCCTGTCGCTGAGGGCCGGCGAAACGACGGCCGCGTTCGGATCAGCCAGACCAGGATTCCTGCGCCGAGAAACAACGTGATCATTTCCGACTCGGTGATGATGGTCACCAGTGCGCTCGTCAGGTAGATGGACCAGAACAGCCAGTCTTTGCCGATGGTTTTCTGCGTGAGCTTATACGCGCTCAGCAGGATGATTCCGATCACGCTCGCACCCACGCCGTAAAACACCGCCTGCATCCAGGCCAGGCCGCCGAATTCGACGTAAGCCCAACCCAGTGCGAGGACCATCAAAAACGACGGCAGCAAGAATGCGACGCCGACCAGCGTGGCCCCCAGAACGCCGTAATGCACGTAGCCCAGGTAAATCGCCAATTGAGCCGCCAACGGACCGGGCATCAGTTGCGCGAGAGTCAGTCCCTCTTTGTATTCCGCTTCCGAAATCCACTTCTTCTGTTCGACCAGGTCGCGATGCATGTAGCCGACCAGCGCGACCGGGCCGCCGAAACCGAATGTCCCCAATCGCAGGGCATAGCGCACCATGTCCCCCAGGCGGTAGGTCACTTCTGGGACCGGGGCCACAGTCGCGGCATCCGTGCAGGCAGTCTCTTGCGACATGCGGCTTCCCGGTGTTTTCGGCTTATGTAACCGTGGTTACTTTATCGGCCGGGGAGCGGCTGGTCAACACCTCACAGAACCTTTCAAGTTTCTGCCGGCGGAAGTGAAGTAGCAAAAACTTTCATTTCGCGATGCGCGCACGGTCAGAGCTACTTTTGGTTGCGAGTCGTTTGAGCAGGCGAGCGGGGGGCGTTAGCCCCGTGAACAGTCACATGAGTATGCGTCGCCGTATGCAATTTGACCGTTCAGGGGGCTTACGCCCCCCGCTCGCCTGGTCAAGGCCCTCCGCGGTACAATCCCGGCATGAGCGAAGCAGCGAAGAAACGCCGAATCGTTTGTTTGCCTCGTCACCAGAATTCGTGGGTGGTTTTCAGAAGGGAAAGCTGTTTTCGTGCGGCAATTCAGGGTTATTTGTGCTGTTGAATGGCCGTGTGATTTCGACGTGCAAATTGCAGAGGGATTTTGGGGTATGTTTTCGGCGCCGA
>SIAF01000450.1 GCA_009691905.1 Planctomycetaceae bacterium | reverse complement strand
CCCCGAAAGGAATTCCCCAACAGACAGCAGACGACGAACCGAATCATCATCCGGCCATCCCCAAGGTCGTCCGCTCTTCGTCTGCGCCGCGCCCACTCGGCTGCTCGACCACAAAAGCGACACCGGGTACGCTTATTTAAGGCCTAGCGTCCAGAGGGCGGGCTGAGGATGTTCGTAGTCCACCTTGTCTCCCAGCCGACCGGTGAAGGTGCCCAGGAAGCGGCCATTCGCGGCCAGTGCCATCAGCGCCGCGCGGGAGAACGCCTCGCGGTCACCGTATGTCTTGACGTAGGTTCCACCCTGGAACTGTGGATCGAATTGCAGCGCCACGGGTGTGGCAGCTCCCTTCTCGATGAAGATCCATTCCCCTTGCAGCACGACGCCGCCATCGCGGGCCGCCTGTTCGAGAGCGTCCAGCAGGTCGGCTGTTAAAGCCGTCCCGACGGCTTTTTGATTCAGTGTTACCTGGCGGGCGAACGCACCGGAGAAACCGGTGCTTCCTTCCAGGACCATATCCCACACCGGGTCAAAGCGGCTGCGGCCGGCCCACGAGAATTGCCACACACTGCGTTCGGGCGTGCCTTGTTCGGCGACACGCCGATAGAAGTCAAAGTCGATGATGTTCAGCCGACCTTGCGGCAGAATCAGCCAGCGGTCGTACGCCCCGCGCCAAGTGGGAGCGTCCATCCCCGTGCCCGGAGTGTTGGTGCTCACCAGGAACGGCATCCGATGGCAGTCGCCGCACACATTGGCCTGGGGCTTGATGGGATCGAGGTCGCCCTCGATGTGAAACAGCTTAAATCCGCGTGCTGCCTCGCTCGACAGGACGTTGCTGTAAGCTCGCCGTTGTGCGGGGGGATACGGCACGCTCAACAGGAATTTTGCCATGTCGTCGCGTTCGGCGGCCGAGAGCTTGCCCCCTTTCCCTTCATCATTGACTGTCTGATCGCCCACCCGGCTCATGGTCGAAGCCAGGCCGCCGTCGATCAGATGCCGGGTACTGCTTTCCGGGTTGTCAACGCTGCTGTTGGGCGGGACGCTTTCGCGGATGTGGGCGCTGTTGATGCCTCCGTAAGGGTCACCGGGGATGCCGTCCCAGTGAAAGGGGGCCGTATCCAGCAGGCCGCGGACTGGCATCGTGGAGCGGGGCATGATCTGGTTGCCCCCCGTGACGATCGGCGTATTCAACACCCACAGCAATTGATCGGTATGACCGTCCGGATGGCAGCTCGCACAAGAAAACGTGCCGGTCGTGGAAGCGGCCGCCATGCTGAAGGCAATGCGTCCGCGCTTGACCGCGGGATGCGTGGGATCTTCGAGGGGAATCGTCGCCACGACTTGGGGCGCTGCCGCATCGGATACGTCGACAAGCGAGACGGTGTCGGCTGCCGCATTGAGCACCCAGGCCCGTGTTGGCTTACCGCCGCTCGAGGATTCTAGCGCGATTCCTTCCGGTACGGCTCCCACATCGACGCGTCCGAGGACCGCCCCGGTCGTGGCGTCAACGGTAAAGAGTTTGTCCGACCCGGCTGCCGACGCCACCAGCGTTGTGTCGTCGTCGCTGATCTGGATGGCGAAAGGGGTCGCCAGGGCCATTCCGGGGGCCGGATGGTCCGGCAGCAACGGCTCGAGATCGATGAACCGAGGTGGCTCCGCGGAATCGCCACTGAAACCAACGCTGGTGATCCGATTGAGGAAGGCTCGATTTTCCAGTTCTGCCAAACTGTGTTTCTTGGTCCCCGCGCGTCCGTTGACTTCGTTGCGTGCGTCGGTCTGAGCAATGAAGACGCGGCCTTTCGAGTCGACCGCGAGTCCATACAGCAAAGTGCCCAGAGTGTTGACAGTCGTGACCAGCGTGTCGGTCTGAGTATCGAACACGTACAAATCTCGATCGGGGACTTGCGGGTGCTTGACAATGTCGACGACGTGCCCAAGCGACAGGACGTTATTGTTGGCGATGGAATGGTCCCAGGCGTCAAACGACACCAGATTGCCGTCGATCTTGTCTTTCGCACCGCCGGAGAGCTGTGTTTGATTGTTGGACTCGAACGGCAGAACGTAGAGCCGGCCGCCACGGACGACAAGGGCCCGTGGGTCCTGGGCCGTGATCTCCAATCGCTTTTCGACCTGCCGTGTGACGACATTGACGACTGCGACCTTGTTTTCCGAAGAGAACGAGACATACACCTTTGCATTGTTGGCGAAGGCGATGCCCACCGGTTCGTCGAAGCGCGTGGCTTTGGTCGCGGGATCGAAGTCCTGCACGGTGGCCAGCACCTGAAAGCGGGTCGGACTGGCCGGATCCGTGTCGATCACGCTTACGGAATCCGAGATGTGATTCGCGACCCACAATTCTTTGCCATCCGGTCGCACTGCGATCCCGACGGGGTTGATTCCGACGTTCACCCGGGCCACAATCTTCTGACTGCTGGCGTCGATCACATCGACCGTATCGGCCGGCGTATTGACGACGTACACGAGTCCGCCGCTCACGACGATCGGAGCCGCGTGGGGACTCATGAAGGCCGGATGCCCGACGGCCGCGGGGGGCTGGGGCGCGCCCTTGGCCGAGTCCAGCGGCCGGGTCACGTTGTCACTTGAATCGCGTTTCGGCTCCGCCCGATCTTGAGCGAAGGCGAAGCAGAGCAGAAGGCAACCTGCGACCGCAACAGACAAAGTCGCCGCAACTCGTGTCATGGCAGAAATCCTTGGTTTAGTGAGCATCCGGTTTGTCTGGTGCCGAGGCATTAACAGTTTATCGCGATAAGGAGGTTAGCGGATCGGATTCAGGCGGGATCAGCTCGGCATCGGCTTTTTACCACACTTCTTCACCTTCATCGGCCAAGATTCTCAAACAAATAGAGTCCCGATTTGCCGGGGCAAACGAGATCGATGTCTCCGTCGGCGTCGATATCAATCGCGCTCATTTGCAGGCCGGTGCCAGCGCTGCCGCGGGGAAAGTCTTTCAGAGCCCATCGATCTTTTGCGTCTGACGGTGCATTCACGGCCGGATCTCCATGGAAGATCGTGTGCTTCACCCACTTCGCCGCCGAGCGATCAAAGTGGTAATAGAACACAACCGAAGAATCGGTTGCTCCCGGTTCCGCCTCGTGTGCGTAAACTCGTTTGCCAGTGATCAGCTCTGGTTCGCCTTCGCGGTCAAGGTTCGCGAAAACCAGCGTGTGAACCTGTGAAAACGTGTCATCAATTTTCAGCTTCGTCCATTTCCGCTTGCCGTCGGCAGCCGTCGATTGTTTCAGCCAGTGCAGTCCGAACCCATGTCCCATGCCCCAGACGATGTCGGTCATTTGATCGCCGTCCACATCGCGACCGTGAATAAAGATACCGGCCGCTCCCAAATCGAACTCGGCATGAAATGGCCATTGGGCCACTGCCGCTGCCTGGGGCTGCTCATACCATCCCTTCGGCGTGATGATGTCGACGCGGCCATCGCGGTTGATGTCGCCGACTCCGACGCCGTGACCGGCTCCCTCGCTGCCGAGGTCATGTTTTGTCCAAACGACGTCCGGCTTCTGTCGAGTCAGCTCATACCACACGACCACGTTCCCGGTGTTCGGTAGAAAGTCGAGTCTGCCGTCGCCATTGATATCGACAAGTTCGCCGGTCTCCATGTTTCCGGGTGTATCGATCTCATGCTCCGTCCACGGTGTGGTCGCGTCGCCGCCGGGATTCTCGACCCATCCCACACGTTTACCGAAGTAGTTGCACGTGACAATATCCGTTCGACCATCGCCATTGACGTCCAGCGGTGAGTCTGAAAAGTCTTCGTGATAGTGCGGATTTGGACCGCTCGCGGGTACCTCACGCACCTTGTGCCGAGTCCAGGTGGGCGCTTCGTACCAGGAATCGCCGCAGAAGATGTCAATCTTCCCATCGCCGTTGAAGTCGGCGGCTCCGCAGGCTTCGTAGGGTGACTGGTCGTTGATGATGTGCATCTTCCAGCGAATGGACGACAACTTTTTCTGCGCCAGTGCCGTGGAATACTGCAAGACCGTGCCGTTGAAAGCGAGACTCAGCAGGCACACCACGGCAATCCGGTCAAGACGTCGGGCGAACATGGTTCGACTCCTCTGATAGCAGTGCCGTAAAACGCAACTATGTGCGAAAGGTCAAGTTGAGAATTCGTTTCCACTGCGATTTCCCGAACGCGATTGCCTTCGGCCGCGGCACTGGCCGGGCATGCGGGCCGTCCAGCCTTCGCTGGGTGGAATCCAGCCGATCCATCAGCGTTTCTCAACCTGCTGCCGAAGTTCGTTGACCTCGGCTCCCAGCCGTTCGATCTCTCGCTGCAGTTCCCGGACGACATCAGGTCCGTGTTCCGCTGGACGCGCATGGGCGTCGTGTATTTCTCCCGCCAATCGCTGTTTGGCTTCTTGAACTTCTCGCTCCATCGCATCAGCCTTTTCCATGAGCTGCAGAGCGAGGTCATGCACTTCTGCCAGCTTGAGGTTCTTGGCAGCGACCCGGATGTGGTGAATCCGACGGCTCGCAACTTCGAGCTTCTCAGCTTGCGCTCGGAATTCAGGCGGATGTTCGTTCCGCACAGCGTGGTGTGCATGGATCTGCTGGAGTTCCCGTTCCATGTTGGAGATCTGCTCACGCACTTCAGCCACGTCTTGCTCGGCAGCTTGCGCCTCCCGCATTTTCCGCTCTTTCACAAGTAAATCTTCGAGCCGCTCCCTAAGTTGCCGCGCTTCCTGTTCGATGCCGGGACGACGTCCCTTCTCCCCAAGTCCCCTGGCTTTTATCTCCATTCGCTCGGCGGCCTCCTGCAGTTCCATAGCTTCTTTTTCCAGCCGCTCGGCTTGGTCTGTGATTCCCCGTTCGGCCATGATTGATGCGACTTTCCGAAAGGCCCTGGCCCGTTCTCGAAGCTCATCGGCGTCGGAAGCCACGAGAGCTTCGCCGCACCAGAGCAGCAAAAGGCCGATGATTATTCCAGGCAGGGTTTTACGTTGCATTTCGTTACATCGTCGTGGGTCTCGGGGAAAGTGATGCGGACAAGATCAAGGGTTGACCCTCGTGATTTCGGCTTCTTGGGATGTTGGGGTGGATGCCCGAAGCGGTCGATGATTCAGGTCTCACTCGTTTCCGGCTTGAACCTTTGGATCTCGTTTGCATTCTAGCCGTTCAAGCATCTGCGATACCACCACGCCCCGCCTGGAATCAGGGGACATGGAGTTCGTGAGTTTGCCAGGCACCGCGGGAACGACGGCAACCCGAAGCCGCAGGTTGCGAATAGTTATCCCGTTGCTGTATCCACTCGTGGAGTGCCCCGTGTAGCTGGTACACTGGTTACTTCTTGACTTTGGCCGAAAGGTAACGGGTTGGAGGCTCGTGATGATCCGGGGGGACATCGGGGGACGTTGGGGGCCACCCATCATTATTCCCAAAAAACATTCCGGCCTGACCCAGATTTGGCTTGACAGTCGCCGGGCCGAATGGCATCTTATGTACACTACTGTACATACAGATCCATTGCCCCTCGCGACGGAGCCCAACCCGTGCCGCGTATCCCGCGAATGTTGCTGATTGATCCGAGCGACGTCGGCGTCTACCACTG
>SIAF01000449.1 GCA_009691905.1 Planctomycetaceae bacterium | reverse complement strand
CTCCACGAGACCTGTTTGGTCTCCCACCTCGCAATCCGCATTCAATTCCAGCACCGCATCATCCATGATGACGCGGCTTGTACTTCACCCCGGTGTCACTCGCCAAGATCAAAATCCAGCACACAACGGGTTGGACGAATGTTTACGCCCGTTTCAACGCAAGTCATCACAGCAAAAGAGTCTACGATCAAAAGTCCCTGCAAAATGCCATGTTAAAATGCAAAGGATGAAGAGTTCAAAAATTCACAAGACCGTGAATTTATGAAATTTTGAACCGTTTTTCGCAGTTTTTCCCAATGAAATGACAGTTTTGCCCAATCATCGCGGCGCAAAAGCTCGCGATTTGCGACCGGCGGCGTCGAAAACGTCGGGTTTTCACGCTGGAAATCGCGACACATTGCCGCGCCGATTTCCCGGAGTGCGGTTCGTCACGCAGGCCGAATGAACGAGCAGCGCGAATACCCTGACCCATGCGATTTGGCCGAGCCGAGTGTACGATGCTGCGTCTTGGTTCTCGCCGAGCCCGCACTTGCGGCCTGCCGATTCTCTCAATCAGCAAGATTCGAATCATGCCCCGCTTCCGCGCCCTGTGGTTCGTCGTCTCGGTTTTGGCCGTCGTCGCTCCGTCGGCCATCTGTTTCGGGCAAAAGGCGGCCCTCTACGAATCGCTGCGCCGCCGCGAAGAACCGGCATGGCAGGCCGCGCTGCAGATCTGGGAATGGTCTGAACCGGGCTACCAGGAGCAAAAGTCATCGGCCCTGCTGGCCCGGATGCTGGAAGAGGCGGGATTTCGAGTCGAGCGCGAGGTGGCCGACATCCCCACCGCCTTTACCGCAACGTTCGGGACCGAAGGGCCGGTGATCGGCATCCTGGGGGAGTTCGACGCCCTTCCCGGATTATCGCAACAGGCCGTCCCCTATCGGCAGCCGCGCGACGAGGGAACCTGGGGCCACGGTTGCGGACATCACCTGTTCGGCGTGGCGTCGGCGGCCGCGTCAATGGCCTTGGCCGAGCAGATTCGGTTGGGCGCGATCAAAGGGACGGTTCGATTTTACGGTTGCCCGGCCGAAGAAGGGGGCTCGGCCAAAGTCTTCATGGCCCGCGCGGGGCTGTTTCGCGACTGCGATGCCGTACTGCACTGGCATCCTTCCAGTCGCAATGCGGCCGGCGACATGTCGTCGCTGGCGCGGATCGCGGTCAAGTTTCGATTTCGGGGGAAGGCGGCGCATGCGGCCGGCGCGCCGCACCTGGGACGCTCGGCTCTCGACGCGGTCGAAATCACCAATCATGCCGCCGAACTGTTGCGCGAGCACACGCCCGATCTGACGCGCATTCATCACGTCATCACCGCCGGCGGGGATGCGCCCAATATCGTGCCCGAGTTCGCCGAGGTGTACTTCTACGTGCGACACCCGAATGCGGCAGTCGTGCAATCGGTCTACCGCCGGCTGGAACTTTGTGCCGAAGCCGGGGCGCTGGCCAGCGAAACCAAACTCGAGATCGACTACCAGGGGGGGACGGTCGAACTCCTGCCGAACTCGGCGCTGACTCAAGTGACCCTCTCGAATCTGCGGGCACTCAATGGCCTCGAGTACTCCGCCGACGAACGCCAATTCGCCCTCCGCCTGCAGGAGACCCTCGAAGAGCCACAGCCCCTGGAAACTGTTCGCAGCGTCACCGACCTGAACGGACAGGTAGGCAAAGGCTCGACCGACGTCGGCGATGTGTCGTGGCTCGTTCCCACGACCGGGTTCAGTACGGCCTGCTGGGTGCCCGGCACGGCGGCACACACCTGGCAGGCGTGCGCCGCCGGGGCAACTTCGCTGGGCCGCAAAGGAATGAATCTCGCCGCCAGGGTTCTTGCCGCATCGGCGTGGGATCTGTATCAGCAGCCGCAGACGCTGGCGGCGGCGAAGGCCGAGCTCGAGCGCCGCCTGGGAAATCTCAAGTACGAAACCCTGATGCGCCCCGGACAGAAGCCGCCGTTCGACTATCGCAACCCGCCCAAACCCGGCGTAGCAACGCAGCCGACGACGAAGACCGGCTCCTGAAGCCGAAAACCGCCCTGAAGTAGGTCCCCTCTGCCGGAAGGGACCCGTTGCGAATGGGCGCCGCCCAGACGCGCGAGATCCCGCCCGGCAGGCGGGATCTACTAATGGCTGGCAACCCTCCGGGTTGCGTCAGACGCTGCGGAATGAGTGCCTTTCGTCCGATATGCTGGTACGATGTCACTCCGCATCGTTTCCCTGCCTCAATTCGGAGCCTGCCCCAATGCCTGCTCTCAATCGACGTGAATTTCTCGGCACGACCGCGGCCCTCGCTTCGGGACTTTCGGCGGGACTGCACGTGGCCGGCGGCGACGAGCCGACGCGCGATCGGCCGCCGGTGCGCATTGCCCTGATGGGGGTCAACAGTCGCGGGAAGCAGTTGCTGCCCGACTTCATGAGCTTTCCTGAAGTCGAGATCGCCTATCTGTGCGACCCCGACGACGACACGATCCCCTCGACGCTGAAGCTGGTGCAGGACAAGGGACGGCCGACTCCCAAGGTCGTGAAGGACTTTCGCAAAGCACTGGAAGACCCCGAAGTCACGGCCCTGGTTTGTGCGGCGCCCGATCACTGGCACGCGCTGGCCACGATTCTCGCCTGCCAGGCGGGTAAAGATGTCTATGTCGAGAAGCCGTGCTGCCATAACCCGATCGAAGGTCGGCGGATGGTCGAGGCGGCGCGGCATTACGGCCGCGTCGTGCAGGTCGGCACGCAGCGTCGCAGTGGTGCCGACATGGCGGCGATTGCGAAAGAGGTGCAGAGCGGCCGCCTGGGGGACGTCAACTTCGTCCGCACCTGGATCACCAGCGTCCGCCCCGGCATCGGGCACGAAAGCGTTACCCCCCCTCCCGCCAATCTCGATTTCGATTTGTGGGCCGGTCCTGGTCCGGCCGACGGTTACAAGAAGAATCTCGTCCACTATCACTGGCACTGGCGGTGGGCGTTCGGGACCGGCGAGTGCGGCAACAACGGCATTCATGGTCTCGACGTGGCCCGCTGGGGATTGGGGGTCGAATACCCCGAAATCGTCACCTGCGGCGGCGGCCGGTACTTCTTCGAAGACGATCAGGAGACTCCCGACACCCAACTGGCCGTCTTTGATTTTCCCGGCGTTGCCATCCAGTGGGAGCACCGCACCTGGTCGCCGCGCGGGATCGACGGCGAAGCGTTCGGCGTCACGTTCTACGGGACCGAGGCGGTGCTGACGACCAATGGTCGCGGATGGAAAATCGTCACCGGGACGGGCGACAAAGAGAAAGTCGTCGACAAGCACGACGATGCCGAACAGATGCAGCCGCACGTCCGCAACTTTCTGGATTGCATCGCCAGCCGCGAAAAGCCGAATGCCGACATCGAGATCAACCATAAAAGCACGCTGTTGTGCCACCTGGCGAACATTGCCTGGCGCACGCGATCGGTGGTGAAGTTCGACGGCAAAAACGAGTCGATCGTCGACAACCCGGCCGCCTCGGCATTGCTGGGCCGCAGCTATCGGAAAGGGTTTGAGCTGCCGAGCGTGGGGTAGCCGCGGGCACCCTTTGCCGAATCTGCCCTCCATGCGGCAGGGGCGGGAGAGGAAAGGTGTCGCAACAAACTGGCACTTGACCAATTGATTTAGCGGCGAGCAAAGCAAGAAGAACGAGTTAACCACGAATGGCACGAATCGCACGAATAAAGAAATGGGATCAGCCCTTGGGCCGATGCTTGCCGGTACGAGTTCATTCGTTCGATTCGTAAGATTCGTGGTTCCTTTTTTGGTTGCGGCCGAAGGCCGCGCCAGGCCCATCGGTGGAATCCGTGAAATCTGTGGTTGAATTCGTGGCTGCACTCCGGACTGAGAAGGACATTGCTCCTATGATTATCCCCTCGACATACGTGACGCGGCGTGCGTTCCTCATCGCGGCAGCCGCCACGGCGGCTTCGTTGCAGCGGGCAACTGCCGCGCCCGATCAAAAGCGGCTGCTGATCGACACGCATCTGGAGGTCTGGACGCTCGACCCGAAATTTCCCTTCAACCATCCGGAGAGCGGGCGCGATCTCAAGGTCGAAGTGTCCGCGCCGATCGAGAACCAGGTCGAGCAGATGCGCGATTTCGCTCTGCGCTATGCCGTGCTGATCAATCCGCGTTACTTCGGCTGGGACAACTCGTACATCGCCGACTCGCTCGAGCGCTTTCCCAAACTTTTCGTGGCGCATGGCCTGCTCAACCCGGAAGATCCCAAAATCGTCGACACGCTGCGCTACTGGATCAAAGACCGCGGCTTTCAAGGGATGCGGTTCAGCCCAATCTATCACCCCGATTCGACGTGGCTCAATTCGAAAGAACACTACCCGCTGTGGCGTGAGGCCGAGAAGTTGGGAGCCGTGTTCAACTACTACATCGCCCCGCACCAGATGCCGATGCTCGAAGAGATGGCCGGCCGTTTCCCCGGCGTCAAGATCGTGGTCGATCACGCGGGCAAACCCGACCTGAAGGCGAAGGATTGCTGGCCCGAGTTTCGCAAGATGTTTCGCCTGAAACGCTTTCCGCAGGTGTGGATCAGCAATTCCGAACCGTACGAGATGTCAGAAACCAAACGCTACCCGTACGAAGACACGTGGCCGTTCTACAAGGCGATTTACGAAGAATTCGGCGGCGAGCAACTCGTGTGGGGGACGGGCTACCCCCGCCCGCGCTGGGAATTGCCGATGGACAAAGAACTCGAATTCGTCGACCGGCACTGCGACTTCTACACCGCCGCCGATCGCGAACTGCTGCTGGGTAAAAATGCGTTGCGCATCTGGAAATTCCCGAACGTGTGACGATCGGCGCTCACGATTGTGTTTCGCCGCGTCGCTTGCGACACGCGTTTGCGCGACACGTCACTCACGTTTGCGCGACACACGCCACGCGCCGAGCAAGCTCGGCGGCGAAACGGGTTGGGCAAACGCGTTGAGCGTGCGACGGTCGCTTTACAGATCGCCCGCCGTCAGTTTTCGCTGTTCGGCTTGACGGTAGGCGTGCAGCATGACGGGCGTGTTGATTCCCAGAACCAGCACGCCGATCAGGCCGGCCAGACCCAGGCCGTACCAGACGGCGTAGGGTTGACCGGTGGCCAGGGCCACGATGCCAGCGAGCAGCAGCAGGGCCGAGGCCCCAAGCAGCACGAAGGCGATCGTGACGAGCAAAGTTTTCGCGCGGCCTTTGCGTGCCAACAACCCCACCAGGGTACCCCAAACACCGGCGAGACAACCCAGCACGGTTCCGGGAATCCAACTGTAAACGTTCGGGTCGAACCAGGGTTCAGTCATGTGAGTTTCCTTCGTTCTTGAGCGCGGCTCGATGAGCCGCCAGCAGGTCTTTGGCCAGGGCCGGCGGCAAATCGCCGTCGGCCACGAGAATTCGCAACTTGCGATGAAACTACGGTGGACCCCAGAAACTGGACCAGCGGTTAAGATAGAAAACCGAGGTTCAGAAAGGAGGGGAGTCAAGGATGGGAAGGACACGGAAGTTGCACACGGCGGTGTTCAAAGCGAAGGTGGCGTTGGCCGCGGTGAAGGAACTGG
>SIAF01000448.1 GCA_009691905.1 Planctomycetaceae bacterium | reverse complement strand
CCCTAAAGTGCAGTTTACAAAAGAACACCGTTATTCTCTATAGAGTTCGCGGTGGGATTTGGTCGGCAGACGCAAATTCAACACACGACTAATCTCACGGATCGTATCGGTCAAGTTCTCTCCGTTCGGGGTTTTCCGAGATGCCAACGTGGCGTCCGGTGGATGTTTTCCCATCTGTTTGGAGGTTGATCATGAGGACTCGTCGACACGGTTTCACGTTGATTGAACTCTTGGTGGTGATCGCGATCATCGCGATCCTGATCGCGTTGTTGTTGCCGGCGGTGCAGCAGGCGCGGGAGGCGGCCCGCCGCACGCAGTGCAAGAACAACCTGAAGCAATTCGGGTTGGCCATGCACAACTACCACGATGTGCACAACATGTTTCCGATTAACAGCTACGGCTATAGCGGACCAGTGAGCAAGGGAAGTACGTTGATCCATCTCTTGCCGTATATCGACCAGGCCCCGACCTATAACAAGATCAATTTCAGCCAGTCGATCTACACTTCATCGTACACGGTCAACTCCCTGTACTACAATGACGGAGGCAAGACCATCGATCAGGTGGTGATTTCGTCGTTCCGTTGCCCGAGTAGCAGGACCCCCCCCAGTCTCCTACCGCGTTCTCGTCCGACGCCACGAGGCGAGCGCAGGCGAACTATGCCCCCTCCATGGGATCGCAGCTCTTTAACTATTCGGCCTCCGGTTGTACACAGTACGATGGATTGGGCTTTGGAACGGTGTTTGGACGCGACCTGGACATGACGAAGATTTCAGGCATCTTCAGCGAGTACTCTGCGTCCGCAACCATTGCCATGGTGTCCGACGGCACGTCGAACACTATTCTGATGGGAGAACTTCGGCCCGACTGCACCAACCACGCCTCGAGAGGTTGGATGTTTGAGGATTTCGCCTGGATGACCACGGTGGCGCCGATCAATATCCCCTCCTGTGTCGGCGATCCTTGCGGTATCGGTGGAGCTTATACGTATCAAGCCGGCTTTAAGTCGGAACATGTGGGAGGCGCGCATTTCCTGCTCGCTGACGGGGCGGTGCGGTTCATTAGTGAAAACGTGGACTGGAATACCTACCAGTCCCTCGGCGGTCGTAATGACAAGAAAGTCGTCGGGGAATTCTAGCGATCAGAATTCAGCGCGAAATGGAGCCGCTCCGCTGATGAGGAAATGGCGTCACGGTGAGCTTGCGATTGCCGTGACGCCTCCCTCAGCTTAGACAAAGCACAAAGCCTATCTCGATCTTTGAATCTTCAGGATCAAACGGAGCGGACGGCATATGAATCAGGCATCACCCGTTTTCGTGTTGGCTATCCTGTGCCTCTTCTCAGGTTGTGGACAGGAGAAGGCAACGAAACCGAAGACAGCCAAAGTATCGGGAGTCGTCGTATACAAGGGGGATCCCGTCGAGGGGGCCTCGGTGAAGTTTTTCGCGGACGAATCATTGAAATCGCCGCGCTTGGGGGGCGGGACCACCAATGAGAACGGGGAATTCACGATCAGCACGTTCGGAATCGACGACGGCGCAGTCGTGGGGAATCACGTCGTCACGGTCACCAAAATATCCTCCGGGGGAGAGCCGCCCATGACGCAAGACGAGTCGAACGCTCTTGCCCCGATCGTCATCAACCCTAAAGCGGTCATCAAGCAAGAGCTTCCTCAAAAATACGCATCTGAAAAGTCGTCCCCCCTAAAAGTCGAGGTCATCGCGGACGAGAACAATGTATTCAAGTTGGAGTTGGTGGACTGACGGGCGGCCAGCCGCCGTTGGCGGCGGTCTGAAAGTGCGGCACTGGGCGGCGTGAAACGGCAGCGCGCGTGCTGTTTTCGATCGGTACTGTCAACCGTCTGATCCCGTATGGCATGCCACGTTCTTCCGACGTTACGTCCGTAACTCGATGAAAGGAGCTGTGCATGTCGCAGCGTGTCGTCTATTTCAATGGTCAATTCGTGCCGGAATGTGAGGCCCGGGTTTCGATTTTCGATTCCGCCCTCATGTACGGAGACATGGCCTTCGAGATGACGCGGACCTACAACCGCCGGCCGTTCAAGCTGCGCGAACATCTCGACCGACTCTATGCGTCCTTGCGACTGCTGGAGATCGACTGCGGCTTGTCGATCGCCGAGATGGAACGCATCACCCTGGAAACGCTGGAGCGCAATCTGCCCACCGAGTCCGCCGACATGGACTGGCAGGTCATGCATGATGTCTCGCGCGGGCCGCTGGATGTGTACCGCACGGCGTTTCCCGACGGATTGCGGCCGACCGTGTCGATCAACTGCTGGCCGCTGATCACGCACATGGGGGGCTTCGCTTCGAAGTATGCAAGCGGAGTGCACCTTGTGATTCCGGCCCAGCAAGCGTTGCCGGCGCATCTCGTCGACGCCAAGGCGAAGACGCGCAGCCGGCTGCAGTATCAACTGGCCAATCTCCAGGCTGCTCGGATGGGCGCCGGTCGCTGGCCCGTGCTGCTCGATCCCGACGGATTTCTCGCCGAAGGCCCCGGCTGGAATATTTTTCTCGTCAAGAACGGCGAACTGCTGACCCCCGAACCGCGGAACATCCTGCTGGGCGTCAGCCGCGCGACGACGATCGAGCTGGCTCGCGAATCAAGCATCCCGGTCCGAGAAACTAATCTCGGCCGTTATGAGACGCTGCAGGCCGACGAGATTTTTTGCACCGCCACGACCTACGCCGTGGTCCACGCGACCACGTTCGAGGGACAGACGATCGGCAACGGCGAACCAGGGCCGATTTTCAAACGGTTGCTGGAAGCCTGGAAGAACAGGGTTGGCATTGATTTCGTCGCCCAGGCGGGCCACTATGCGGAACGCTTGCCGGCCTGGGAAAGGGCGCAGGCGAACGGATCGAAGTAAACAGGGCCTCACCTGTCCGTGACATTGTGCCAAAGAAGTCAAAGGAGAAACTAATGGACAGTGCTGATCCGAGGTCTGTGCGCGGACGTACGTGGCGATCTGTGTTCGCCATGCTTCTCGTCAGGAGCGGGTTGATTCTGGTGCTGTCTGATTCGCCGTTGCCCGCGGAAGAGAAGCATCCGCAACTGTTGCGGCGAATTGCCTTCGGTTCGTGCGCTGAGCAGTTCAAGTCTCAACCGATCTGGGATGCGGTCGTCGAGCAACGGCCCGATTTGTTTCTGTTCCTCGGCGACAACATCTACGCCGATACCGAAGACATGTCCGTGATGCAGGCCAAGTATGCACAACTGGGCGCACAGCCGGGTTACCAGAAACTCTGGAAGTCCTGTCCGGTTCTGGCCACCTGGGATGATCACGATTACGGAGTCAACGACGGTGGCGCGTGGTATCCGAAGAAGGTCGAATCGCAACAAATCATGCTTGATTTCTTTCAAGTCCCCAAAGATTCCATGCGGCGGAAGCGGCAAGGTGTGTATGGGACGTTCGTGTTCGGCCCACCCGGAAAGCGGGTGCAAGTCATCCTGCTCGACACACGGTATTTCAAAAGCCGCCATACCAAAGACACACGACCTGAGGATGAGAAGAAGAAACTGAACCTCGTCGGCTGGTATGTGCCTAACCGCGATCCGGAGACCACCATTCTTGGGGCCGAACAATGGAAGTGGCTGGAAGCGCAACTCAAGGAACCCGCTGAAGTGCGGATCATCGCGTCCAGTATTCAAGTCATCGCTGATGAGAAGGGTATGGAGTCGTGGGGCAACTTTCCTCACGAGCGCCAGCGGCTCTACGATCTGATCGGCAAGACCAAGGCCCAAGGGGTGCTGTTCTTGTCGGGCGATGTGCATTTCACCGAGATCTCCGCATCGAAAGATGGGCCTTACCCCCTGTACGACTTCACGTCCAGCAGCCTTTCTGAAGGCGTGCCTGAGTGGGCCTCCGCCGTGAATCGCTTCCGCGTCAGCGCGCGGGCGTACGCCCTGCCGACCTTTGGTCTGGTCGAGATCGATTGGGAACAGACTCGCCCCACACTGACGCTCCGAGCGCATGGCGAAAAAGGGGAACTCGCGTTTGAGAACCAGGTTAAGCTATCGCCGTGATCAGAGAGACCAGCCCTGTGTTGTGGCGGTGAATGTACGGATAGAATACGCTCGGCGAGTCAGAACTCGATCCATGTCCCGAACTTGAACGATGAGAGCCCTCGAAGATGCCCCTGTTGTCGCGGCCTATGTCTTTGCCGTCTGCACCCGTTGGAATGCGCCGGCGCATGATCCTCTGCACGGGCGTCTTGCATGTCGTAGCGGTCAGTGGGCTATTCCTGGCCGGCGCTCTCACGACCCAGGCAAAAGAACCGGAGACGTTCACATTCGCCAAGGCCGACGACAAACTCGTGCGGCATTCCGAAGGTTCGGCGGTGGAACTGAAGGATGGCCGAATCCTGCTGGTCTGGCAGGAATTTCGGAAAGGCCCGAAAGGAGACTCGGACTACTATCCCGCCCGGTTGGTCAGTAAAACGTCCCGCGACGGCGGCCGGACGTGGGACGATTACCAAGTTCGCGTGGAAATTGCGCCCGGCGATCTCAACGTGTTTTCTCCGAGCCTCTTGCGGCTGAAAGACGGTTCGATCCTGCTGGCCTTCTTACGAAAGCATGATTTCGAGAAGCCGACCGATCAATACACGCCGACCTCGGCATTCACGCTGGTTTCCCACGATGACGGCAAAACATTTGAACCGGGCAGCACCGTCTGGAGCCGGCAGCGGATGCACTTGTGCAACAACACGTTGAAACAGCTCTCCACGGGACGCATCGTCTTGCCTACCGATCGCGACAACAGCGCTCCCGACCGGCCCGACAACTGGGCCTGTGGCTGTGTCTACAGCGACGACCATGGCAAGACCTGGACCGTCAGTAAGAATTTCGTGGAACTCCCCAAACGCGGCGGCATGGAGCCGCACATTGAGGAACTCAAAGACGGCCGGCTGCTGATGATCATGCGGACGATGTTAGGAGCCATCTACAAAGCCGAGTCTGCCGACGGCGGACAAACCTGGTCAAAAGGGGAAACGCTGGGCGTCGAATCGCCGCAATCGTGTCCCGATTTGTTGAAACATCCAACCACAGGGGATCTGGTCTTGATCTGGAATGCGGCGAAATTCGATCCGAAATGGTTTTCACACGAAGGGAAACGGACGCCGTTGAGTACGGCCGTTTCTAAGGATCATGGTAAAACCTGGTCGAAACCCAAGCACATCGAGACCGATCCCGGCCGCGTCTTCACAAATCCGGGGGGCTTGTTTACCAGCCAGGGGACATTATTCGTGAATTACTGGACCTGCCAGTACAAACCCAACGGCGCGTTTGTCGCCTTTCCAATTGATCTCAAGGTCGCGATTGTGGACGGCAAGTGGCTCTTGGAGTGATGTATCCTCATGACGCGCATTGAACGACTGCAAGAGAAAACGACGATGCGAACCGATTTTCATAACGATGCCGAACGCTTGTCCGAGTGGGAGAAATGCGAACGTCCATCGAAATAGAAAGTGAAACAGTTGAATTGCTGGATCCACAGGGTCACACTTGGCCAAGACCGAAGCCTTCGCCTGGCGGCTGATTCTCAGATTGATGAAACGCCTCAAACGTGAACCTGTCCAGGCCTGCTTCGATT
>SIAF01000447.1 GCA_009691905.1 Planctomycetaceae bacterium | reverse complement strand
CGTGATGCCCTCGCTGGCATCGGGCCAGTACGCTCCCACTCCCGGCATGACCACGCCCTCCTTGGCTGGTGTGTGTTATGCCGAGAAATATAGGAAAAGACGTTCATTGAGTCACGATCAAACCCGGTATCTTTGCTACAGTCTCGAAATATACGATCAAGCGACGGCTCGCGTTCGCAGACATGAAGTTCGGCGGATTGCACCGCGAACCTGACGACCTGCCGGTCTATCGCGTGATTTTTGAGAGCGAAAATGCAATCGACTGGGGTCCTCGAGGACGATTCTTCGAGCTCGCTGCCGATTGCCGGTCGTGTCACTCGGACAGAGGACAAACGGGGGTCCACGCGATCCCTTCGCTGGTGAACTCGGGGGGCATTGATTCGGGCGCCCAGTTGGGCATCGTCCACACCCTCGCCGCGGGGGCGCCCAGTCCGCATCCAGCGCGGACCGTCAAATGGAAGACCTCGGACGAAACGTATCGCCGTCTGATTGAGTTTTTCGAAGAGTGAATCTCCCGATTGTCGTCGCACCAGACGAAGTCGGCTAAGATCACACTCGGGTGCGCGCGGGACATTTCCGCCGAGTTCGGCCGGGTATCGAATGGGAAAGAGAAAGCTCTCAAGACGCAGCACCAGGGGAATTCCGATGACAGATAGCCAACGCGTCCTGCAACCGGCGGCAATGCGAAGAGGCAAGCGATATCGACGGTCTGCGGCGATTCGCGCATCAGTTGCTGCGCTCCTCGCCGTGCTGTCGCTGGTCACGGTCGATGTCGCGAGCGGCAACGCGGCTGAACCCGACGCGGCCGGGTTGGAGTTTTTCGAGAAGAATGTGCGGCCGGTGCTGGTCCAGCATTGCTATGAGTGCCACTCGAAACGCGAAGCGAATGGCGGACTGCTGCTCGACACGCGCGACGGCGTCTTGAAGGGGGGCGACTCGGGGGACGCGATCGTTCCCGGCGATCCCGACAAGAGCCGGCTCGTCGAGGCGGTCCGTTACAAGAATCCCGACCTGCAGATGCCGCCCAAGACTCGACTGTCTGCGGCGGAAGTCGAGGCGCTCGAAAAGTGGATCGCGATGGGCGCGCCCGATCCTCGAAAACCAGCCGAGTCCGGCGCGGGTCTGGCACCGGTGGGTATGAGTATCGAAGAGGGACACGAGTTCTGGTCGTTCAAGTCGGTGGCGAATCCGCCCGTGCCCGAATTTGACAATCGGCCCGAATTTGACAATCGGCCCGAATTTGACAATCGGCCCGAATTTGACAATCGGCCCGAAATCGACAATCGGCCTGAAATCGACAATCGGCCTGAAATCGGCAATCGCGAATGGGTGCAAACGCCGATCGACGCCTTTGTGCTCGCGAAGCTCGAAGCGGCCGGCCTGCAACCTGCGCCACATGCCGACAAACGCACCCTGATTCGCCGCGTCACATTCGATCTGATCGGCCTGCCGCCGACGCCGCAGGAAGTCGAGGCTTTTCTCGCCGACGAATCGCCCGGCGCCTTCCGCAACGTCGTCGAGCGTCTATTGGAATCGCCGGGGTACGGAGTCCGCTGGGGCCGGCACTGGCTGGATGTGGCACGCTATGCCGACTCCAACGGTCTCGATGAGAACCTGGCCTTCGGCAATGCCTGGCGCTACCGCGATTATGTCGTCAATGCGTTCAACAGCGACAAGCCGTTCGACCGGTTTTTGATCGAACAACTCGCCGGCGACCTGGTGCCCGAGGCCAATCAGGAAACGAAAGCGGCCACGGGTTTTCTCGTGCTGGGTGCGAAGGTGCTGGCCGAGCCCGATCGCGACAAGCTCGAAATGGACACCATCGACGAACAACTCGACACGACGGGCAAAGCGTTTCTGGCCATGACGCTGGGCTGCGTGCGCTGCCACGATCATAAATTCGATCCGCTGAAGCAGACGGATTACTACGCCCTCGCCGCGATCTTCAAGAGCACGAAGACGTTCGGCGATACGAACACCGGCGTGATCAAGCATTGGAACGAGCACTCGTTCGCCACCGAAGCCGAACTGACGAAGCTGAAAGAGACCGACCAGCAGATTGCCGAGAAGAAGGCCGCCGCCGCCGCGTTCAAAACCGCGGCGACCGCCAGGCTGCGGGACGAGGCGCGGGCGAAGGCGACCCAGTACCTGGTGGCGGCTGCGGGGTTCGATCCCGGCATGCCGCTCACGCAGGTCGAGGCGATCGCCAAACCGCTCGGGCTGCATCCGCGCATTCTGCATCACTGCCGCCTGCACCTGGAGTATCACCGGGATGATGCGTTATTGGGTCGGTGGCACGAACTGGCGGCCGCGGGAGACGTTGCCGGCATCGAGCAGCACTTCCGCCCCCTGTTCGAGCGAGCCGAGGCCGCCTTCGCCGCCGCGAAAGCAGCGAACCCGACGGCCGCAACGATCGACGATGCGCGCCTGGAGCCGGCGCGTGCTGCGCTGTACGACGCGGCGGGATTTCTAGCTGTGCCACCCAAGCCCGAGTTTGCGTTTGATGCCCAGGCGCTGGCGGAGTACCACCGTCTGTCGGAAGAAGCGCGCATCGTCGAAAGCAACGCGCCCGATGCACCTGCCGCGATGGGCGTCATTGACGGAACCATCCGCAAAGAGCTGCCGATTCATATCCGCGGCAGTCATCGCAATCTCGGCAAGGCCGTTGGGCGCGAGTTCCCCGAAGTCATGCGAACCTCGAGCGTCAGGCCGATCCTGCGAGGCAACCAAAGCGGTCGCCTGGAACTGGCCCAGTGGATGGCCGGCACGCAGCACCCGCTTACGGCGCGTGTCTACGTCAACCGCGTCTGGCGCTGGCATTTCGGAGCCGGGATCGTGACGTCCACCGAAAACTTCGGCCGACTTGGCGATCGCCCCTCGCATCCGGAATTGCTGGATTGGCTGGCTCGCCATTTCATGGAAAACGGCTGGTCGACGAAGGAATTGCATCGCCTGATTCTCGCATCAAGCGTGTACCAGATGACTTCGGCTCATCCCGGCGAACCGGCGGCGATCGGCATCGATCCTGAAAACCGTCTGCTCTGGAAGTTTCGCCTGCAGCGACTGGAAGCCGAGCAAATTCGCGATGCGATCCTGGCCGTGTCGGGTCGCCTCGACGAATCGTTCGGCGGAAAGTCGATCCCGCTGCGCAATCGGCAATTCGTGTTTGACCACACTTCGATGGATCACACGAAATACGACAGTCTCAGGCGTGCCATTTATCTTCCGGTCGTGCGCAACAACCTGTACACACTGTTCGAGCAGTTCGATTATCCCGACCCCACCATGCCCACGGGCAGCCGCAACTCGACCGTCGTCGCGCCGCAGGCCCTGCTCATGATGAACTCTGAACTGGTCATGGATTCGGCGGACGAACTGGCCCGGCGACTGCGCGAGCAATCGGGAGACGATGCTGCGCGAATCCGCTGGGCATACGAACGCGCTTACGGGCGTCCGCCCAGCCAGACCGAGACGCAGCGTGCGCTGGCATTCGTCGGCGAGCTGACGTCTCGCCCTTTGGCGGGAGCGGCCGGCGATAACCGAGATGCCCAGCGGGAGGCCTGGTCGCTGTTGTGTCAGAGCCTGTTCGCCAGCAACGAATTCATCTATGTGAGGTGATCATGTCGAGTCAGTCCCCGTTGCGAACACGTCGCGAATTGCTGAAAACCTCGGCCGTGGGCTTCGGCCACTTGGCGCTGTGTGCGATGCTCGGCCAGGAGGCGCGCGCCGATCAACCGCTGCCGGCCGCACTCCGCGATCCGCTGGAAGCGAAAAAGCCGCACTTCGCGGCGCGCGCGAAACGCATCGTTTTTCTATACATGAAAGGGGGCCCCTCGCACGTCGATACCTTCGATCCCAAGCCGTTGCTCGAACGCGACCACGGCAAGCCGCCGCCGTTCGAGCTGCCCAAGGTCTTGTTCGCCAAGGCCGGCAACCTGCTGAAATCGCCGTGGAAGTTCAAGCGCTACGGCGAGAGCGGCCTGAGCGTCAGCGAGCTGTTTCCTAATGTCGCCAAACATGTCGATGACCTGTGCATGCTGCGATCGGTCCACGGCACGAACCCGGCTCACGGTGGAGCGCTGCTCAAGCTCCACACCGGCAGCGATCAGTTTGTGCGGCCCAGCATCGGTTCGTGGGTGACGTACGGCCTGGGAACCGAGAACCAGAATCTGCCCGCCTTCGTCACCATCTGCCCGACGTTGGCTCACGGCGGCGTCAACAACTGGGGTGCCGCCTTCCTGCCGGCCTATTGCCAGGGGACGCCGATCGGAAACGCGAGCCTGTCGGCGGTGAACGCCACCGTCAAGCACATTCGCAATTCGCGAATTGATACTGCGTTGCAGCGGCGACAACTCGATTTGATCGGCGCGATGAATCGCGATCACCTGCAGGTTTCGGGCCACGATCAGGCATTGGAAGGGCGGCTCGATTCGTTCGAACTCGCTTATCGCATGCAGGCCGTGATGCCTGAGGTCCAGGATCTGTCTCGCGAGAGCGAGGCCACGCGACACCTGTACTCCATCGACGACCCCGTGACCGAGAACTTCGGGCGACAGTGCCTGATGGCCCGCCGCTTTCTCGAACGCGGCGTGCGATTCGTGCAAGTCACGCACAGCGACAGCGAGGTCCAGTGGGATCAGCACAGTAATTTGTATCAGGGTCACACGAAGAACGCGGCCGAAGTCGACAAGCCGATCGCCGGTTTCCTGACCGATCTCAAAGCACGCGGCTTGCTGGACGAAACGCTCGTCCTGTGGGGGGGCGAGTTCGGCCGCACGCCGACAGCCGAAGGGAACGACGGCCGCGACCACAATCCTCACGGATTCACGATGTGGATGGCCGGCGGCGGCGTCAAAGGGGGCCTGGCTTACGGCGCAACCGACGATTACGGCTATTTTGCCGTCGAAAACAAGCTGCACGTGCATGACCTGCACGCGACGATTTTGCACCTGCTGGGGCTCGATCACGAGCGGCTTACGTTTCGCTACGCGGGTCGCGACTTCCGCCTCACCGACGTCGCCGGCAATGTTGCGACAGCCATCCTGGCGTGAATGTCAACCGCATGAAAATCGCTCAATTCACCCAAAATAAATCGTTTACAATCCAAGGGCACTGGTGGCTGCCCAAGAGTAAGCGCAAAGTTGCCGGTGATCTAATATATGACGAAGAGGAAATGCGTCTCTCTCTTTATGGGGGATTGAACGACGCCGTTTTGTACGCTCCGTTCGACGCAAAACCCAAACAAACGACCTTCCGAATCATATATGGAGAGTCACTCGATAATGTTCCGATAACGCTGTTCACTTCGTTTTACACACAGTGGAATCCGCATTGGAAAACACTTCAGTGGAAATTTGGCACACGCGTTCCACTGTGTTCATCCATCTTGCATTGTCAACGAATGCTCGTTGGAATGCATGCACCGACTACGGCTCATAAATTCTCAAAATGTGTCTTTGAAATTCCATTCCTAGACCTTAAATAAGCGTACCCGGTGTCGCTTTTGTGGTCGAGCAGCCGAGTGGGCGCGGCGCAGACGAAGAGCGGACGACCTTGGGGATGGCCGGATGATGATTCGGTTCGTCGTCTGCTGTCTGTTGGGGAATTCCTTTCGGG
>SIAF01000446.1 GCA_009691905.1 Planctomycetaceae bacterium | reverse complement strand
TAGAAGGCTTCAACAACAAGGCAAAACTGACCCTGAGAAAAGCGTATGGCTTTCGTTCCCCGGAAATCGCAAAAATCGCCCTGTATCACACCCTATCCGACCTCCCCACTCCAAAATTCACCCACGAATTCTGGTGACGAGGCTGAAATGTCAATCATGAAGATTCATTATGAAGGCAACCACGAGGGCACGGCTGCATGGCTTTGACGTTTCCATGTGCTCGGCCGCTCGGTTGGGCTTTCCGAGCGGATCGAATCGAGTTTGACGACGCTGCCCCAACACGATTCGTCCCAGTCCGATTCGAACGATGGTGGGCGCGGATGTAACACTCTCTTCCCCGAGAGTGTACCACCATTACTGAAACGCATCCCGCAGCATGCCGCCAACGACAAACTCCGCGGCACCGCTCACGTGCTCAGGTTTAACCTGATCTGACTTGTCGAGGTCGGCGATGGTTCGCGCGACTTTGGCGAGACGATCCATTGCTCGGGTCGACAGGCGGCTGTTTTCGATCTGATTCTTATAGTGCTGCAGCGCATCCGCGGAAAACCGGCAGTGATCGAGAACGTATCCGCCGGGAATCGCCGCGTTGTAGGGAATGTCGGTCCCGGCAAACCGGGCAAGTTGGCGCTCGCGTGCCTTTTCAACCTTCGCGCGCATTCGCGGCGAGAGTTCTTCTTCCGGGGCCGCCTCGAAGCGCTCGTCCAGCGAGAGTCGCTCCATTTCGACCTGCAAGTCGATTCGGTCGAGAATCGGCCCGTTGAGTTTTCGTTGATATTTGTCGACATCAGTCTGCTTGCAGCGACACTGCTCAGTACCGTAAAAGCCGCACGGGCAAGGGTTCATCGCGGCGACAAGCGTGAAGCGCGAGGGAAACGTGAGGCTGGCTTTCACGCGAGAAATGTTGACTTCTCCGGTTTCGATCGGTTGACGAAGGCTCTCCAGCGTGGCACGGCTGAACTCCGCAATTTCGTCCAGAAACAACACGCCAAGGTGGGCCAGCGTAATTTCGCCCGGGCGCGGAATATTGCTCCCGCCGCCGATCACCGACTGTTGAGACGCCGTGTGGTGAACGCTGCGCATCGGCCGTCGCATGACAGCCATCCCGTCCTGTTCCAGCGCTCCGCACGCGGAATAGATTCGCGTCAGAATCACCTTCTCGGCATCGCTGAGCCGTGGAAGGATTCCGGGTATCGCACTCGCCAGTAGCGACTTTCCCTCGCCGGGGGGACCGATCAACAGCAGATTGTGACCACCGGCGGCACTGATCATTGCCGCTCGCTTCGCTTTTTCCTGGCCGCGGATTCGGCCAAAATCAACTGCCTTTCCGAGGGCATGTTCGAACTGAAGTCCATCCTTCAACGCGTTATCGAGAGGCTTCTTTCCCTGAAAGTACAGAATGACATCTTCGAGCATCGCGACCGGATACACCCGGCATCCCTCGTGGCCCGGCTTCGCGAGAATGAGTGCGCATTCTTTCTCGTTGCCGTAGGGCACGATCAATTTCTGGCCCGGCTTCGCCTGGTATGCCAGTGACAGCGCGCCGGGAACACGGCGAATCTCGCCGTGCAGGCCGACCTCGCCCATGAGGACGTAATCTCCCTCGATATGATCGGGCATATCCGGCAGTATGCCGGCAGCCTGCAGCATGATGATCGCGAGGGGCAAGTCCAGCCACGTACCATATTTTGGCAGATCGGCCGGAGCGAGATTGATCAAAATCGAAACCTGCGGATCCGGGATCTCCAGTTTGGCGAAAGCCCCGCGAATACGGCGCAACGCCTCGTTGACCGATCCGGTTGCCATCCCTGTGATTTCGACGGCCCAATCCCAACTGATCGGCCTCTTCTGTACTTCGATCGCCCGGGCTTGAATCTCGACGATATGACCGTCGATCCCGTAAAGGATTCCGCCGTTCAACGTGTGGTCGCGCTTCAGCAACTGCTTCAATTCAGCAGGATCCCTCTTCCCACGTCGAACGTCCATTTTGGCGGTCCTTTCTGCTTTATCTGGCCCGTTTGATAAAACCGGCTGGCGGAGTCAGTTGAATTGGCGGCATGGGAGCGGGGTCTTCGAGCGGTTGTTCCGGATGGAGCTCGATCTGCTCACCCGACGGAAGCGTAAAACGCACCCAGACGATGTGCTCGAGATCGTCGTCGCCCGTGACGTGTTTGACCGTGATCCGGCCGCTCCATTTTGTGCCTTCGACGGAGTAAATATACACGTCTTCGTCATCGATGGAGAAGCTGGCGATCAACTCGATTTGGAACGCGTTGATTTGCCCCACGTGTTCGCTGAATTGCCGATCGCTTTCGAGTTTCTGGCGCACTTCCTCGGTTTGAGTATTTAACCCGAACATCGCCAGCCCGCCGCAGCAGGCCACGCAGCAGATGAGCAGACCCAATCCCAGCAGCAGCAAGGTTCTGGGGTTCATATGCGATTTCGTGTCGTGGGGAGAGGGAGTCAGGCGGATGATCGGCCGGATCGCTGAACGGCATTGTATCGCCGATTCAGCCTGGTTCCCACGGTCCTGCGTGGGGACGCGCGTGCCGACGCTCCGCGTCGTAACTGGCACTCGCGGCGGACTTGTTGCCGGTCACCTTTTTGTCTTGTCTTTTCCAGATTTGCGCACCGTGGTCTTATCGGGCTATGTCGCGGCGTGGTAAAATACAGGGCGATCCCGGTGCGCCGGGATAGAGCAGGAGAGGCGAGAAAATGGAAATGAGACAAGAACGGCTTGTGACGGAGGGGGATCGGCGTTGCACGGGTGACCGACGACGAGTTCAACCACGAATGGGTCGAATGAAACGAATAGGCGACACGAGATTTTCTCATTTGCGTTATTCGTTCGATTCGTGGTTCCCCGGTTTTGGGCGCCGCTTCCGCCAAAATGGCATGCCAAACGGCGAGCTTTTTTCCAGATTTGCGAAATTTTGTCGTGGGGGTGTCGCGCCGCGGGGAGCAGTATCTTCGGCGAAAACAACAAAATCCGGGCTGTATTCTCGAAGATCCTTGTGTTCAACGGAGGAGTATTTTCGAGAAAACCCGAGACTTTTGAAAGGCTCCTTTGCAGAAACCGGCCGAAATTGGCGTTTTTCAGGGGGGTCAATATTGGCACATCATTCACCCCTGGGAGACGGTACGGGACGATTCTGTTTCGCCGCGTCGCTTGCGACTCGCGTTGCTGCGCGACGGGCGACACGCGCCGAGCAAGCTCGGCGGCGAAACGGGCGTGGGAGCAATCGGCACGCGTACGCTTTCGTGTCTGATTGCGGCCGGTTAGTTTGATTGAGTGCGACCGGAGTTCTCCGGGGGCTGGTGACGTCACTGGTGCCGGTTGCGTCGGTTACCTTTCCTGAAGGAGTCGCGTCATGCCGTCAGCACAGCCATCGATCTTGTTTCCCGCCGAGGGGACCCGATTTCTTGCCGGGCCGTTCACGATCGCCAGCCGGGTAGCCGGCGCTCAAACCGGCGGCGCGTTCGAGTTGTACGAACTGACGCTGGGGGCCGCGACGATCGACTACCACGTCCACCAGAAAATGGACGAAACGCTGTGCGTGATCGAAGGCGAAATCGAGTTCGTCGTCGCCGGGAAGAAGTTCCTTCGACCGGCCGGTTCGGTGGCGTTCGTGCCGCGCGGTATTCACCACGGGTTCACCAACCCCGGCCCCGATCGGGCCCGGGTGCTGGTGCTGTTCAACCCGGCCGGCAATCAGCACGAGTACTTTCTCGCGCTGGAGAAGTTGTTTGCCGCGCCGACCCTCGATGTGGCGGCACTGAAGGCGTTGCAGAAGACGTACGACCAGGAACTGGTCGCTCCGGAGTGACGAGAATCGGCGTTCGCCATTGTGCGTACGGGGCGGGATCGCGCCGTTGTGATTCAGACCGGTGGGGTAAACCCACCGGCTCGCCGGGTCGAATGGGTTGGTTTCGGGATTGGCGCACCCCGACTATGATCCTTCGCCGCGTCAAACGCACGCCACGATCGCCCTGCACGACTTTGCTATGTCCAACGCGGATCAGGAACCCCCCCCGCCGACTGCCGAGCTTTCGTCGCCACCGGCTCATGACCCTTATGCCGCACTGCGCGACGGCAATTTTCGCCTGTTCATGTCGGGAAGCATGCTGTCGCTGGTCGGGGTCGTGATGCAGACGTTTGCAGTGAGTTGGGAAATCTACGACCGCACGCGCTCGAACATGGCGCTGGCCTGGGTGGGGCTGGTGCAGGTGGCCCCGGTCTTGTTGTTATTCCTGCCGGCCGGACACCTGGTCGATCGCTTCGACCGCAAGCGGATCCTGATGCTCGGCCTGGGACTGGTTTCCGCCAGCTCGCTGGGGCTTGCCGTCAACTCGGCGATCGGCGGCGACGTGCGCTGGTCGTACTTGTCTCTGTTTCTGGTGGGTTGCGCGCGGGCGTTTATGCAACCGTCACGGTCGGCCCTGCTGCCGCAGATCGTGCCGCGAAACATCTTCAGTAACGCCGTCACCTGGAACAGCGGCGGATTTCAACTGGCGATGATCGCCGGGCCATCGCTGGGAGGCGTTTTGATTGCCTGGCTGCGGAGTGCGACGGTGGTGTATGCGTTCAACTCGGTGATGGCGCTGGTCTGTTGTCTGCTGGTCTGGAGAATTCGCAGTCGACAGTTCGTGCCTTCGACCGATCCACCGTCGCTGGGCGCGCTGGCGGCCGGCTTGTCGTTCGTGTGGCGGACGAAGGTCATTCTGGGGGCGATCACGCTGGACATGTTCGCCGTGCTGCTGGGGGGCGCCACCGCCCTGCTACCGGTTTATGCGAAGGAGATTCTGTTTGCCGACCCCGCGCGGCTGGGTTGGCTGCGTGCCGCGCCAGGGATCGGAGCGGTCTCGATGATGTGGCTCCTGGCCCATCGCCCCCCTCTGGAACGGGCCGGTCGCGCGTTGCTGTGGTCGGTCGCCGGGTTCGGCATCGCGACCATCGTGTTCGGACTGTCGCGCAATTTTGCGCTGTCGATGGTGATGCTGTTCGCACTCGGGGCGTTCGACATGATCAGCGTCGTCGTGCGGCATACGCTGGTCCAGTTATTGACCCCCGATGCGATGCGTGGACGAGTCTCGGCGGTAAACGGCATGTTCATCGGCATCTCCAATGAACTGGGCGAATTCGAATCGTGCTCGGTCGCCGCACTGTTTAATCGCGAATCGGACCGGGGCTTCGGACCGACCGTCTCGGTTGTAAGCGGGGGTATCGGCACGTTGCTGGTGGTGGCCACCGTGGCTCTGGCGTGGCCGCAAGTCCGCCGCTACGGGCGACTCGACGGATCGCCCCCGGCAAGCTGAAAACTGCCGGTTGCCGTCGCGGGCGTAACTGGTAGGACGGATCGCCGACCCGTCCTGCGGCATGAAGTGGAACGCGACGCTGGACTAATTTGCGACACGCTGGTTCGATCACGTCCAGTGACTGGCCACACGCTTGGTTCGTGTGCCGCGATAGTTATTAGTTCTACTGTCGATTGTACTTGACGAGTTGCAACCTGTTTTATAGAGACCCCTTGCGGGAAATGGATTTCCTTTAAGGAGATGCACGATGGAACGGCGATTCGAGCTCCGAAAGCAGCGGCTGTTGGCCGATGCGGAGGTTGGTTG
>SIAF01000445.1 GCA_009691905.1 Planctomycetaceae bacterium | reverse complement strand
ATCCACCGTGGCCAATTCTTCCTCCACCCAGCTTGCAATCATGGCGCTCCATCCTTGGAACTGAATGAGTTTCGATCCTCCGAACCCCGGAATTCTCAAACAAATCAGTGTTCCTGTCGAGATGTGTGTAACAACGAGGGCGTCAGCCCTCGGAATCCTGCGGTGCGAACGTCTCAGCCCCGGCAGGGGCGGCACCGGACGATTCGTGTCGCCCGTACCGGGCTTGGAATCGATGTGGACGGTTTCCCAGGGGCTGACGCCCCTGGCTATTACGTGTCGCCCTCCGGGCTGTCTGAAGTTCTGCAAAAACCCGTCGACAAGCAGAACAAATGGGCGACTGCAAAAAAAACGCGCGGCCCGCGACTATTTTTTGGCGAAATTCAGCCCTGTATCGCCTGGCCCTGTCTCGACGAGTTTGAAATTGAACCCGCCGTTATCGGCCATCGTGACTTTGCCGTCCATGGTGCTGCCGTCGCTTTGCTGTTTCAGCGACAGCACGTTGCCATCTTCGATCGAGTAGGTTCCTGCGAGCGAGTTGGACTTGCCGGCCTGGGTGACTTTCCAAACGAAGGTCGAATCGACCTTGAGCGTCAATTCGATGACGGTCGTTTTGTTGCTGGCCGCTTTCCAGGTATTCACCAGTTTCATGGTGTCGACCGGCGGTTCGGCGTCGGACGTGGGCTGTGCCGGCTGAGCCGTTGCACCCGGCGCGGGTGGGTCGGCCGCGTCGTCGTTGCCGCCAACCAGCTTGAGCAGCCGCGGTGCCAGGGGGTCGTCGGGGAGGATTCTGGCTACGGCTTTCAGCTCTGTGGCGGCTTGGTCTTTGTAGCCACACGTCATGTAGTGGTAGGCCAGAACAAATGCCGCATCGGGAGAATCGGGGTTCTGCGTGCTGAACGTTTCCAACGTCCGTAGTTGCGTCTGGTAGACGTCGACGCTGGGGTACATACTGCTGAGCGTCGTCCAGTCCCAACCGGGACCGGCCGAAAGCACGGCATACAGGGCTGAGGCGGCAGGTTTATATTTTGCTTCCGCAAACAAAACCAGCGCCCGGAACTCATGCAGTGCCGCATCTTTGGGAAGCTTCTGCAGCGCCTCTTCGACCTTCGTCAACGCCTCGTCATAGTCGCCCGCCTTGAAAGCTTTCCGCGAAGCATCAAACGGCACCAGTCCGGCCGCAACTTCCGGAGAAGGGGACGAATCGGCGGCACCGGCCCCATCCGCCGACTGCGGATCGGCGGCAATCTGAATCGGAGTCGAGTAATTCAGTGGCGAGCCGGACTGTGCGGAACTGCTCGCCGCGTACGGATTGCTGTAACCACCCCCATAGCCCGAGGAGGCATACATGGAACTCAGGCCCCAACCCATCATTCCGGCGGCTGCGACACTTCCCCAACCGTAACCGCCGTTCCAGTTGCCGTGCCGCCAGTTGTTGTTGTAGCCGTGGTTGTACCCGTTCGCATAGCCTCTCGCGTAGCTGCCGCCGGAGTGATAGCCCGCGCTCCCCGCGTTGTTCACGTTAACGGTATTGCCGCTTTTGTTATTCGCGTTGATAGTGTTGCCGCTTTTGTTGCTCGCGTTGACGGTGTTACCGCTTTTGTTGTTCGCGTTAACGGTGTTTCCACTTTTATTGTTGGCGTTGACGGAGTTGCCGCTCTTGTTGTTCGCGTTAACGGTATTTCCGCTTTTGTTGTTGGCGTTGGCGGAGTTGCCGCTTTTGTTGCTACCGCCGATTCCCTCGCCGCCACCGGTCGCTTTGCGGGCCCCGATCCCCCCCTCGCCTGCGCCGCCGCCGGATTTGTTCGCGCCACCACCCCCCTCGCGCGTGAACCCTGAGGAATGACTCGAACCGGGGCTGATCGGACGGCCGCCACCACCGGATGCTCGGGCACCCTCGCCCCCGCCTCCCCCGCGCGCACCTTCGCCGCCGCCCCCGCCACGAGCTGCTCCCCCGCCGCCCCCGCCGCGAGCGAACACGGTTTGCACGGGCAACGCCAGGCAAAGGGCAATCGCCAAACTCGCTCGGCACAGACGACAGAAATTTTTGCAGCGGCGGGTCATGGGAGGCCTTTAAGGAGGAGTGAAATTACCAGCTTGAATTTTATTCGATCCGTGCACAGCGCGAGACACGGGTCACTTTGGCAACCCGATGGCTACCTGCGTTGAGTTCGAATCGTCAGCAGGAAAGCCGGGCGGTGTGCGTGCGAGACTCCCAAAGCCTCTCAGATTACCACCGCGGAAACAATGAATGGCCCGACGCGATGCCGAATGGTATTCTGCCCCGGCCCGCCTCGCAAACCGAATGGACGATCATTCACGGGCTGTGTGACATTGGAAACACGCAGCGGTCAGCGACTGAGGATTGATCCGGTGATTCGCGGCTCGATACACAGCCAGCTCCGCATGACACTGTCGGCAATCGGTGCCGCGCTCCAGAACGACGCGATGGACGTTCTCGAAATGCCAGTATCCCGGTCGAGGATTCGCGAGATCGGCGGCGACGTCGTGACAACTCGCACAGCGGTTCGTTTCCGAAGCGCCCGGTGGCGGTTCCCGTTTCAGTTCTGCCAGAACTGATCGAGCCGCGACCCGTCCCGTAACGATGCACGGGCCGAGAAACGTTCCTTCCAGTGCCGCCTTGCCGTTGATGAGGGCCAGGCCCGTCAGCTCGCCCACGGCATACAATCCGGGGATGGCCTGCTTCTGCTTGTCGACGACGCGACATTGTCGATCGATCGCCACGCCTCCCATGCTCTTGCGCGTCAACGGAAAGGCCTGCATGGCGTAATAGGGAGGGGTCGCGAGCGCGGGGGACGCGCTGTTGGAGAACGCCGGACGATCCGGACCGAAGCGGTGGAAGTCTTCATCGACCCCTCGTTCCACCAATTGATTGTAGCGCTTGACCGTCTCGACCAGATTCTCCGGCGGCAGGCCTGCCTTCTGCGCCAACTCTTCCAGTGTTCCTGCCGATTGCACCAGGGCGGGGTTGTTGATGATGAGCTGCTCGACCTTCTTGAAGTCAGCCCAGTCAGAACCAGAGACCACGAAGAATGGTTTGGTGGCTTCGTCAAAAACGAACCAGAGCGTGGCCTGCGGCTGCTGAAGCAAAGGAGGCATGACCGCTTTGGCCCAACCGTGCAGGTTGGCGAAGCGCCGCCCCTGGGCGTTCACGATGATGCCGTACATATTCGCGGCGCTCAGGCCCCGCTTCGTGCCGGGGTAGCGCGGGTCCGGAATGCCGGTGAAGTAGTTCCACTGGTGGTCCATGTTGACCAGTTCTCCACCGGCGGCTTCCGCCAGTTTGTGTCCGAAGCCGACGGAGTTCCGCCCCGATCCAATGAGAATCCGCTCCGGAAAGCGAAATTCGGCCGGCCAGAACTCCCGCACCATGTCGAGATTGCTCTGAAAGCCTCCCGTGGCCAACACGACCGCCCCGGCGAAGAATTTTTCCTCGTCATCGGTGCGGAGGTTTCGGGCGATGACGCCGGTCACACGGCCGTTTTCGGTCAGCAGTTGCTCGACCCTGGAGTTCCACACGAAGCGAACGGTTTTTTGTTCGAGGCATCCGCGATAGATCGGCGTCACCAGCCCGATCCCCCGGCCGGCCGGCTGATGCTCGCGATCGACGGAGTTGCCCGGCGACGAAACGACTCCCTCGAAGCGAACACCCAGTTCCGTCACCCAGTCGTAGACCTCGCGGCGCGAATTGTCGACGTAATAGCGAACCCATTGGGGGTCGGGATCGTCGCCGAATTTGAGGATGTCGTCGTAGGCAAGATCCGGCGAATCGGCGACTCCCGCGGCCCTCTGCACCGGACTCCCGGCGATCGACAGGCTCCCCTGAGACATCACCGCGTGCCCGCCGAACACCGACGACATGTCGATTACGGTGACATTCGCCCCCCCGCGCCCCAGTTCCAGCGCCGCCGCCAGCCCGGAAATCCCCGCGCCCACGACAATCACGTCGGACCCAGCGGTCGGTGTCGGTGCCTGCTCAAGAACCGCTTCACTTGCCGGTTCGTCTGACGACGAATTGACGCCCTGAGAGGCGGCAACGCGGGGGACCGGCGGCTGGCAGCCGGTGACGACCAAGAACGCCGTCACGAGCAGAAGAACGAACGTCCGCACGAGCGGCCGGCGGAGCTCCGGCGAACAACGCTTCATGAGCGAATCCTGACGTCGATGGGCCGGCAGATTCCGGAAGTCACGGGGCGAAGTCGAACGATGATAGCACCTTCACGGCCGCGAGTCGCGGGAAATGCCATTGGCGCCTTAATCGCGGGTATGACTACGAAGCAATTCGCGGCCGTCCCCGATTCTCAGCCCTGGGTGAATTGATCCACGAGTCGGCATTGCACAGAATCAGGGCTGGCACGTACCGGCCCAAGAACATGCCCGGCGCCTTCGTTTTGATAAAGTAAGGAGACGTACAGATTGACTCGGCCCGATTTTGTTTGACGTGCCATCCCGCATCTCACCGCCCGCAAAGTGTGTCGTCGAGGTGAACCATACGAGCAACGGCAGGCCAGCAAATTTTTCGAAGCAATCATGGGTGGCTCCGGCGGCTCCGCTCGCAAGGCGGGACTACGAACTTTCGAAATGGCCGCTTTCCTTTCGCCCACTCCGAATCAGCCGCCCCATATCTTACCACGCCGCAAGTTCGCGCCAGAAGACCGCGGTGCTCAAATCTGGAAAGCTGGCAAAAAATCGTTCCCGCCGTCGGGTGCTGACGGGAAACGCGTGGATCATGGCGCAGGAACATCGGCAGGCAGCCCCCACAGGCTGAGGTACCAGTCGAACGCTGCGCGGACCGGCTGAGGCGAGCGTGCGTAGGCATCATTCACCGGCCCCCAGACCGTGTAGACAACTTCGAAGGGGATAATTTTGTATTCGCCCAACCAGATCGCCGGTGCGATCGACAACGGATACAGCGTCCCGCCGATCACGATGACGACCGCCGCCCAAAATCCGAACGATCGGCGTAAGTTCTTCATGGCCAGATTCTATCGTGAGCCCACGATGAACGCCGCGCTACTGCGCCATGGAATTTCCCCCGATGGTGATTTTACGAAGTCAGTAGGTTTCTGGCGGTTTGCTTGTTGAACACTTCGAGAAAAACCGCGGGTTTTTGAGCGCGTTGTTGGCCGATTCGGGCACGCTTGTTGGCCGGCTCAGGGCCTCGGCTGATTGTAGGTCGCTGCCTGCCGGGCAGGACCTCGGACGTCTCAGAGGCTTCCGCTCGCAAAAAGTCCCCTCCGGCAGAGGGGACTTACTTCATTGCCCGGTTCGGTTGCGGGCAAGATCACAGCGCGATGCGACCCCCCCCTGCCCCCGCTTCCTAAGTGGCGAGTTCCGAGACGCTTGCACGGACGACTCCCGTTGGTCGCTGTCCGTGGCACTCGACGGTGGCGCGTGCGCGATGGTGCTGCGGGCCTTGGGCTTGTTGGTCAGTTCGGGGCTTCGCCTGGTTGTGGATAGTGGATCGTAGATGGTGGGTGGTGCATGTTCACATTTTCTGACTCTGCCGGATTCTGTGTCTGAACAAAAGCCGAGTTCTCGGCGAGCGAGGCATATGGCATCCTTTCTCTGCTCAAGGAGGAGGGAGCCAGCATGGATGCTGTTCAAAGAACTCGGCGGTGTTGTCGTAGTCGCGAGGA
>SIAF01000444.1 GCA_009691905.1 Planctomycetaceae bacterium | reverse complement strand
CATAATCCGTTTCACTCGAAATTCCTTTGTGTTCGAGGTGCTTCATTGTTTACGCACACATGAAACACCACAGAACGCCCAGGGATTCCGAGTTTTTTGTTGCTACGCCGGAAATGACGAAATCGGGTGTGCTTGGTTGAAGCCTAGCGCCCCGGCGACCTTTCTTGACAGGCTCAAGCGAATGGATTGACAACGATGACACCGTCGTAGCTCGCGCCGTGCTGCATGTCTTCGCTGTAGAGGTGCGTCACGTCGGCTTCCTGGCAGGCCGCAATGAGCAAGCTGTCCCAGTGAGACAACGAATAGCGTTCGTGCAAGACAAAGCCGCGTTCGAAGACCTTTGCCGAGGGGAGCTTCAGAGAGAACAGTTGCAGCACTTCGCGAAAATTGACCTTCACCTGCTCGGCGGTCAGCAGGCCTTTCCTCTCGGCCTTCCGCAAGCAGGCGAGAAACTCGACTGCCACCTGCCACAACAAGACGGTCTCGTGCGGCTTGAGGACCAGGTCGTGCAGCTATTGTCGTGCCATCGCCTGCTTCGCCGGAGCGGCCGGGTCGAACGTCTAGGCGACAATGTTGGTGTCAATCGCGTTCATACAAATCATCGCGAGAGAACTTCGCGGCAAGCCCGACGATGGGGTGCTGGTCGATCAGCTTTTGCAACCGGTTCCATGCCGCGAGGGACTGGTTTTCCGACTCGACGGGTTCGATCGTCAGCTTCACCCGCGTCTGGTCGGGAAACGGCAGGGCCGCGTCCGGCCTCAGCATGCCGTTTTCCACAGTCGCCGTCATTTCCGCTGACATTTGTCACCTTCCGTTTTTAAGAGCATCATAACACCTCGCGCAACCAGACGCGTCCACGGACAGCGACCAACGGGATTCGTCCGTGCGTGAGGGTGGAAAGGGCCACCCATCATTATTGCATTATTGCACGCAGCGCGCAAATTGTCGCCGGAACTTGCTGCGGCATAGTGTGTTCCTGTCGATATTTTCGGAAATCAATTCCCAAAAAATGGGCGGCCTCTTTTTCTTCTATCGCGAGCCAAAGTAGAACAGGACGAAGGCCAGCGCCGCGTTGCGAACATGCGGGGGCAGCGGTTCGCGGTGATTCAGGAAGTAGGGAATCGACACAGCCAGCATGACGAGAATCACGGCCAGAGCCTTGAGGTCCTCCCACAGACGCGATGCAGGGGCCGCACGATGCCGTTTTCGCCAGGCCCACAACGACCCGGCGAAGACTCCCAGCAGGTACGCCGAAACGGTGATCAACACCGGCGGAAACTCGGCCAACGACCGCACTCCACGGATCTCAAGGATGTAATACGCCAGCCCCGCGAACGACAGCACAATCAGCGCTCGAATGCTGTGCCGTGGTAGAAACAGCGGATTCGATTCGCGCGGCACATGCCCTTCGTTTTCGAGCCGGCGCAGGACGTCGGGCGACAGCCCCACAAATCGGCGCGACGTGAAGTAATGCGCCAGGGCAATCAACAGCGTCTCGCTCCAGAGCTCGTCGACCGCATGCCCGCGGACCGTCTCGACGATCACCACGGCGACGATCAACAGCGCCAACAAGGCTCTGACGCTGCCGGTCGGAAGCCCCAGCGGAGGCCGGGCCATCGGATTTTCGGTCGTGTCGGGATCGATTGTGTTGGACATGCGTTTCACCCTCCAACAGCGCAAACGCGACGGGCTGCGTTCGGATCAACCGGGCTGCCGCTGCCGGGCTGAGCGACGGTTCTTGAACCGGGGTCGGGAGATGCGCAGAATTGGTCCTGGCGATCGGACCCTCGCGATCCCCGAATTCACGAATTCTTCATGGCGGAATCGTCCCGTGCGGCTATTGCTTCTCGACTGCGAACAACTCATCGGGCAGCGACCAGATGCGAATAACGCTCTCTTCACCACACGAAAGCACGTGTCGGCCGTCGCGCGAGAATACGATCGAATGGACACAGATCGGACAGTTGATCCGCACGACCTCGGTGCCGTCTTCGACACTCCACAGGCGGATCGTGTAATCGCGCGCGGGGTGATATTTGCGGTCCGACAAGTGTTCGCCGTCGCTGGCCGAGGCGACGAACCGCCCGTCGCGTGAAAAGGCGACCGCCGACACCGAGCCGGTGTGACCCTCTAAACGCCTCGCATCGCCGCCGCGCTCCAAATCATAAAGACGCACTGCGGCATTCTCAGGATCGACGATGAAGTCCTGCTCGAGCCTGGCGCCGCCGAATCCCGCGGCAACGATCCGGCCGTCCGGCGAGAAAGCCGCGTCGCGGGCCTTGGTTTGTTCCCGCCAGCGGTGCAGTTCGCGCCCCGATTTCACGTCCCACACGCGGACCTGGTTGTCGGCATCCGTTGAAACCACCTGTAAGCCATCCGCCGAGAACGCGACGCTCGTCAGGCCGCTTCGCCCATCGGTCGCCAGCTCGTGCACTTGCTGGCCTGTTTCGGCGTTCCAGAGACGCAGCCGGTTCAGCCCCACGCTGTTCCATTCCCCGTCGACCGTAGCAATCCATTGACCGTCCGGGGACCAGTCGACACCCATGATGACCGCAACGTGCCCTGGCAGTTGCCGTATTTCTTCACCTGTTTCGACATTCCAGATGCGAGCCACGCCATCCCATCCGCCGGAAACGATGCGCGTGGCGTCGGGAGCGAACGCGGCACAGATCGCGCCCCGGACGCCCAACTCACGCCTCCGCTCGTCGCTCAGTTTGTGGCCTTTGAACTCTTGCACGGTCCGGCCCGTTGCGAGATCCCAAACGCGCACCGTCTCATCAACGCCGCACGTAGCCGAGAATCGCCCATCGTGCGACGCGACCACGCAGTACACCGGACCGGTATGTCCTTCCAGGCGGCTGGACTCGATGGTGATTTCATACTTGGGCTTGGGCAAGGACGAGGGGACCGTCGCCGAAGTCTCCTTCGTTGTCTCTACAGCCGCTTTGTCTTTTTCGGCCAGCGGCCGCAGCTTCACCGACGAAATGCGGTATGCACTCGCATTGGTCATCAGGAACAGCGATTTGCGGTGGGCCATCGCGAACATTGGCGTCAGCGTCAGCCGCGATAGGTCTCCCTGCCAGGCCAGCGCTTCTATGCCGTCGACGGCGACGGTGACGGCGTCGCCCCGGACAGTGTAAACGAGCTTCATTTCCACGCCGGTTTTCAGGACAGCCCCCAGTCGACGCGAGACATTCTCGGATTCGCTCGCGTATCGGCCGTCGAGACGTTTGAAGCCGCGCCACTGGCCGTCTTTCTCATCCAGGCCGGCGACGAACTCGCGTTCTCCGGAAACCAATCCGACCCAGAACCCGTCGCTCCCCTCCAGTCGTGTCGCGATGACCGTCAGTTCATACTCCTCGGGCACCGCGACCGGAATCTGCACACTCGTATAGCCATCGGGCAGGAGCCCCTTCTCAGGAGTTAACAGTGCGCCGTTCTCGGTTCGCCATGTGCCGGCGGACGGTTTCAGCCCCACGTCCCGATCGGGCTGGATCAGCGTCAGGAGCTCGACAGTCTCGTCGGGGGCTTCCGCGGGCAGCGCCTGCCGCGCACGGCGGCGCTCCCCCGCCGGGTCGATTCCCACGATCGCGACACGAAATCCATGCGTATTGTCGATGCGATTCGGAGCGTCGTAGCTCCGGGCGGCCGAGCGCGTCAGCTCCGGGAGGTCGGAAAAGCCCCCGCCGCGCACGACGCGCGACGTCGCCCCTCGCTGGGTGAGCTCGACGGGGTCATCCGGCGGCGAGCGGCCGTAGTAATCCACCGCGTGCCAGTCGACGCACCATTCGGCAACATTGCCGTGCATGTCATAAATGCCGAAGGAATTCGGCTTTCGGCGGCCCCCTTCATCCGGCCCCTCTTTTCCGTACCAGGCGTACTCAGGCAGAGTCTTCGGGTCGTCTCCGCAGAACCAGCGCGTCGTCGTGCCGGCGCGGCAGGCGTACTCCCACTGCGCTTCGGTCGGCAATCGGTACGTGCGCCCCTCGCGCGCCGAGAGCCAGCGGCAGAACTGCTGCGCGTCGTCCCACGTGACGAACATTACCGGCGACGTGTTGCCATACCGCCGCCACAACGGTTGCGGCGGATCGGTTTTCTTTTCCCCTGGTTCGCGCTCAGACGTCGTCTTGTATCCCGTTTGCTCGACGAATTTCTTGAAGTGGCTGAGCGTGACCTCGTGAACGCCGAGGTAATAGGGCTGCGTGATCCGCACGGCGTGCTGCGGCTGAGTCGACGCCTCGGTGAAGTCAATCCAGGCGGCCTGATAGCCGGCCAGTTTGGCCTCGCGCTGCGCGGCCTGCGACTCTTCCGGCGAGCAGCCCATGCGGAACTCGCCCGGCGGAATCAGCCGCAGCGTCATCCCCAGTGAATTCCTGATCTCAACCGGCACACCCAAATGCGCCCCCCAGTCGCGCTGTTGCTTCTCGGCCTGAGAGGCGTCGAATGGCGCACCGACGGCAGCCGGGGGCATGACGGATGTTTTGGCGATAGCGCCATTCACGGTTGTCCGCGCGGACCGAATCGTCAGCGCCTGAAGCTCGAACCGGTACTCGCGATTGACCGTGTTGACGGCGGCGATGCCGACCTTCACGGTTTTCGGCAGGGGGAGGTCGGTCACGCGGTGGACTTCCTGCCATCGGCTGCCATCGGCACTGATTCGGAGAATCAACCCCGAGCCCTTGCGCTCGATTTCGAGGTGGGTTGCGGTATCGGTGACGCCATCGGAGCGATGGCCACGTTGTTCGCCTTGATGGAACCATTCGGCGTGGGTGCTGAGACCGTCGTTGCTGGATTCGCCCATGCGGGCCTGCATCAGCCGCAGGAAGTTCTTCTCGTCTCCCCAGACCAGGAGGCCCGCGGCGGCGAAACTGACTTCGCCAAACGTGGCCGTGCCGGACTCCGGATTCTTGAACGGCAGGACCACAACGCGGGCGACAAAATCGCCCTGAATGTCCTGCCAGACTCGGGGCGCATTGACCTGATGGGCGAACGTGGGATTCAGGTCGTGAAACTTCGCAGGAATGGTGATCGCCAGCTTGTCCGGGACGATCTCTACCACCTGGCAATCGCCGTCGGGATCGACGAATTCGCCCCAAGATGTCTTCAGCGGACCACCGTCAAACGGTCCTGCAACCGAGGACGCACTGCTCGCTGAAGAGGATTTGAGGAACGACGCCGTCACCGTGATTCGGTCGCCGCGTTCGATGTTCACCTCGCGAATCGGGTGCGCAACGCGCGGCACGTAATGTCCCGTGAATAGCGTTTGGTGAAGGATTGAGACATGGTCGACCGAAAACTGATCCGAGTGATCCGGCGTCGGTTCGACGTGCACTTCATACAATCCGGGCGCCACGTCCAGCGTCCCCCCGCCGATGCTGGTCTGGTACGGCCGCCCCTCGCGCCATAAGACGAGTTGCGTGATATCCGTATCGGTGCGATACGTGACCCTCGCCCTGCCGCGCGCGATCAGCGAGACCGACGGTCCGAACCGCCAGACAAGGAGCGCCGCCGCAGGGCCAGCGCCCACTAAGTCGTTATTCCTGTGAGGGTTTGCACGAGGAATTTATCATTCCATCCGCAGCAGCGGCGTTTCATGGCCAGGCTGTCTTTGCCCGGGTGCTGCTTGAGCAGCGATAAAGTGAATCGGTTCAGCCAGGCG
>SIAF01000443.1 GCA_009691905.1 Planctomycetaceae bacterium | reverse complement strand
AAGGTCATTGAGTCGATCGCACGCGGACGCTCAAATCGCAGTTTTTCCGCGTTTTTCTTCGGTTTTTAATGTTCCAGGGGTGCGAAAAAAAGAGTCGCTCGGACAGCGGCGAAAACATCGCTGCCGGTCAACGGCTCGTTGGCCACGCGCCAGAAAATGGGAAATATGGTGAATATGGGTAGAATGCTTCAGGGAAGAAAGGTCCACCCATACAATTCTGCCGTGACGCGGTTCGGCACCTGATCTCGTGCCACGACGAACGCGGCAGGGTGCCGCGGTTACGGGCGTGGCTGCCTTGCGTCGCGTCGGTGGGCGGGACAAGATGTGTCGGCGTTTTTCTCCAACACACGGCCCGTTTTCGACACAACACAATGATTCGCATCGGCATCGTCGGCATCGGCTTCATGGGGATGACCCATTTCGAGGGGGCACGCCAAGTCAAAGGAGCCAAGGTCGCGGCGATTGCCACACGCGATCCGAAAAAACTTGCCGGCGACTGGACCGGCATTCAGGGAAACTTCGGCCCGCGCGGCGGGCACGTCGACCTGGGAAAAATCAAACGCTATGCCGACTACCGCGATCTGCTTGCCGACACCGACATCGACCTCGTCGATATCTGCCTCCCCTGCGATCAGCACGAGAAGGTCGTCCTCGAGTCGCTGGCGGCCGGAAAGCACACGCTGGTCGAAAAGTCGATCGCCCTCGACATCAAAGCGGCCGACCGGATGGTCGCTGCCGCGAAGAAGGCCGGCAAGCTGCTGATGGTGGCGCATGTGCTGCCGTTCTTTCCCGAGTTCAAGTTCGCCGCCGAGTGCATTCGCGGCGGCAAATACGGCAAACTGCGCGCGGCCCATTTTCGCCGCGTGATTTCGAAACCCGACTGGTCGCCCGACATGGCCGACCTGGCCAAGACCGGGGGACCGGGGGTTGACCCGCACATTCACGATACGCATTTCATAGGGTACGTCTGCGGCGTCCCGCGACAGGTGCATTCGCGCGGGATTCTCGAACGCGGCTACGCCCAGTACCTGACGACCCAATACCTGTTCGACGACCCCGAATTGACGGTGAGCTGCGTCAGCGGAGGCATTGCTGCGCCGGGGCTGGCCTTCGCCCACGGCTTCGAGATTTATCTGGAAAAGGCCACGCTGCTTTACGAATACAACACGCTGGCCGGCCAGCCGGTGCTCAATCGCCCGCTGACGCTGTTGACCGCCGACGGAAAGGCGATCCAGCCGGCGCTCAAGGGGGGGACCCGATGGTGTGCCGCCTTCACCGCCGAATTGCAGGTCGCCGTCGACGGCGTGCGGACGGGCAAAGAGCCCTCGCTGCTGTCGGGCCGGCTGGCCCGTGATGCGCTGAAGCTGTGCCTGCTCGAAGCGAAAAGCGTGGCGACGGGAAAAGCGGTCAACGTCAGGTAGCGGGCCCGGCCCGTCGTGTGGGCTTCAATCCACACGAAAAGTCGTATCGTCGCGACAGAATCCAACACGATAGAATTCTTCCCGGCTCATAGCAAGCGAACTGGCATAAGCGTTGACCAGGACCGTACAATCATGGCGACCGGGCGGACAATGCTGGAGGAAATTCATGACGGAATTGACCTTGGAATCTCTCGCAGAACGAGTCGCGAGGCTTGAGTCGGCACTTGCGGCAAACGGGGCCTCGAAAGACTGGCGGAAAGTCGTGGGCATGTTCCGCGACAGCGAGTTCATGCGCAAAGTCGATGAGGAATGCCAGCGCCAGCGGGATGTTGAGCGCGAAGAGGCCCGGCGCGGACAGGCGTCCGAATGATCATCGTCGATACAGACCATTCCACCCTTCTCAAATATCCAGACAGCGAGCGCGGCGCACGGTTCATCGCGCGATTGAATGCCGTCCCCGTAGAGGAAAGCATCGCGGTCGCGATCGTCACCGTTGAAGAACGAATGCGCGGATGGCTGGCTGTAATCGCAAAGGAACGAACTGCTCTCCGGCAGATCGCCGGCTACCAGGAATTGGCTCGATTGTTTGAGTTTTACCACAATTTTCAGATTGCGCCATTCGACGAGCCTGCCGCTCGGCAATTCGACGAACTGCGCGCTCAAAGAATGCGATTGGGATCGATGGACCTGAAAATCGCGTCGATCGCGCTGGTCAATTCCGCGCTCCTTTTGTCCGCGAATCTTCGCGACTTCGAGCAAGTGCCCGGACTGCGTGTTGAGAATTGGCTCGATTGAAGCAGCCAACGGATACTGAAAGAGGTTTTCGACAAGATGTAACTGTCGGCGTCCTTTCGGGCGACTTGGCCGCGAATGCGTCTGAAAGGAGTTCGACGGCCCGAATCAACTCGTTGGCGAACAGGTCGTGTTCATCGGGCATGACGGGCGATGAAATCCTTGACAGCTTGCCGAGCGCGGTTCTCCTGGTCCTGGGTGTAGTCGCGCAGAAACGCCGCCTTGGGCGAGTGCCGCATGATCAGTGCGCCGGCCGCCAGCATCCCCCGGATCGACTGCATGCGATTCGCCGGTGAAAGCGCTCGGAAACGCGCAACCTCTTCGGCAATGACCTGCGCGTCGCTCGAAAATTTAATCGGCAGATCCATGTTTCTCGTCTCTCGACTCCTGAATCATTGTAGCGGATGGCAAGCCCATTGTCCTTGCCGCCTGGCCAACGCATTACCACAATCGAGCGACGGCGTTCGTGGCACGACTTGGGTTCACCCTGCCGGCCGCATCGAATCGAGAAGGAGATTGCTCATGAAACTGGGACTGATCAATTCCGCCTGGGCGCAGTCGGGGCGAGACACGGCGTGGGGGTTGCAGAAAACGAAGCAACTCGGGTTCGACACGGTCGACATCTTTGCCGATCCATTGGCGATCGACGTGCGAGAACGGTGCCTGATCAAGCGCGAGTGCGATCGGCTCGAGTTGCCGATCGTGTCGATCGCCTGCGTCGCGGTGGGGCTGGTCGACTTCAACCCGGCCGTCGGGCGGTTCAGCGTCGAACGGGTCAAAGCCTATCTCGACCTGGCGTACGAATATGAAGCGAAAAACGTGTTGCTCGTGCTGGGAGAGTACATCTGGAATCGGGAAGTGATCCCCCCCGCCCAGCAGTGGCAAACCGCCGTCGACAACTGCCGCGTTCTCGGCGACCATGCCGCGAGTCGTGGGTTGCAAATTGCTCTCGAACTCGAACCGTTTCCCCTGTCGCTGCTCAACAACGTCGAGCGGATGGTCGAGTTCATTCACGATGTCGGGAATCCCGCCGTTCAGGCGAACATCGACATTTCACACCTGTGCCTGTCGCAGGTTCAGCCAGAGGAACTGCGGCGACTGCGCGGCCAGGCGATTCACGTGCATATTTCCGACTGCGACGGCAAGAAGCACGGCGACCTTCCCCCCGGACGCGGCGTCGTCGATTTCGCGCCTTACCTGAAAGAAATCAAGGCGCTGGGCATCGACGGCGCTGTGTCGATCGAATTGGAGTATTCACCCGAACCCGAGCGGATCGAAGAGTGGGTGGCCGAGGCGTACCAGGCGACCGCTAAGCTAATGCGTGAAGCGGGCCTTCGCGGGTGACCCGAGTCGATCGGTCGAAGGATGTAAGTTTCACCGCGAAGGCGCCAAAAACGCGAAGACGAGCGAGGGTGGGCGGCGCGGCGGCCAAGGCCGGCGGCGAAACGGTTTTCGTCTTTGCGACCTTCGCGCTTCGACTGCCGGCGCGTGAACATTAACCCGGCTTGCCGCATTGTTGCAAACCGTTAAAATAATTAGAGTCCATATGCCTCGGGTCGGTCGGTCAATGGGATGGGCGGCGACCTATGCGCAATTCCGATGCCGTGTTACGGCAATTGTTGATCCCGTTGGTGTCGGTCGCGGGAGCATTGGGGCTGTTAGCGGTTGTCGTCTATTGGGTCCGGGTATGGTGGCGCGACAGTGATGGTCCTGCCGCGTCCGGCTGTGAATTGCTCTCGGAATACCGGGAATTGAATCGGCGAGGTGAGCTATCCGATGAAGAATACCGAATTATCAAGAGCCGATTCGCGCCAAAGCCTTTAGCCATGAACGGCCCCGCGAAGGGAAAAGAGCTGCCCCGACCGGTCAAACCGGCCGAAGCCACGCCGAATGCTGAACCGGCACAAACGGAACCGGCACAAGCGGAACCGGGCAGTTTACAGAAAAGCTGACGATCGGGCGACACGTAGCGACCAGTTGACGCGACCATCGATTCCACCGCCGAAGAGACACCGCTTCTTAGGGAACGCTGATGCCAACCGGCAAAGACTTCACCACCAATCGTGGCTCCACCGGAAAAAAGAACGCCAATTGTTCCTTTTGCCGAAAGAGTTATCGCGAAGTCGGGCCGCTGGTCGAGGGACCCGGCGACGTGTACATTTGCGGCGAGTGCATCGAGCTGTGCCAGTCGATTCTCGATCAGGAAAAACGCCGTCGCGGCGGATCGCGGCCGCTGTTCACCAAGGTTCCCACGCCGCGTGAAATCGTCGAGCATCTCGACGCCTACGTCATCGGCCAGCGGGTCACGAAAAAGATTCTGGCGGTCGCCGTCCACAACCACTACAAGCGCCTGATGCTGGCCGCCGATTCCGAAAACGAGATCGAGATCGAAAAGTCGAACATCCTCCTGATCGGCCCGACCGGCTGCGGCAAAACGCTGATGGCCCGCACGCTGGCCCGGGCGCTGCAGGTCCCGTTTGCCATCGGCGATGCGACGACGCTGACTGAGGCCGGCTACGTCGGCGAAGACGTCGAGAACCTGTTGCTCAAGCTGCTGCATGCCGCCGACTTCGACATCGAGCAGGCGCAGCGCGGGATTCTGTTCATCGACGAGATCGACAAGATCGGGAAGACCAGCCAGAACGTGTCGATCACCCGCGACGTCTCGGGCGAAGGGGTGCAACAGGCCCTGCTCAAGATGCTCGAAGGGACCGTCGCCAACGTCCCGCCCCAGGGGGGCCGCAAGCACCCCGAACAGCAATACATCCAGATGGACACGACGAACATCCTGTTCATCTGCGGCGGGACGTTCGTGGGTCTCGAAAACATCATCGCCAAGCGGCTGGGCAAGAAGACGATCGGGTTTGCCAGCGACGGCAACACCAGTCAGACCGAACAGCGGCGCGGCAGCCTGCTGACCGAATCGTGCGTCGACGACATCATCGAGTTCGGGATGATCCCCGAACTGGTCGGCCGCCTGCCCGTCTTGAGCGCCCTGTCGCCTCTCTCGGAAGACGACCTGGTGCAAATCATGACCGAGCCGCGCAATTCGCTCGTGCGGCAGTTTCAGAAGTTCTTCGAGATGGAGAGCGCCACTCTCGAATTCACTCCCGAGGCGCTGCGCGAAATCGCCCGGATCGCCAAGGAAAAAGATACCGGCGCCCGCGGCCTGCGAAGCGTGATCGAGAAAGTGATGTTCGAGATCATGTTCGAACTGCCCGAGCAGGAAGCCGGCCGCAAGTACGTTGTGACCCCGGCGGTCGTCCGCGGCGAAGAGAAGCTGTTCCCGATCGACGGCTCCCGCGCCGCCTAGTGCCGCATCTCGGAAACGGGGTTTCATGAAAACGGAAAATGATATATCTCTCGTCAACCCTCGATTGTGAGGCGGGAGCTTAACCAATGCCAGGGACGGCGGCGAAGATTCGGGTCAGCGAGAAGCAGCAGATCGTGTTGCAG
>SIAF01000019.1 GCA_009691905.1 Planctomycetaceae bacterium | reverse complement strand
TTCGCGACCAAACTTCAGGGCGGGCTCAAAAGCACCAATGCTGGATCGGTCAACTGCACCCGAGAACAACAACGCCCCCATCGTATACCTTTCCGCCCAAAGTTCCTGTCCGTCATAGGCTCGCGACGCGAGCTGACTTAACTTCAGGCGGAAACCGGGTCAGGGATCGGAAACACAAGGTTCTGGCGACAGGCGTGCCGGCAGCCGGTTGAAAAACTTGTCAGGCTCCGCCGAAACACATCAGATTTTCCAGTATTCATCTCTTCGCGTCGAAGCCAGTCCCCATTTTCGACAGGCGCGTTACACCAGGTCTTTGGAGGCGGGAACTTCGAACCCTTTACGGTACTCGCGTGTCAGCATCGGGTTGGCCTTGTCGCTGCCGGCCCCGGTAAACGTTTCGGCTTTGCCGTCGATCGTCAGCGCGGCCCCGAACTGCAGCCGCACCGAATCGGGGTTGATCTTGTTGGCGACGAAGTGCTGCTTGACGCGGTCGAACGTCTCGACGCATTCGTCCTTGCACGTCCCGCTCTCGAGCCGTTTCTGAACTTCGCCAGCGGGCACCATCTCGCCCAGACGGTACGAGACGTTCGCCAGGTGGCACAACGCGCTCGAGAGATGGCCCTGCTCGATGTCGGCGTGCAGGTCGTTGATGTCGCGACTGCGAACCGCTTTGACGAAATTCGCGAAGTGGTCGCCACCCTGGTCGAACTTCTTGACCAGATTGCCGTCGCCGTCGAACACGGCGCCACCCTCGTAACTACCCATCACGGCATAACCCTGCGAGCCGTGGAAGACGACACCCACGTGCGCGCCTTTGTAGCCTTCGGTGGGCAGTCCGCGGACTTCGAACACGAGCGTTTTATCGCCGTAGTCGTGAATCGAAACCTGAGTGTTGGCAGTCTCGCCCGAGTCTTCATAGCCAACGCGGCCGCCGTAGCTCAGCACGCCCTGGCCGAGGTCGCTGACCTGCAAACCCCAGCGCGCCAGGTCCATTTGGTGGATGCCCTGGTTGCCCAGGTCGCCGTTGCCGTAGTCCCATTGCCAGTGCCAGTCATAATGGAACTGTCGGCGCGTCACCGGCTTGACTGGCGCCGGGCCGCACCACAGGTCGTAATTGACGCTTTCCGGGACCGCATAGTCCAACCTTGACCCGACCAACGGACGAAAGTAGTCCAATTTCGGCCCAATCGACGGACGGGATTTGTAGCACAAGCCACGGGCCAGCTTGACGTCGCCGATGCCGCCGGAGTGGATAAACTGCATCAGCTCGCGCGTGCCGACGCTCGAGCGGCTTTGCGTGCCCGTCTGGCAGATCTTTTTGTGATTGCGGGCGGCATCGACGATCCGCCGCCCTTCGCTGACGTTGTGGCTGACCGGCTTTTCGACGTACACGTCTTTGCCGGCCTGGATGGCCCAGATCGCCGCCAGGGCATGCCAGTGGTTGGGAGTGGCAATCGAAATGACGTCGATGCTCTTATCTTCAAGTAGCTTGCGGATGTCCTGGTAGATGGCCGGACGCTTGCCGGTCGCATTCTCGACGGCCAGCAGACCGTTCTTATACGCAAAGTACCCATCCACGTCGCAGATCGCGACGACTTCGGTGTCCTTCCGCCCCGTGAACTTGCCCACGTGCTCGGTGCCGCGTCCTCGAACCCCGACGACCGCGACCCGCAGCCGTTCGCTGGGGCTGGTCGATTGTTTATCGGCTTCGGCTGCTTCGTCGGCCCGGGCGGCCCGGCTCGCATTCCCGCCGACCATCGCTGCCGCGGCCGCCGCAAAAAGTGAGTTCTCAAGAAATTCCCGGCGTGTGGGCTTCGTCATCGGCTGATCTCCCATGAACAGAGGTTCGAGTGACTGACGGTGAGAATGAGGTAAGATCTAACGCTGCCGGGGCCAGTCGGGCAGGCCGGCGACGGCGGGTGTTTCGTCAACGATTTCGGCCGAGTTGAACAGCACTTCGACCAGGGTCGTCACCCCTCGGAACGAATCGGGATTATAGCCCTTTCGCAGGTGGACTCGCCACACCAGATCGCCCGAAAGCGATTCCCAGCCCTCTTCCGTGGTGGGAATGAACGTCTCGACCGACTCGCCCGGTTTCAATTCGCGATCGAGATTCTCCCCCCGAATCTGCCAACTGCTGTCGGGGGACAGATCATAGACCATGACGTGCCGATCGTGCGCAGCACGTTCGCCGACGCGGCACACGAAGTTATTGGCCTTGTACCAGCCGAATTTCTTCCCATCGGGTTCTTTGGTGAACACCAGTTGGCGGTCGAGCGGGGCGAACTCCTGGTCTTGGGAGACGTTTTCGATCCGCAGATGCAATTGCAGCACAGACTGGCTGTCCGGCCGCGATTCATTCGCTTCGGCATCCGGAAACGCAAAACTCAGAGGACCGCGGGTCACGCGCAGCGGAGTGATGCGCACCGACCCGTACCGTTCCGACTGCCCCACTCGCAGCATGTGGAGACGCGGCAGGAGATTTTCGGGGCGGACGTACTCGAGCAGGGTGACGCGATTGGATTCTTTGGGGGTGTGCGGCTTGATGTCGGGCAGGTCGACGCTCGGGCTGGGATTGAACAGCAGATACAACAGGTACAGGCAGACCAGCGTGATCGCGCTGGCGTAGCTGACCGCCAATCGAAACAGGAACGGCGACGGACCGCCCCTGGCCGGCAGGGGGCCGACATTGACCGCCGGCGGTGCATTTCGGGTCGCATTTTGAATCGTCGTGGGGCTTTCCGAATCGACCAGGTTTTTCGAAACGACCGGACTTTCCGAAACGACCGGGGGTTTGTAAATAACCGGTGGCGAGACAACGTCGCCCGATTCCGGGACAGTGGCCGCTGCCGATTCGGCACTGCCATCGCCAGCCGCCGCATTCGCCATCACCAGCTCGCTGAACTTCCGATCGTAGATGGTCGTGCGGGGCTCATCGGGCATGTCCGCCTCGTCCAGCAGAAACGATGTTTCGTCGCCCGCCGTGGCTCCCGTGGCTGTTGCGATCAACGTAAAGTCAGCCGAATCGGTTCCCCCCTCGCGTTCGGGGGGGGCTTTCGGCGCGACCGACGATTCGAAACCTACCGGCGGCAACAAAGCGTGGCAATCGGGACAGGCGACGACCGTCGCGGCCTCTTCGTAGGAGAGCCGCCGACCGCACTTTCCGCAAACGAACTCCAAACCCATGGATGGTTCCCGTCGGAATCGTGGCCGGGCCAGATGCTGACCGAGGCAATTGTGCGACGACACGTCCCGTCGGCCGTCTAAAACTTTGTGGCCGAAAGCCCGGCAAAATCTATTCTGCGGAAGGCCGCAGTTCGAAGCAAGTCCGCAGCCGGATCATAGGGGAAAACCGCCATGATCGGCAGCGAGGTGCGCCGGGCCAGTTCGGTCGGATTGGTCTGCCACGATCGGTCGGCCGGATCGGGGGGGACCGCCTGATTCAAAATCACCCCCGCCACCGGCAATTGCCGCGTTTGGGCCGCTTCGAGCGTCAACAGGGTGTGATTGATCGTCCCCAGCGACAGGCGGGCCACAACCACCAGCGGAAAGCCCAGATCGAGCGCCAGATCGGCCACAGTCTCGGTGTCGGTCAAAGGCGAGAGCAACCCGCCGGCGCCTTCGACCACCAGGAAGTCGACCCGCTCGCGCCACCACGCCGCCCCCTGCCGCAGCAATCGGCCATCGACAACACCTCCCTCGTCCCGAGCCGCGACCGGCGGCGCCAGGGCCGCTCGCCAGCGCTGCGGACAGACCGCCGCACTGGCGAATTCGCCCCCCAGGGCCGCGCATAATTCGTCGACGTCGCGCCACACCGGCCCGTTCGGCCCCGGTTCGCTCCCGCTGGCCGTGGGCTTATACGCCCCGACCTTGATTCCCTGTTCTCGCAGCAGCCGCACGATCGCGGCAGCCACGCGCGTCTTCCCGACCCCCGTATCGGTGCCGGTGACGAACACTCCGCGACAACTCATGGCAGGTTTCCCATCGAGGGCACGAAGAGGTTGAAAAAAAACAACGATCGGAGTTGGCTCAGTGTTTTGGATCTCATTCAGACCGCGGTCGTCGTCGAACGCTGACGACCGTACCGATTCCCAAGCCCGGCTTGGCTGCCGCGCTGCCGCCGTTGACGGCGACTTCCAGTCGCCCCGAACTGCCGATCAAAGCCAGCAGAGCACCGGCGGGCTGCTCGGCGTAGAAGCGGTTCACGCCGCATATCTCGATATCGCCCGCGCTAACCGTAACCTCAGGGCCGATGTATTCCGCGAGAATCGCCTCGCTGAGATTCGTCATCAGATTGCCGAAGCGATCGACGGCCACAACTTCACCGACCCACGCCCCATTGTTGAGCTGCGGCGCCGCCCCGCTCAACCGAACCAAACCCCGCTCGTTGACCATCGGTCCGAATTCGGACAGGTCGGCCCCCAGCATCCAATGGGCGGCCACCGGCGCAAGAATGTCGCGCCCATGAAATGTCGGTGACACGGGATGCCGCCAGAAGCGGTCGTTCTTGAGGCGGTGAATGCGCGTGAACCTTTGGCGATTGAGAACCGCCCCCAGCAGCCCGTTGTCGGGGGCCAGAAATCGCTGCCCGCACGTCTCAACACCCAAGATCGCCCGCCCGCTTCCTACGCCGGGATCGACCACGGCGACGTGCACCGTCAGCGGCGGAAAGGCGTCGACGATCTGGTCGAGCGCCAGCGCCCCCTGCCGCACGTCGCCGTGCGGAATGGAGTGCGTCACATCGACAATCGTCGTTTCCGGAGCGATCGAGAGGATAGCCCCCTTCATTTGCGCGACGTACCCGTCGACGGTGCCGAAGTCGGTGAGAAGAGTAATCGGGGGTGGCATGGCAAGCCGAGCATTTCAAACAATTTGTAGTTTCTCCAGACGCTCGCGGGCTTCGGCCAGTTCGCCCTCTTCGAGCCGGCCTTGCCTGAGGATCGTGGTTTCCGCGATCTGGCCGCTGGTTACGTCCTGGCCGACGACCGAGATACGCCCATCGCTGCCGTAGCGGCACTCGACTTCGATCGGTGCGCGCTCGGGCAGTCCCGCCGGAAGATTCTTGAGAATGAATTCGCCGATTTGAGCGCAGGCATCGGCATCGCGAGATTCGCCTTCGAGCACGCGAACCCGCACCTGCCGCTGATCGGCGACGCTCGTGCGATAGATCCGCCGCCGCGAGACCGGCAACGGGCTGTTTCTGGGAATCAAAATGCTGTTGGCGTACCCCTGGGCGGTGCGGACGGCGACCCCCAGGCTGTGGGCGTTGACGTCGACGGTTTCGAATCTCGACCAGGCCCGCTGCCGGTTGGAATCGGCCGCGCCGTTGGCCGATCCCTCTCGCGACAGCAAAATTCCCCCGTGAATCGCGGCCCCGTGCGCGACGACTTCGTCGGCCGAAAGCCCCGCATCGGGTTCGTGCCCCGAGATCCTTCGGAGCATGTCCCGTACCTGCGGGACTCGCGTCATCCCCCCCACCAGCAGCACACGATCGAATTGGTCCCACGTCAACCCGGCCGAGCGCAGCACCTCTTGCGTCGTGCTCTCGACGCGCTGCAAGAGGTCGGCTGTGAGGAGCTCGAATTGCGTGCGCGTAACCTCGATCGACATGCGGCGGGCTGCATGCGAAACCATGACCCGGGTCGTCTGCCGAGCGGTCAGGGCGTGTTTGGCCTGTTCGGCCGCCTGATACAGGAAGGCCAGGCTTTCGGGATCGCTGCGCGGGTCAGAACCGTGCTGCCGGGCGAATTCTTCCGCCAGATAGCCCACGAGCCGTTCGTCCCAGTCGCGTCCCCCCAGCCGCAAATCGCCGTCGGTCGCCAGCGTCGCGAACCGCTCGGCCGACATGCGGACAATCGCCACGTCGAACGTCCCTCCCCCGAGGTCGAACACGAGCACCGTCGATTCGTGCTCGAGCAATTGCCGGGCGAACCCGTCGGGCTGGCCCTGCCGCCTGAGGTGGGCATCGAAGGCGAAGGCCAGCGCGGCGGCCGTCGGCTCGTTGATGATGTCGATCACATTCAGGCCGGCCAGCCCCCCTGCATCCTGCGTCGCTTTGCGGCGCGTGTCGTCGAAATAAGCGGGAACGGTGATCACCGCCTGGCGAACCGGTCCGAAGCGGGTTTCGAAGTCAGCCTTGATTCGTTTGAGAATCAGTGCCGAGAGAATCTCGGGACGATACGACTGCCCGGCCAATACCTTGCTGTACGCCTCGTCGCCCATGTCGCGCTTGACGCACACCGCCGTCCGATCGGGATAGACGCATTCGCTGCGTTTCGCCTCACGGCCGACCACGGCCAGATCGTCTTCGATCATCACCACGCTGGGAGTAATCAGTTCTCCCTCGCGATTGGGGACGGTTTGCGGCAGGCCCTCACGGGTCAGACGGGCGGCACAGGAGTAGGTTGTCCCCAGGTCGATCCCGATCAGGCCGGAGAATGCGGTGGACATAGACTTTCAGAATACCGGGCCGGCCGCCGCAGGGTAAAGGTCGCGGCCGCGTTATAACTGACGCGGCCCAAGATGAGACATTAGCGAGCCGCATGCCGTCAGGCTGCGGGTTCTTGATTGTCGCACGAAACCCGTGTCCTGACGGCACACGGCTCGCCAAGAACGGCTCATTCATTGCTGCACGGGGTAAACACTCGGCCTCCTGAATCAGGTACGGCCTGCAGTTGCCGTGGACCAGGTGTTGTAAACTTTGCGAGTACCCGCATGCACAACGTGGCGTCCCGAGACTCTTCACGCGGAGCGATGAAGACTACATTAAAGTAGTCATCATCGCTCCGCGTGATGAGTGCGAACGCCCACGGGCACCCAACAGGGCAAGCGCATCGACCAACGCGGCGCAAGATGAGACATTGGCGAGTCGCATGCTCCGTAAGGGGCATGTAACGCACTGTACTCGATCGAGGAACGCGGCCCGATGCATCCTGTCGTCTTCGACAAACCGTACAAATTCACCCCCCCTTACCTGGGAAAGGGATGGCCGTGGTTCCTGCAGTTGCTGACCCGGCGGCGGCTCCGCAGGCAGTTTGCCATTGCCGCGGTCGAGGTCCGCGGGACAGAACATCTGCAAAATTCGCTCGACGCGAAGCACGGCATTCTGCTGGCCCCCAATCACTGTCGGCCCTGCGATCCGCTGATCGTCAGCGAACTGTGCCGGCAGGTCGGGACGGTTCCTCTGGTCATGGCCAGCGCCCATCTGTTCGCCGACGGTGGGTTTCGCGCGTGGATCCTGCGTCGCGCCGGCGCGTTCAGCATTTACCGCGAAGGGATGGACCGTCAGGCGCTGAGCGCGGCGATTGACATTCTCGCACGGGGCGAGCGCCCGCTATTGATTTTTCCCGAAGGGGTCATCAGCCGGCACAATGACCGCCTCAACTCGATGATGGACGGCACCGCCTTCATCGCCCGATCGGCCGCCAAAAAACGGGCCGAGCACCCCGCTGGCGGGCAGGTCGTCGTACATCCCGTGGCGATTCGCTACCACTTTCGCGGCGACATCGAACAGGCGATTCACCCGGTCCTGGGCGACATCGAGAACCGGCTTTCGTGGCGGCCAAAGCCGGAGTTATCGAGCATTGACCGCATCTATCGCGTGGGAGAAGCGCTGTTGGGCCTGAAGGAGATGGAATATCTCGGCCGCACCTCGGAAGGGACGATTGCCGAGCGAACGACACGCCTGATCGACCACCTGCTGATGCCGCTCGAACAGGAATGGCTCAAAGGCCGCCGCGAATCGACCGTGGTGGCCCGGGTCAAGAAACTGCGGACGGCGATTCTGCCGGATATGGTCCAGAGAGAGATTACCGCCGCCGAGCGCGATCGACGTTGGAAACAGCTCGCCGACATGTACCTCGCGCAGCAGATTTCGTGCTATCCGCCCGATTATATCGCTTCGAACCCGACCCCCGAGCGAATGCTGGAAACCGTTGAGCGCTTCGAAGAAGACCTGACTGACGCCGCCCGCGTGCATCACCCGATGACGGCGACAGTCACGGTCGGGCCGGCGATCGCCGTCAATCCGACGCGCGAACGCGGGGCCGCCGAAGACCCGGTCATGTCGGCACTCGAACGGCAGTTGCACGGGATGCTGGGAATTGATGCCGCTGGGCACTGAGCCGGGCGTTGACGCCGGCCATCCGGCACAACGTCGCAGTCGTTGAGACTCATCACGCACACGGGCAATGGCTATACTGGACAATCGGCACCCGCCGGGGCGATTTGATTCCGCATTCGCAGAAAGGCTGCACGACATGACGAACTCGGTTTTCTCAGGTCTCAATCGGCGGCATTTCCTGTCACTCTCGGGCGGGCTGCTCGCAGCCGGAAGTCTCAGCCGCTTCACCCTTGCCGCCGATCGGCCTCCCGTCACCAGCCCCCGCGCCACTTCGGGCGATGCGGCCGTTGAGCCCGACTGGGACGAGCGGCTGACCGTGACCGTCGGCCCCAAAGACGCCCAGATCGTCGGGACGACCGAAAAGGCGCTGCAGGCCGCGGTCGATTCGGTCGCCCGCTTTGGCGGCGGCACGGTGCATGTCTTGCCGGGAACGTACAAGCTGCGAAATTCGGTGTACCTGGCGTCAAACGTCCGCATTCTCGGCAGCGGCGACGATTCAATTCTTGTCAAGGAGCCCTCGGTCAAAACGAAGCTTGCCGTCGATTCCGACTGGTTCGATCAGGAAATCACGCTCAGCGATGCCAAAGGCTTTCAAGTCGGCGACGGCGTGTGTCTTAAAACGAAAAACCCGGACAACGGCGGGATCGACGTCGCCAAACGGACGCTCGTCGCTCGTTCGGGCAACCGCTTCAAGCTCGACAAGGCGCTGCGGCAGAATTTCTGGGAGATGGGCGAATCGACAGCCGCGACGCTCTTTCCGCTGTTTTCGGGCGAATTGATTACCGACGTGGTGATTGAAAACATCGCGCTCGACGGCAACAAGGCCAACAGCGAAAACCTCGACGGGAATTACTCCGGCTGCATCTTTCTGCAGGATTGCAGCCGCATCGCGATCAAGCACGTCACGGCCCGCAATTCCAACGGCGACGGCATCAGTTGGCAGATCTGTCACGATGTCGTCGTCGAGAACTGCCATAGCCACGATAACGTCGGGCTGGGGCTGCATCCCGGCTCGGGGTCGCAACGGCCGGTGATGCGCGACAACAAAATCGATCGCAACGACATCGGCATCTTTTTCTGCTGGGGAGTCAAATTCGGTCTGGCGGAAAAAAACCACATCGACGGCAACACCAGCTACGGAGTCTCGATCGGTCACCGCGACAACAATAACCTGATTGTCGATAACGAGATTCGTAACAGCGGCAAAACGGGGGTGCTGTTTCGCCCCGAGCGCGGCAAAGCCTTTGCGCCGCACCGCAACCGGGTTGAGAACAATCGCATTATCGACAGCGGCCCCGATGCGGGAATCGCCATCGACGTGCAGGGCGAGACCGAGTCGATCGCACTGACCAAAAACGAGATTCGGGAAACCCGCCAACCGAAACAACGAGTCGGCGTGCGGATCGGCGCTCAAACGCGCGACGTCGAACTGATCGACAACCGCATTGAGGGATTTGCTACGGCGATTCAGGATCTGCGAAATGCGTAGCCGGCCTCGACGCAAGGCTTCGGTTTCACGGCGAACAGCAGCCCGGCGGTGCCCGGGTTCGGCGCGAATCCAAACCCAGGTGAATGGCCAAGCTGAATGACAACGATCGAACGTCAGATCGTTACGATCCCGCGACCGCCGCGGCGTTGACGATGTTCTCGGGGCGCCGTCCCTGCAAGACGGCGACGACCTGGCGGGCGACGCGCGTTCGCAACTCAACCAGCGACTCCTGCGAGACGAACGCCGCGTGAGGCGTGACAATCACGCGCTCGTCGAGAAACAGCGGCTGACTCAGGTCGGGGGGCTCGGGCTCGAAGACGTCGAGCGCCGCCCCGGCGATCAGGTTTCGCGCAAGCGCCGTCTGCAGGTCGGCATGGTCGATCAACCCGCCGCGCGAGGTGTTGATGACGTATGCCGAGCGTTTCATCTTTTCGAACTGCGGCAGCCGCAACAGGTACCGCGTCGCCGGGGTCAGGGGGGCATGCAGCGAAACGAAATCGCTCTGGCCAAGCAGTTCGTCGAGAGACGCCATCTCGCACTCGACCCCATGCGCGCTGCCGGACGAGGTGCAGGCGACGATGCGCAGTCCCAGCGGGCGAACCCGCTCGGCCAGGCTGCTGCCGATGCGACCCAGCCCGATCAGACCCAGAACTTTGCCGGTCAGCCTCAGCATCGGGGGGGCGGCCTGTAATCGGTACTCTCCCTGCTTGGTGCGGCGATGAAACAAGGCAACATTGCGGGCGCAGGCCAACAGCAGGGCGAGGGCGTGGTCGGCCACTTCGGTCACGCAATAGTCGGGAACGTTTGTCACCAGAATCCCGCGTGCCGAGGCGGCGGCCACGTCGATGTTGTCCAGCCCGATTCCGGCGCGGCAGATGACGCGACAGTGCGAGGCACTCTCGATGACGGCGGCCGTGACGTTTGCCCAATTCGTTATGATCGCTTGGACGCCGGCCGCCTGCGACACAAGCGTCGCCTCGTCGGTCGCCGGCGCTTCGACAAGTTCGGCTCCCGCCTCGGCGAGCAGGACCCGTTCGATCTGAGCGTCGGGCCAGGCCCGGTCGGTCAACAGCACACGCGGGCGAGAAGCGCCGCCTTTGGTCGTGCCGGCACGGGTGGATGAGGGCTGCGGTTCGTTCAGGGGGAGAGCCGGTGGCTGCGGCTTGCCGTCGTTCATCCGCGAACGCTCCCTGCTCGAGGTCTCAGGACGCCGCCAGTTCGGCCATCCGCTGCGCGGGAACGACGAGCCGATCCCAATTTTCGTAGAGGTAATCGGGGGGGCCCCCTTTGGCGGCGACGTACTGCGCCACCTCGACCGTCGGGACCATCTCGATTGCATCCCAGGGGCAGACCGTCAGCTCGTACGGGTCGCTCTTTTTCGTGGGGATGTGGACGCATACCTCGCAACCGACACAGCGCTCGACGTCGATTTCGCACCACGATTGCAGCACCGAAATCGTGTCGCCGGGCACTTTGTAGATGCAATCGACGGGACAGACTTCCAGACACGCCTCACAGCCGGTGCAGTTGTCGGCGTTGATGACGGCGACTTCTTTTGGGAGCTTTTTGCGTGAACCGCTCTTCGCCATGGTGGGTTTGACCTGTGTGCGTCGTTCCTTGGTAGATCCCGCCTGCCGGGCGGGACTTTGTACGTCGTGTCGGGGTCCACTCACGACCGGTCCCCTCCGGCAGAGGAGACCTACTTGCGTGCCGGCACGACTGCTTGTTTCTTGAATCCCGATCGAGAGCGCGGCAAGAGGTCTGCTGGCAGCTAATTCTATAGCCTGTCACGAAAGAGAACAATTCGACTCGCTGCCGCTGACCGGGATTTCTCACGAATGCGAATCGCACCCAGCAGGCGACGGGCTATAAGCGTAACGACGGACAGGAGCCTGCGGCAGAAACGTCACCAGAACTGCCTCGCCACCTGCAGGAAAGGACCCGAAGAAAGAACCACGGATGGCACGGATTTCACGGATAATTTCGGGCCGAGGTCGGCAGACATCTCCGTGAAAATCCGTGTCATCCGTGGTTTAAGAAGGTTTGCGGAAATCGGCAGGCAGCTTCAAGTTCCTGATTAGGCCAAACTCCGGCAACAATGACGAGGTGTATGTTGACGGCGCCGGCGCGCGGCCGAGTCGTTGGTCTTGACCAAAATTCAGCAAAAGGCGTACCATCCGCCCCCTTTCCCCGTCGAGGGAGACCAGTCTTTGCAACGGAGCACCGGCGTGCCTTGGCTCGTCATCATTCTTGCCGGGGCCTTCGCTGTGCGAATCGCGGCAGCGATTGCCGTGCAGCAATTCGTGGAACGAACCCCCGGTCGCTTGTGTCTGATCGCCGGTGATGCCGAGGGCTACTGGGAATTGGGGCACAAACTCGCCCGAGGCGACGAGTACTCGCTGTACGACCCCCCGCGTCTGGTCTTGCGGATGCCGGGATTTCCCCTGTTGCTGGCCGCCGGCATCAAACTGCTGGGCGAGCGCGTGCTGGGGATCCGAATTCTGCTGGCTGGGGTGGGGACCGCCGCCTGCGGCCTGGTGTACTGGCTGGCTCTCGAATTGTTCGATCGCCGGACGGCGATCGTCGCCTGTCTGTTTGCGGCCCTGTGTCCGACGTTTGTCACGTTCAGCGTGTTGCTCTTGAGCGAAACGCTGTTCGCGACATTACTCGTGGCGAGCCTCGTGGCGATGGCCCGGCTGGTCAAATTACGACCGTCGGCCGCCGCTCCTCGGCAACAGATGCTCGTCGCGTTGCTGGCGGGATTTACGATTGGCCTGGCGACACTGGTCCGTCCGACGTGGCTGCCGGCCGGGCCGGGGTTTGCGGTCATTTACCTCGTGACCTCCCGCGATCGCCGGCGCGCGGTGTTGCCTGCGGCATTATTGCTCTTGGCGCTGGGGCTGACGCTGCTGCCCTGGACGATTCGAAATGCACGTGTCACCGGTCACTTCGTGCCCACCACGCTGTGGGTCGGACCGAGCCTCTATGACGGCCTGAATCCGACCGCCAGTGGCGCCAGCGACATGCGGTTCATCGAGGCCGACGGCGTCTACGACCGGCTTTCGGAATACGAGGCCGACCGGTTCTACCGCAGTGCGGCACTCGAATTTGCCAGGTCGCATCCGGCGCGGACCATCGAACTGGCCGGGGCCAAACTGTGGCGCTTCTGGAACCCGCTTCCCAACGCCGACCAGTTCGGCTCGTGGCTGATCGCACTGCCCGTCGCTGCCTGTTCGCTGGCGGTGATTGTGCTGGCAGGCTGCGGCGGCTGGCAGGCGCGGCACTCTTTGTGGTCGTGGCTGATTCCGGCGGCGCCCGTGCTGTATTTTTCGCTCGTCCACATCGTGTTCGTCGGCTCGGTGCGGTATCGGCTGCCGGCCGAATATGCACTCGTCGTGCTGTCGGCCGTCGGGTGGAACTGGTTATCCGAGCGCCGGGCACCAGGGGGCAGGCTTCAGGTCGAACCGAGCGGACCGCACAGCGGTCGGCTTGGGCGGGAAGGTCTTTCTTGAATCGCAATCGTTCCGGGTTGTTTCGACGCGCCGCCCCCTAGCCCCCTAGTCCCCTAGTCCCTTCTCTCCCCCCACGATGAAGTCACTTCGCCGTACAATTCTGGGACTGCTGGTGCTGCTGCTCGTGGGAGCCGCGGTGGGGTCGGTGTACGTCTACTATTTCTGGAATCAAAGCGACGAATTGCTCGGCCGGACGGTGCAGGACAAGTTGACCGAAATTGCCCCCGGCTGGAATGTGACGTTCGAGAAAGCGCGATTCGATTATTTTCAGGGGCGGGTCCACCTGTATGACGTCGTGCTGCCGGGGGATGACCCGAATGCACCGGTCCTGGAAATGGCCGAAGTCGTGCTGGTCATCGATCGCGAGACGCTATCTGACCCCAACCCGGCGATTCAGCAGATCCGCATCGTGCAGCCGCGCGCGAATCTGGTTCGCGGCGCCGACGGCGTCTGGAACATTCAGAAACTGCCGCCGCTGAACCTTCCCAAAAGTATCATCCCCGAATGCCATTGGGAGCAGGGGGTCGTCTCGATTCACCTTGAGGGTCTCGCGGGTAGTGCAGCCGCAACGCGCCGCCTCGAAAGCGTGAACGTTCACATGATTCCCTCGGGCCGGCGGCAATTTCTGATCAAGCTCACGGGCAACCTTTCCGGCGCCGACCCGATTGCGTGTGAAGGTCGCTGGAACATTGAAGACCGCTCGTGGTCGGCCCACGGCGAATTACACAATGTGCTGCTCGATCGCCAGTTGCTCGATCTGGGGGCCGAGGTCTCGTCCGAATTTCACGCCGCGCTCGAGCGACTCGAAGCGGCCGCCGCCCGCCTGGGAGCCGACGGCCACGACGCGGCCGAGCCACCGGCGGGCAGCGCCCACTCTGCCGCGCGAGCGCTGCAATTCGAGGCGTCGGCGAACGTGACGTTTCGCATCTCGCAGTGGCAGCCTGAAACCATGCCCGAATACCAGTTCGCACTGGATATTTTGCGGGGAAAGCTGAGTCATCCGGCGGTGCCGTACCCGCTCGACGAATTGCGCGGCCGGGTGACGCTCGACAACCAGCAGATTGAAATCAAGGACCTTTCGGCCCGTTCAGAGACGACGCACGTTCGCATTGCGCGTGGGCGAATTCACGAAGAGGGCGAACTGCGCCCGGCCGAATTCGACCTGGAAATCTCACAATTGCCGATCGATCGGCGACTCTACCGGCTGCTGCCCGAGGAGAATCGCCGGTTTCACGATTCCATTCAGCCCACGGGCGCCATCGACGCGCACATGCATCTCGAGTTCAACGGCCGCGATCGGTGGGAGCACGACGGAGTGGTGACGGCGCGCGACTGCACGGCATCGCACGTAAAGTTTCCCTTCCGCGTCGAGCAGATCAACGGCACGATCAAGCGCGAGGGAGAGACGCTCGAACTGTCGCTGGAGGGCCGCTCGGGAAATCAACCCGTGCGGCTCCAGGGCAAGGTGAAGTCTCGAGGCACCCAGACGGTCGCGGCGATCGACATTGAAACGGTCGGGCTGCCGATCGATAAAAAGTTACGTGCCGCCTGCCCTCCAAAATTTCAAACCCTCATCGACGAGCTGCGCGTCGAGGGCGAGTTCGACGGGCGCGTGCGGCTGATTCGACCGGCCGGCGAAGGGGCCACCATGACCCCGCACATCAAAGGCCGGCTGCGGAATGGCAACGTCAACTACCAGAAATTCCCCTACGCGCTCGCGGAGGTGTCGGGAAGTTTTCAGGGAACACTCGACAACTGGACGTTCAGCGAATTCAAGGGTCGGCAGGGGACGGCCCAGCTCAACTGGGGGGGCCGCTACGGACTGGACGACGACGGCACGCCGCGACTCGAACTCGACTTCGACGCCAAAACCGTCCCCTGCGATCAGGCGCTAAAAAATGCGCTGCCGGCCGAGTGGCAGACGGTCTGGGGTGAAATCAATCCCCAGGGCCTTTTGAATGTGGAAAAAGGGAAATTGCAATGGACCCCTGGTGCCGCACCGCGGATCAACTTCGAAGTCGAACTGGTCGATGGCGAGCTGACGATCAAATCGTTTCCCTATCCACTGCACGACGTGCATGCCTTCGTCGGCCTGATCGACGGTGAGGTCTTTTTGCGTTCGCTGACGGGACGGCACGATGAAACCCGCGTTCGGGCCAGCGGACGGGCCGACTTTCCCGAGCCGGGTGAATGGCACTTGCACCTGGCCGACATCGCCATCGACGACCTCGAGGCGGGGCCCGCGTTTCGCAGGACACTGCCGCAGGGGCTGCGGCGGATCGTCGATGCTTTCAACCCCCGCGGCAAACTGTCGATCGCCGGTAAGCTCGATTTTCGAGGCAAACAGGGCAATGAATTCCCTGTCACCGCGGCCTGGGACACGGTGACCGTGTATACCGGCACCACGATCACCGCCGGCATCGACCTCAAGGACATGCACGGTCAGGCCCGCTTTCGCGGCACATACGACGGCGAGGTCGTTTCGGGCGAGGGACAAATCGACCTCAACTCGGTCAAGGTGTTCATGTACACATTGACCGACGTCGAAGGCCCCGTCAGCATCGACGCGACGCAATTGATCGTCGGCTCGCAGAACGGCGCCGACCGCACCGACTCGGCCGCCATCGATCCCGCGCAGCGTCTGACCGCCAAATTCATCGGCGGGCTGCTTGGGCTCGATGCCGTGGTGCAGTTGAATGATCCAATGCGCTATCGGGCGCACATCACGCTTGCCGACGGCGACCTCAAGCGATACTCCCAGGCGTACATGCAGGCCAGTCACCGACTCGAGGGGACGATGAACGGCAAGGTCGATCTGAAGGGAATCGGAGCCGATCGAAAGAAATTGAACGGATCAGGACAACTGCGGATCAGTCGTGCGGCACTTTACGACTTGCCGCTGATTGTGGCGATTTTCAACGTCCTGAGTTTCGTTCCGGGTGACAAGTCGGCGTTCGATCAGGCGGACTTTCTGTTTGCCGTCAAAGACGAGCGCGTGCGGTTCCGGCTGATCGATCTGGTCGGTAACGCGATCAAATTGGTGGGGCACGGCACGGTCGGGTTCGACGGCAACGTCAACCTCGAATTTCTGTCGCAGATTGGGCGCGCCACCGTGCCGATCCCGCTGCTGCGCGAAGCGATCAACGAGCTGACCAAAGGCCTGGTCGGCGTGCGCGTGCGTGGGCCGATCAAAGACCCGCAGGCTGAGGTGCGACCGTTAATGCAGCTCGACGAGGCTCTCAAAAAACTGTGGGGCATTCGCGACGCGCGGGGACCGGTGCGACGGTAGGTGCGTTACCAAGCCTCAGGCGGAAGACGGATCAACAGTCATTTCGTCATCCGAATGCTCGAGTTGGAGTACAGGCTTCCGCCTGCCGTCCCCTCCGCTGTTGGCCGAGACACCGCGAACTGATTCGCCCCCAACGCCCGGTTTAACCCACCGCCAGGCACAACGGCTTCCGCCTCAAGTTAGGTCAGCTCGCGTCGCGAGCCTATGCGCGGCAGGAACTTGCGGCGAGACTCACGCCAATTTACCCAAGTTTTCTAAGTGCAAGTTCCTGAGGAGGCGGGACTACGACCGTATCTACTCTCCATTTTCTAAATTCTCTTTCTCTAAATCGCCCTCGGCGATTTTACCACGCCGCAAGGTACCGCCAGAAGACGGCGGTGCGCAAATCTGGAAAGGTGGCGGAAAGTCGTCGCGACAAGCCGATTCGCGGCAAACGTAAATCGGGAAGAATTCCTCATTCCCATCGAAAGTGGCAGCGACGGCCTCAAAACTCGGTGTTGTGTAGCAGCAAGCGGCCGCGCCATCGAGTGCTGCGTTCAGTCAACCGGCGCGCCCTTGAATCCCGGACGAAAATAGAAAAAGTAACTTTTGCAGTCTTGCCAATTGCCGGATCGACCGATACGATTTTGCGGTCATTCGCCGCCATAGCTCAGTTGGTAGAGCGACGCTTTCGTAAAGCGTAGGTCGAGGGTTCGAGTCCCCCTGGCGGCTTGTGGGCTCTGGCCGGCAACGCTCAATTCTCAAGGCTGTCAACTTGAATCGTCGGGAGATTGCTACAGTGTCTGATCAGACCGCGACTGTTCATGCGACCCAGGCCCCGGTCACGGACGTGCATCCGACGGTCGGACCAACCCTGGCTTCCCCCGAGTTCGATCGTCAGGAAATCACCGGATTTGGCCGCGATGACGGGCATGCCATCTCAGTCATCGGCAAAATGCTCGTCGTGTTTTTCCTGTATTCGTTTGTGGCGATGGCGGGAGTCGCCCTCTGGACCATGTGGGGTTTCGGCCAACCCCAGCCGCAATCGCCGCATTCGCAACACGCCGACGACACGGCCGATTTCTAGTCGTAGATCAAGCGTCCCCGCTTGATCACCACCGCAGGTCGTCATCACCAACGCCATTCCCGGCCCGATTGGCAGACTGGGCCACAAGCGAGGACGCTTGTGCTACGACACCGTAGATCAAGCGTCCCCGCTTGATCACCACTATCGGTCCGTCGGTGATCGACTCAGTACTGCTCAACAGCGTGCGGGGTCGACTGAGCCAGGTTGCCGACTCGCGGCTCGACCTCAGTTCGGCGGATCCCGACGTGCGCGGGAGCGACAATCCCGATCCGCACGCGCCCGGCACGGACGTCGACCACCGAGATTTCAATCCCCGGTTCGATGATGATTCGCTCTCCAACTTTGCGGCTTAAAACCAGCATGACCTTCCTCCTCAGACCAATCACTCAATGAATGTACTTACGTATAGATGTACAAGAGAATACACGATCAGCCGGGATTGTCAAGGGCATTTCCTTTCGGATGAAGTTTGTGCATATCGCTCGCTTGACAAGCGTGGCGCGACTCGTCAGAGTTTTGCCTGCGTTCATGGCTGGGGCCTGACGCTGGTGTGGGTAGAGCACTGGGCGATCGCAGAAGGAGTCTGTTCATGATCTCGCCAAAGTGGCATCCTGCACTCGCGAAAGGAATCACTCGCTATGACGTTGCAATTCGGATCGGTCCTGTTGTTGGCCGCGCTCGCTGGAAATCCAGGGGCCGGTAGCACCCAGGGTGTCACGACAGGGGACGCCACGGTTTCCAAACCGTCGGTCTACGACAACTACAAAGAAGCGTACGAAGCCGCCAAGGCCGCCAATCGGCCGGTCCTCGTGATTTTGAATCCCGGTGCCGATTCTCAGGCTCAGCCGGTCGATGTCGACGCGTTGCAGCGCTCGGCCCATCGTCGCGAACTGCTGGTCAACTACGTGATTGCGGTGATCGACACGTCGACCCCCGACGGCCAGAAGGTCCACAAGTTGTTCGAGTCACCGGCGCTTCCAAGGGTTTCGGTGATCGACAAGCAGCAGAAGTGGCAGATCTACCGAACCAGTCGGTCGTTGTCGGCCGAAGACTGGAATATGGTTCTGCAAACCTATCGGTCCGGGTTCGCACCGGCGGTTGCCACGCAGCCGCGCGTTTACAAATCGAATTGCCCGAACTGCAACCTCAATAACCAGAACCTCGGACTGCGTTAACGGTTAAGTTGACACGCAGAAGCAGTTGAGCAGGCGAGCGGGGGGCGTGAGCCCCCTGAAGGTCGCTTTGCATGCGGTGCCGCATAGTTTCCTTTGCGAGTCCACTTAGTCGATCAGGTACGCGCGCGGTAGCGATCTCACCCAGGCCGGCCGCGTGTATAAACAGTGCCCCGGTCGCAGCAATGCGGCCGGGGCCTTCTTTTAAGGCTCATCTTTCGGTTCCACGAGGCGGATCAAACCCGCGTCGATGTACTGCCCGCCGCCGGTCTGTTTGCAGTGAATGGCGAGGACATTTTTCTTCCCCGGACGCAGGGCCTCCCGGGCGGCCTCGCGGACCTCGAAGATCTGGTAGTCACTGGTATACCCGGTGACCTTCGTCGCCAGCACGCCGTTGATGTACACCGTGGCATCTTCGTCGTGGTGCATCAGCAGGTCGCTTTGCCGCGGGGCGTTTTCGGGCAAATCAAACGTGCGGCGGATCCAGATGTCGGGCGTCTTCCACCCGGTGCGCACAACCGTTCCGGGGGTACTGGGTTCGCCGAAACCGGCCGGTCCGGTTTGCCAGGCGGTGTCAACGAATTCGTTCTGCTCCCAGCCGTCGTCGGGCTTCGACGTGGTGTACCGCCACGTTTGCGGCTCCTTCTGCGACATGGCGACGACCGTCTCGACCTTCTGCGCCCGACGGTACAGCCTTTGATGTGCCCGTTCGAGTTGATCGACGGGAATTTTGATAATCTCGCGATCGTAAGTCAGTAAACCGTTGACCTCGATTTCGACATCGGTCGTTTGCGTGTAGATTGCCGCCGACAACCCCGGCGAATGCACGAGGGGCCGCAGGTTGTGAATCAGGTTGAAATACGCTTCAGCCAGATCGTCCTTCGTCGTAAAGCTGCGATAGCCCCAGTTTTTCTCCGACTGCCAGGTGTGGCCCGGCAGGGGGAGGCCCAAGCCGCCGAATTCGCCCAGGACTGCCGCCCGTTTCGATTCGGGCTGTGGCGAGGCCGGACCGGGGTAGACATGAACGTCGTGAACGTCGCCGACAGGAAAGTCATTCCAGCCGCTGGCACAGGTCACGATTCGAGACGGGTCGTACTTCTTGACCCATTCGGTGACACGAACGGTCTCGAATTGCCCCCACCCTTCGTTGAAGGGGACCCACATCACAATGCTCGGCACGTTGTAAAGCGCGTCGATCAGCGTCTTGAGTTCGCGGTTGTAGATTTCGGTCGAAGCGGCGGTCCGCGTGATCTCTCCTTTGCCCGGTTCGACGTGTTTGTCGCCGCTGGGCATATCCTGCCAGACGAGCAGGCCCAGCTTGTCGCACCAGTGATACCACCGGGCCGGTTCGACTTTGACGTGCTTGCGCGCCAGGTTGAAGCCCATCTTCTTCGTGATCTCGATGTCGTATTTCAGCGCCTCGTCGGTGGGGGCGGTGTAGAGCCCATCGGGCCAGAAGCCCTGATCGAGGAGTCCGTATTGGAACAGCGGCTTGTCGTTCAACAGCAGCCGCACGACGCCGTCGGCATCGGGGCCGATGGAGCTTTTGCGCATCGCGAAATAGCCGAGGACGCGGTCGAGTTCGGGCGCCTTGTCCGAATTGGGGCCATCAAACACGGTGACCAGCAAGTGGTAGAGGAACGGATCGTCGGGGGTCCATAATCGCATTTCGTCCTGCGGACCGAACTCAACCCGAATCGGCTTGTCGACCGGCCCGCTTTTTCCAAGAGCCTTCAAACCCTCGTCTGTTCTGACCCACATTGCCATGACGTGCGTTTGCGCGGTATTTCCGACGATGTCGGCCTCGACGACGAACGACCGGGTGTCGATGTCAGGCGTGACGCGGAATCCGCGGATATATGTCTTCGGCACCGGCTCAATCCAAACTGTCTGCCAGATGCCAGTCGTCGGCGTGTACCAGATCCCTTCGGGTTTCGTGTGCTGCTTGCCGACAGGCTGGGGACCGTCGGTCGTCGGGTCCCAGACTCCCACCAGCAGTTCCTGCGAACCAGAAGGCTTGATCGCGTCGGTCACGTCGAAACTAAAGGGGTCATAGCCTCCCTGGTGAGTGCCGACTTCTTTGCCGTTGACCCATACCGTGGTTTCCCAGTCGACGGCGCCGAAATGCAGCAGCAGCCGCTGCCCTTTCCACTCGGCGGGGGTCTCGAAATCGCGGCGATACCACAGCTTTTTTTTTGCGCCGACCCGTTCCATCACCCCCGAGAGTGCCGATTCGACCGGAAAGGGAACCAGGATTTGCCCGTCATACTTCGCTGGTCGCGCCTCGTCTTTCGGGCGGATCGCATAGTCCCACAAGCCGTTCAGGTTCAGCCATTTCTCGCGGACCATTTGCGGCCGCGGATACTCGGGAAGCGCGTTCTCGGGCGACACATCCTTCGCCCAGCGCGTCATCAGCGGCGCCTGCTTCGGTTTCCAATCAGCCGCGCCGATGGTGCTGCCGCAGACCGCAATCAACGCCGCTAAAACGAAAGAACCCTGCCGCATGTCCTTGTCTCCAACAGTGAAGCCACATCAGAAATTCAAAAAAGGAACCACGAATCAGACGAATTAAAAAAATGAGTTTTTCTGAATCATCATTCGTGTTATTCGATCTATTCGTGGTTCACCTGTTCTTCAATCAGCTTGCGGGAGAAGGTCTCTATTTCGTCGAAAACTTGTAAACTGTTGTCGATTGCAACTTCTGAGCAGGTTTCAAAACGACCGACGGAAACTCAGGACGGTTGGGCGAATCGGGATAGTGCTGCGTTTCGAGGCAGAATGCCGAGTGCTGCTTGAAACCGCCGTTCTTGGCGTCGCCGTCGAGAAAATTGCTCGTGTAGAGCTGGACCGCCGGCTCGGTCGTCGAGACTTCCATCACCCGACCGCTCTGCGGATCTTCGACGCGCGCGATCAATGGGAGCCGCTCGGAGCCCTTGCGAATAATGAAGCAGTGGTCGTAGCCCACCGGCAGGGCGGCGAATTTCGTCTCGGCGATCCGCGAGCCGATCGACTGCGGCGAGGTGAAATCCATGAAGGTCCCTTTGACGGAGGCCAGTTTTCCTGTGGGAATCTGCCCTTCGTCGACCGGCAGAAACTCGTCGGAGTTAATCATCAGCTTGTGACTGAGAATGTCTCCCGTTCCGACGCCGCTCAGATTCCAATAGGCGTGATTCGTGAGGTTGAGGACCGTCGGTTTGTCGGTCACGGCGGTGTAGCCGATGATCAATTCGTTGGCATCGGTCCAGAGCATCGTGACGGTCGTTTCGAGTTTGCCCGGATAGCCTTCGTCGCCGTCGGGGCTGGTCAGGGTGAACTTGACCCCCGACGCTTCGGCCTCGCGAATTTCGGTTGCCTTCCAGACGTAGCGGTCGAAGCCCTTGGTCCCGCCGTGCAGGTGGTTGGGACCATTATTGGTCGCCAGTTTGTAGTCTTTGCCATCCAGCGAGAACCGGCCCCTGGCGATCCGGTTGGCAAAGCGGCCCGTCGTACAGCCGAAAAACGCGGTATGGGCCAGGTATTTTTCGAGCGAGTCGAAGCCCAGGTTGACGTTGGCCAGCGAGCCCGCGCGGTCGGGCACGTTGACCGCGACGATGCGCGCCCCGTAGTCGGTGGCCTGCATCGAGGCCCCCTTCGAGTTCGTGCACGTGAATAAGCTGGCCTCGACTCCATCTGGAGTTTTTCCGAAAGCGGTCCTGGTCACGCTGGGTCCTTTCTCTGGTTTCTTCTGGTCGGCCGCCTGGGCCGGTACGAGGGTCAGTGAGCCGGCAATCAACAGCCAGGCCGTCAACCGACGCCCTGACGCGCTAACGCCACGACGCGCGACGTTCGGGGTCGGGGAGACTCCAAAACTCCTCATGAGCGCTCCTTGAGGCGGATTCCAAATTAGAGAGATGATCGAATGATCGGCGGAATTGGACATGCTACCGGCGCGCGGTCCTGACGGCAATCGGGGGCCTGCATACCCCGGCATTTAAGCCACCCTGATCGAAGGTGTCCGCCCCGCCACGTCGCGATACAATCATTGGACGGGCGTAGAAAACTCTGACTCCACGGCGGCGCGAGAATGCCGGTTAAGCGGGGGAGGGCAACTTTGGAACTCACGACCGGCCTTCTGTCTCGCGACGAATACCTGCGAGCGATCGTTCGAGTAATCGAGTTCGTGCGTTTGAATGGTGTATCGAATGTCCTGGTCGCCTATGGGTTCGATTGCGACTGCCCGCAGGAGCAGTTGTACGAAGACGTGGCGATGCCGCTGGACCGACTCCAGCCGTTCATCGCCGAGTCTGAGGCGGCCGGCGTCTACCGCCTGGGCCAGAATAATCTGCACGTCAAGGATACCACCGGGCGTATCGAGTTCCTCTTCTGCCACGAGTCGGACATTCACTTCGTGAGCGAGGACCGGGAGTTGATTGAGCGGCTCAAGGCGGCATGGATGGCCGAGGGATTCAGCCCAATCCCGTGAACCGCGAACGACCGATCTACACCAGTTCCCGAATCGGCGCCATCTGCGTCAGGTACTGCGGGCGGCCGCTGGGATCGACGAGAGTCGTCGTTTCGGGGTTGATCCCCAGGTTGCGGTACAGCGTGGCGAAAATTTCCTGGAAGTGCACCGGGCGGGTCTGCGCGAATTCGCCCAGTCGATTCGTCGAGCCGATCGCCTGGCCGGTGCGCATCCCCCCGCCGGCCAGCAATGCACAGCTCACGGCAGGCCAGTGGTCGCGGCCTGCGTCCTTGTTCACGCGCGGCGTGCGGCCGAATTCGCCCCAGACGATGGTCGTCACGTCGTCGAGCATCCCGCGGGTGTTTAAATCTTCAATGAGTGCGCTCAAACATTGATCGAGTTTCCCGCCATGGTCGCGGACCAAATCAAAATTCTTGCCGTGGCTGTCCCAGCGGCCGAAACTGAGGGTCACGACGCGCACGCCGGCTTCGATCAACCGCCGCGCGACGAGCAGATGCTCGTTGACCGTCGGCGCACCGTCGTATTGATATTTATAGGGCTTGCCGGATCCGTAGCGCTCGACGATTTTCGGATCCTCTTTCGAGAGATCGAGCGCGTCGAGCAGTTTGCTGGAGGTCAGCACATCGAGCGCGCGGCGGCCGAATTCGTCCATGCCGCGCATCATGCCCGAGGCATCGACTTCGCGGCGCAACTTGTCGACCGAGACGAGCAAATCGCGGCGGTCGCGGAGTCGGTCAATCGAGAGGTCGGTCAGCTTCATATCGGACATGCCCTGACCGTCGGGCTTGAACGGCGAGAACGCCGCCCCGAGGAAGCCCGGTTTGCCCGAGTCCGACCAGCGGATCTCTTTGGTCTTCTCAGCCAGTCCCACGAAGGGGGGCACGGCGGGATCGGTCGGGCCCTGCAATTTCGAAACGACCGCCCCGAGGCTTGGTCGCCCGCCGATCGACTGCAGTTCGGTCGGCAGCCAGCCGGTCATGCACTGAAACCCGTCGTGGCGGTCGGTCGCACCGACGACTGAACGGATGATCGCCACCTTGTCCATCAGTGCGGCGATTTGCGGGAACACTTCGCCGATCTGGATGCCCGGCACAGCGGTGTCGATCGGGCTGAACTCGCCACGGATCTCTTTGGGAGCATCGGTCTTGATCTCCCACATGTCCTGGTGGGGCGGACCGCCGCCGAGGAAGATGTTGATGACCGACTTCTGCCGACCCGTCGACGAATTTCCTGAGGCACCGCTTTGATTCGCCTCGATGCGATAGAGATCAGCCAGCGACAACGCCCCCACGCCGGCGCCGAGCGCCCCGACTCGCAGAAACCCGCGGCGGGTCAACCCGTCACAGTAGCCACCGTATCGTCGACCGAGAATCGTGAGCATGGGGAAGCATTTCGGCAGGCTGGGATCAGACGGCACTCGGTGCGCCATCGGCAATCCACCACTGTTACCTTATACGATTTCCCGCAAGCGTGGTCAATTGGCGCTGGTTTCGAACCAGCCTGAACGAACGACGACGTTTCCCCTCATTATATGGTAAGTCATTGCCGCTTCACCTCTTCGCCGCCCGCCTGACGACTACCCGCCCCGGTACTGCGTCTGCCCTCCCCAACCCAGCTTGCGGTGCAGCGTGCCGTAATAACTGCTGAATCGGATTTTGGCCATTTGAAAACTGACCGCCGCCTTGCGGACATCAATCCGATCGTTGGCCGAAAGCGGCAGGCGAATTTGCCCGTCAATGACCAGCGTCGTGCCGGCCGGTGCTTCGGGCGCTGTGAGGGTGTAAACGCAGTCGGCGCTGTCGACCAGCGGGCGATTCGTCAGGGTATGCGGGCAAATCGGCGTGATCACGAAGGCCTGCAGATCCTGCCGTAAGATCGGGCCGCCGGCCGACAGGCTGTGGGCAGTCGATCCCACCGGCGTGCTCAGAATCACTCCGTCGCCACTATAGGTTGTCACCGGTTCGCCGTTGATGGCGAGGTGAATTTCAATCATCCGCAGCGCCGCACCCGACGAAACAACGACTTCGTTCAGCCCAAGATACGTCTCGGCATGCCCGTGACCGCGCGTCAAAACGCATTCGAACATCAAGTGTTGGACGACATGATAATCGCGTTCGCAAATCTCAGAGAAACGGCTCCGAAATTCTGCCGGCGACATGTCGGCGAGAAACCCCAGCCGGCCGAGGTTGATCCCCAGGATCGGCAATTGCCTTATGCCCATTTGCCGGCAGGCCCGCAAGATCGCACCATCGCCCCCCAGCACGACGACCAGATCGGCCGCCAGCGACGAAAAGTCGAGGCCCGAGCCTTCATCGACGGCCACCAGCTCGACCTGCGTCTGCCCCCGCAAAAACTGCGAGAAGTCGCTCCAGGCGTCGCGCACCCGCGCAATGCGCTGGTCGGCAATCACGATCAGACGTAACGGCTGGGAGGGCATTGTTTGCTCACGATCGCTGCACAATGTCATGCCGGCATTCTATCATGGGGGGCACCCAACGACCAATTCACCCTTTGGCACTCTTGCGACTCCTCCCATGCAACGCATTCCTCGCGACCTGGCCCGCAAATACGCGTTCGACTGGCGCGACGAACCCTTGTTGCGAGTCAAACCGGGCGAGTCGTTCGAGATCGAAACTTACGACGCCAGCACCGGCTTCTTCAAATCCGAAGCCGACAAGGCGATTCCCGGCAAACGTCCCGGCTTCGATCGCGTGCCCGCGCTCGCCAATCCGATCGGTGGGCCGGTCTTTCTCGAAGGGGCCGAGCGCGGCGATGTGCTGGCAGTCAGCATCGAAGACATCGTCGTCGACGAGTATTCGTGGATCGCCGTCGGACCCCGCCGCGGCCCGCTCGGTGAATCGACCCGCTGGCCCGAACTCTCGCAGGAGTACACGACCAGAATCTTCAAGCACACTCCCGGCAAAAGCGGCACCACCCGCGACGGGACGCTCCAATTCAACGACAGGCTCAATTGGCCGATCACCCCCTTCGTCGGCACGCTGGGAGTTGCCCCCGACCGCGAAGTGACGACCAGCCTCGACGGCCAGGGAGAATGGGGAGGCAACCTCGACATTCGCGACGTCGCGCCGGGGAACAGGATTCTGCTCCCCGTGCATCATCCCGGTGCGCTGTTTTATCTGGGCGACGTCCACGCCAGTCAGGGCGACACCGAGTTCACGGGGACCGCCGCCGAGACGAAGGCCATCGTCCGTGTCAAACTGGAACTGGTGAAGCAAAAACGCATTCCATGGATGCGCATCGACAAGCCGCAGTCGATTGTTTCGGTCTTTGCCTCGCGCCCGCTTGAAGTCGCCGTTGAAACCGCCACGATCAACCTGATCGACTGGCTGATCACCGACTATGGGTTTTCTCCGACCGACGCTTATTGCCTGGTCAGCACCTGCCCCGACTTTCGGATCAACGTCTACCAGATGTGCAAGATCCGCAATTTATGTTTCGTGGCCGGGGCCGAGATCCCCAAGCGTTACCTGGGCCGATGAAACCCTTTGTGGTTGACGCACGCCCGTTTAGCCGCAAGGCGCAGCCGAGTGCCGCTCAAAATTGTCGATTGCAAAAACTAAAACAGGTGCCCAGCGATGCCCGACCCGTTACCGCTCAAACCGTCGTTCATCAGCGATTTGTCGAACCAAGTTTGGGGCCGGTCACTCAGCGAACAGGATGCTGCGGCCGTCGCGGGGTTGCTCAACGGTTTGAATGCCGACATGCAGGCCTTTCGCAAAGTTCCGATTGCCGACGGCGACGAGCCGGCGACGACATACTCCGCCGTCGAGGGGGAACCGTAAGGCAAGACGAAGCGTCACATCGACTTGGGTGCCACGGACAGCGACCAACGGGAGTCGTCCGTGCGAGTGGCAAACCGACTTCCATCCTCAGCGAGTCAATCGCATGTTCCTAACCGATCAGCCGCATCGAAAGAAACGGCATCGGTACGAGATTGCGGAAAACGTTCGGTTTCTGACCTGGTCGTGTTTTAAGCGCCTCCCGTTTTTCAACAATGAACACAATGACCTCGACATGTCTTGAAATCGCCGCCTCCGTTCAGACACGCAACCGTTCGGCCCGCGAGGTCGCCGCCGAAGCTCTGGCCAGGGCCGATCGATTTCAGGAGCGCTATCGCGCCTTTATCAAAATCACACGTGAACTCGCGCGCGACCAGGCGTTGAAAGTCGACGAGCGCATCCAGCGTGGCGAGAAACTGCCTCTGGCCGGCGTTCCCTTTGCCGTCAAAGACCTGTTTCACGTGGCGGGTCTCCCTTCGACCTATGGTTCGAAGGTCTTCGCCGACATCGTGCAGCCAGTGACGGCGACTGCCGTGCAACGGCTGATCGACGCCGGGGCCGTCCTGATCGGCAAGCTCAACCTGCACGAGTGCGCATTCGGGTTCACCGGTGAGAATCCGCATTTCGGCGATTGCCGCAATCCATGGGATCCCGAACGCATTCCCGGCGGATCGAGCAGCGGCTCGGGGGTGGCCCTGGCGCTGGGAATCTGTCCGCTGACACTCGGCTCGGACACGGGCGGCTCGATTCGCCTGCCCGCGGCGCTGTGCAATGTGACCGGGCTCAAACCGACCTACGGCCGCGTCAGCCGCAATGGCGGGTTCCCGCTTTCGTGGACGATGGACCACGTCGGCCCGATGACCCGTACGGCGGCCGATGCGGCTCTCGCCCTGAGAATTCTTGCCGGTCACGACCGCGCCGATGAATCGTCGAGCCGACGCGCTGTCCCCGATTACCCGGCAGAACTGACGGCCCGCATCCGCGGGATGAAAATCGGCGTGATGCATCAATGGTTCCTGGAGTCGCTCGATCCGGAGGTTGCCGCCGCAGTCACACAGGCGCTCGGTCAGCTCAAATCGCTGGGGGCCGTCCAGGTCGAAGTCCATCTTCCCTTTTTGGAAGAAGCCATGGGGGCGCACCGCGCGATTATCTTTCCTGAAGCGAGTGCGTTCCACCAACCCTATCTGGAAACCAGCGCGGCGTTGTATGGCGACGAGATCCGGCCGTTGCTGTTGGGGGGACAATTCCTGTCGGCGGTCAATTATCTGCAGGCGCTGCGGGTCCGCCGCATGATCCGCCGCGAGTGGGCCAAAGTGTTCGACGGAATCGACGCGCTGCTGACTCCCACCTCGCCGATTGCAACCCCGAAGTTCGGCACGCAAACGGCCAGCCTGCCGACCGGCGAAAAGCCGCTGGTCCGCGCGTTTCTCGATTTGACGCTCCCTTTCAATCTCAGCGGCCATCCGGCTTTGGCGATTCCCTGCGGAGTCACGAAGTCGGGCCTCCCGATCGGAATGCAATTGGTCGGCAAGCCGTGGAGCGAAGGGACGCTGTTGCGAATCGCCCATCAGTACCAGCAGGAAACGGACTGGCACAATCGAGTGCCGGCGACGGGCTGATGTGTGGCAGACTGCCGCGGCACGCAGTCGGCAACTGCCTTTCGCATCTACGCTGGCTCTGCAACCAGTGGGAGAAATGCAGTGCCCGAAAACGATCTCGACGCAAACTACAAGCAAGCCTGAATGTCTTCTCGTTCGAGGCCGTCGTATTCGTCCAGGATCTCGTCAATCGTCGAGCCGTGACCCAGGAGGTTCAATACGTAATCCACTGTCAGCCGCGTCCCTTTGATCGCGGGCTTCCCGACCATGACCTTCGGGTCACAACAGATTCGTTCAAGGAGTTGGCGATCGATCATTGGTTTTCCTTCCTTACACCATGTTAGTCGCTGCTTCGTATGTCAGGCAACGGCGCGACTTGTGTGGTGTGGTCAGCACCACCCCGCCAGAAAGATCGGAATCTCCGGGCTAACGACATAGCTCAGCAGCGTCTGGTTCGGGGGCTCTTCCGAAAGGTGGCCTCATTTCAGGCGGGCGTCAGTTCCCACTGTCGCGCGCGTGCCGCAAAAGCCTCGGCGTGTTTTGGCCAGTCGTGGAGCGTAGCCGGATCAAAGTCGGCTCCATTCGGCCAAACCAGGGTATGCACTTCGGGATCAATTTGCACTTGATTAAACAGAGTTAAATCCCGAAGCGGGCGGTAAAGTTCTCCAGCCAAGACGGGTTCGAAGTTGATCACTTGCTCCGTTTGGTCGTCAAACTGGACGGATAGAGTGTAAGGTGCCACAACTTGGAACGACCTGACGCGATAGATCGGATGAGATGTCATTTTTTTCCCTCCAGAGGCTCAATCGGCAAAGGCGTCTGTCCCGCTTGCAACCGCTCCCAATCGGCCAACAGATCTGCCTGGTGAAGTTCCGCCCAGGCTTCTACCGTTGACCGCGGCCAGCTTGAGCGATTTGTACGGCGGCTGGACAGCCAACTCAACCGACCAACCCATCATAGTCTGCGTGTGAACCGATCCAGAACCAAGTGACCGTGTCCCCTTCCAGTCGTCCCAGCGCCCGCCACCCTCGAGCGACCCGCACCGAGTACAGTCCCTCGTGCCTTCGGATCGGCTTGAAACGCAGACCCGGGTGTGACGGGTTCGCACGCCAAAGCCGGTATGCGCGCCGCGCCTGCTCCCGCACCTCAGCGGGTAGACGCGAGAAGCAGTCCATGAAGTCTTCGGTGACAACGGAGTTCACAGTTCGTCAAACCCCGCTGTGCGGCAGAGTCCGGCCCGCACCTGTTCGTCGGCGCGGGCTGTCAGAGCCGCCAACTTGCCTGGCGAGCGAGCCAACGACTCCTCCCAACGCCGGTCGTCCTCAATTTCTTCCAAGATGAGTGCCGCGATGGCATCTTGTTCCGCGACCGGCAGTTTGCGCGCTTCCGCCACCGCTTGATCGAGCAACGGCGACATCGAGAAACCTCCATAGGGTTGGGTGCTGGCAACACGGTTGGGAAATCAGGACTATTGTCTCACACCGACGGAAACGTAGCCAGAGAACTTCGGCCTCCGTCCCGAAAGATTCAAAGACATCCAGGTTTGCGCCGCCTAACGGCCAAGCTCAGTGGCCGGGGGACTGGAGGGACGTGGTGTCGCGCACGACCGTAACGACCCCCGGTCCACCGCAGCGCCTTGTTCGGACTGGTTTGGCCTCAGTTCGACTCCCGACCCCTTTGATTTTCCCCCAAGGGCGACGGCCCAAGCGAGTGGCTTATCAACCTGAAACCACCGCAGCCGCTTCCTGCAGCGAGAACTTAGGCGTGCCGTTGCCGCTCTAGGATCTGCTGCACGTCCTCGATGCTCCGCAAACGACCGCCATGGTGAATGACCGCGTGGCAGTTCGGACAAACAGAACGCAAGTCTGCGATTGGATCGACCACATACTCGCCGCCAATCTCCGACAGCGGCCGGAGGTGGTGAATGTGGATAAACCCCGCGAACTCAGGCCCATAAACAGCCCCGAAATCGAGCCTGCATATGGAGCAGGCCGTCCCTCGAACGGCCTTGCACCGCATGACAGCCTCTTGGCTGCGCTCATAGGAGTTGACGGAAACTCGCCGGGTAGAGCCCTCAACATACAGAGATGGCCGGGCAATCTCTCCCGGCAGCAGCGACAGTGCGGCTTGGAATTCTTCGATGATCCGCGTGACCTCCGCTCGCTGCTTAATGATTCTCCTGACAGCGCCCCTCGGCGTGTAGCCGAGCCGCTTACGAAGTACCGGCACGCCGATCGGCGAACCGGAGAGGTCGAGGAACCACTCGACTGCAATGCGATACTCATGCGGCCCGCCGGTGAGACCACCCATCTCTGAGGTGGTGTAGTACAGCGGGTCCGAATGCGATACGCCATCCAGGGCAAGCGCACACTAACCTTCAGAGCCGAAAAGGACTTGCGCCAGGTAGTTTTCGTTCCAGCCGCAGTAGCGGCGGCGCATCGCGACGCTGAGCTTGTCCGGGACTTGTTTTAGTAGGCTGATCGCGAAGCGTTTCAGCCATGCC
>SIAF01000442.1 GCA_009691905.1 Planctomycetaceae bacterium | reverse complement strand
TTGCGGGCTGCGATCGTCGATAGCGGCAAGACGCATTACCGGATCGGCAAAGACGCGGGCGTGGCGGCGCAGATCATCGACCGTTTTGTCAGCGGCAAGCGGGAAGATATCCGCCTGGCGACGGCCGCGAAGTTGTGCGAGGCGCTGGGGTTGGAACTCAAATCGAAAGGCGAATGACAATGGCAAGTATTTCAACAAGCGGCGACGGATTGCGGCGGATACTGTTCGCGCTGGACGGGCAGCGCAAGAAAATCTCTCTTGGCCGAATGCCGATCAAGTCCGCGAACACGCTGAAAGCCAAGATCGAAGAAATGGTTTCGGCGATTGAAAGTCGAACCGCATTCGACCCCGAACTATCAAAGTGGATCGGCGACATTTCCGACACGCTGGCCGACAAGCTGGCGGCTGCCGGGTTGATTCCGTTGCGAGCGAACCGCAACCGCGCGACGCTGGGGGCGTTTCTCGACCAGTACATCGGCAGTCGATGCGACGCGAAACCCGCAACCATCATCACGCTGCAACAGGTTCGATCTGATCTGGTCGCATTCTTCGGAGAGTCACGGGACTTGACCAGCATCACCCCCGGTCAAGCCGACAACTTCCGGCTGTTCCTGATCGGCGAGCGGACGTTAGGCGAAAACACCGTGCGGAGGCGAATGAGCCGGGCGAAACATTTCTTCCGGCAAGCCGTGCGGCACCGATTGATTCGAGAAAACCCGTTCGCCGAACTCGGCACGTCGGCAGTCCGGGCGAACCGCTCACGCGACCACTTTGTAACGCTCACAGAGGCCGACAAAGCGATTGCAGCGGCCCCCGATGCACAATGGCGGCTGCTGATTGCCCTGTCGCGCTACGGCGGGCTGCGATGCCCGAGCGAACACCTGTCGCTGCGATGGTCTGACGTTGATTTCGCCAGCGGACGAATGGCGGTTCACAGTCCGAAGACCGAACACCTGTCGGGGGGCGAATTCCGGGTGGTGCCGATCTTTGCCGAGTTGCGGCCGTACCTGCAAGAGGCGTTCGACCTGGCCGACGACGGGACCGAATTCATCATCACCCGCTATCGGGACTTGGGCAGCAATCTGCGGACTCAGTTCTTGAAGATTCTCAAACGGGCCAAGCTGGCCCCGTGGCCGAAACTGTTCCACAACATGCGGATTTCGAGACAGACGGAACTTTCGGCACGCCACCCGATTCACGTCGTCTGCTCTTGGCTTGGCAATTCGAGACTGATTGCCCAAGAGCATTACCTGCGAGTGACCGATTCCGACTTCGACGCGGCGACTTCAGACAGCAAGTCTGAAAATCGGGCGCAAAATCGGGCGCAGCAGGGAGCGAAATTAGGGCGCAGCGAGGCGCAGGGAGAAAACCGAAACCATCAAAAAACCCCGAGAAATGCCGTATTTCCCGAGGTTCTCGATAGTGTACGGATGGTCGCTACTGGACTCGAACCAGTGACCTCCACGATGTCAACTGAGTTCCGCAGACTCGCGAAAACAGCGAAAAACACGGACAAAATGCAGTATATCAGCGTCCGACAGCATTGCAATACGCTTCGCGAATTGCCGCGAGTTTTTGCGAGTTTCGATTAAATGTGGTAGTAACGTGGTAGTGAATTCGCCCGTTGTGGGTGGGCCGTTATCATTGCCGGGCAAGGGCGAGACGGCGAGTGCGTCCGCGTGATTGCCAAGGCGAGTTGTCATCTTAGCCCGACACGACGCTCCGATGAGTCCCCCGATACCGCTGGCCCTGTTGATCTGCGATCATGCCTGGAAAGACCCGCACAGCGGCAAGTACAGCCTGCTCGGGACGTTTTCCGGCCTGGGCTGTGGCCGGTTCCCGATGGTCACGAATCTGACGGTCTTTTTCTCGGTCACTGAGGGGCAAGGCAGCCTGCCGGTCCGGATGGAACTCATCGACGTTGACGAGGAACGCCCGGCGGTGTTCGACGCTGAAGGAATCTTCGAGTTCGAGCACCTTCGGCAGGTCATCGAGGGGACATTCGATTTCGCAAACCTCGTGTTCCCCGAACCCGGCGAGTACCGGTTGAAGCTGTTCGCGGCGGGCGAGTTCCTGATGGAGCGGGCGCTGCACGTCACAGAGTCGCCGTAGCCAAAGCAAACCGGCTATTCGAAGTAGATCGGCACCGCGGAACCATCAGCCGTGGCCCACTGGACGCCGTAGATCAAATTGTAATCGTCGAAGATTGCTCTGGTGCTGGTACCATTCGGTTCGACGGGAGTGCCAGCGAAGCCGATTAAAGACTAACGGGCGCGTTCAAGCGGCTTGGTCGAAATCGCTTTGACAGACGTTGGTGCGCAAATACTGAATCAGGGTTTGCCGTTCCACCGGCGGGAGGCTTGACAGTGAGCCATAGAGGCTCGCGTCACGGGCGCGCAGTTCTGCAAACCGGCCTTCCTCGATCAATACCCGGCATTCGGGATCGAGCAGGAACGCGGCAAAGACCGTGTGTAGCTCCCTGCTGTGTGTGGCGTTGGTCTCCTGGGTGGCAAGGAAACGCTCAAACGCTTCGTCGGCAAGTTTGCTTCGCGTCGGGATTTCCGTAATCAAACCGAACACACGGGAGAGTATCTCCCGAAGACTCGGCAGGCGGTCGGTTTTGTACAGTTCTTGAAGCTTCGGCAGATTCCAGAACTCTTCCGGCTTTTCGAAGAGCAGACGTCGGACGGATGCCTCGACCGCCGGCCAGTCCTCCGCGTCGTATGCTTCGCGTAGAGCCGGGTCAGTGGCGACAGCCTCGCTCGCCTGCTGTGCAAACCGCTCGTGATACATTTCGCGGTCAATCCGCATGCCGAAAAGGCCGATCTCGTCGCGGGTGACACTGGCTACCGGGTCAGGCGAGGTGTTCGTGAAATCCTCAACGCGGAGGCGGCCGCCCCCGCCATCGCCATCTTCGTCAGGTTCTTCGGATGGGCCTTTCGGCAAGGATAGCTTTCGGTCGTAATCAAACTTCTCTTCAAAGAATTCACAGTTTGCAAAGAAGTCGAAGAGGGCAAAGCCGTCTTTTTCCGCTGTGCATTGACTGGGGCCTTCGCCATATTTGAATGTGTACAGCCGCGTACCGCGGCCTTTGATCTGAATGAAATCCGTGGGGGAGAATATCGGGCGCGCCAGCGCCACGTTCAGCACGTCTTCGCAATCGTAGCCGGTCGTCATCATGCCCACCGTCACGCAAACTCGCGTGCGGCTGGTATCGTAATCGCGAAATTCGTCCGCGCGCCACCGTGACTTGCCGTTGAGGTTGTTGTTGGCGAAGTCAATCGTCATCTGCTGCGCGCCGGGGATGTCGGATGTGACCTGCACCGCGAATGTCGAGCCGGCGGCGTACTCCCGCGGCCAGCGGCGCGTCGCTTCCTCGTTGAGCAACGTCACCAGCTTGGTCGCGTGTTTTCGACTGACGGCAAACATGATGGTTTTGCCGATCTCGCCGGTGATGGGGTCGCATTTGGCGTTGTCGAGGAAGCAGCAGACGAAGCTCAGATTGGTTTCATCGGAGAAAAACTTGCGTTCGTAGTCGCGTTTCTGGAATACCAACTCCTGTTCCTGGCCGTCCTCGTTGGCCGGTACGGCGACCGTGTAGCCGCCGTCCGAAAGCATCTGTGTGGTAATGTCGGTACGGGCATCGAGCGTGACGGGATTGCAGAGATAAGGGGGAGCGTGCTGAACGGCGTTGAGCAGGGTGTAGCGAAATGTCGGGTTGCCGTCGTCGCTGCCGAAGGTCCGGTAGGTATCGAGCAGAAGCCGGCGCTCGTATTCGCGGGGATCATTCTGCCGGTCGGCGTCCTGCACACCTTTGAGATAGTCGCGCGGCGTCGCGGTGAGGCCGAGTTTTGCGCCAATGAAATACTCGAAGATCGCCCGGTTGTTGCCGCTGATGGTGCGGTGCGCTTCATCGCTGATGATGAACTGGAAATCGGTCGGGGCGAACTCGTGCAGAAAGCGATTGCGGGCGGCAAAGCTTTGAATCGTCGTCACAACAACCTGCGCCTGCATCCAATCCCTGCGCTTTTGCTTGTAGATGACGGTTTGAATTCCGTCGTTCGCGAGGTAGGCGTTAAAATTCTTCCAGGCCTGAGTTTCCAATTCCAGTCGGTCCACGAGAAACAGAATGCGAGTCGCGTTCTCGGTGCGGAGATAGAGCTTGGCGATTGCGGCGCTGAGGAGTGTCTTGCCCGTGCCTGTCGCCATCTCGAAGAGAAACCGATGCTGTGAGGGGGAGGCGGCTGCTTGCAGCGCGCGGATGGCCTCGACCTGGTAATCACGCAGCAGTCGAATTTTCTTGTTCACCATCACCGTGGCGCGGTCGGCGGGGGGATACGAGAGCCACGCGGCATCCTGCGAAACGGCGATATAATTCTCGTCGATTGTCACGGCGGCGAGGCGGGCGGAATCGGGATGCCACTCTGCCGCCTGGCCGAGTTGTTCCAGCGGCAGGAAACGGGACATTTTCACCGGATTGCCCTGCCGCAGATTCCAGTAGTAATGCACCAACCCGTTGCTGAGGAAAATGTGGCTGACGCCGAGACTTTCCGCGTAGCTGCGCGCCTGCTCTTTGCCGGTCAGCGGGTCAATGCTCTCCCGTTTGGCTTCGGTGACCGCGACCGGCCGTTGGTCGGAGTTCAACAGCACGTAATCGACGAAACCTTGTGGGGCGTGCTCGAAATCGTTGCCTAGGTCCAGACCGGGGGAAAAAGGGCGATGCGTGACGCGATGCTCACAAATGATGTTTTGGGGTCGCCCTTGCACGTCGGGCAGGAAACGCCAGCCCGATTCTTCCAACAACCTGTTGATGGTAATGCGGGCCTGGGCTTCCGAGGGCATGGTGGTTTACTCCGATCCGTTGTTGCCCCAAACGCGGTCGATGACGCGCTGGATCTTGGCCTCGAAGCAGGGAATGAGCGCCCGCACAGCGTCGATTTGCGCCGCCTCCGCGTCCAGTTCGGCCACGATGCGACGTTGCTCCTCCAAAGGCGGGAGCGGAATTTCGAATTCGCGGATTTCGACTAGGTGGAGATTGGTGACCGTATTGGACTTGGAACGCGAAACCGCTTGGGAATACACGAATGGCGAGTTCATGGTGTATTCCAAGAAACTACTATCGGTAAGCTCAGGTTTGGGTTTAAGCACTGCGAGACTGACGAAGACGCTAAACTCAAAATCCCAATCAACTTTTTTGGCAACGCCAATTGTTCCATTCTTAGAGTAAAGAATATCGCCCTTCTTCGGGTGACATCGTTTGATGAGTTGCACATGTTCCGCATTGCTGATGAACTTCTTGGAGTCATTGCTTTGAGTGAGATCGGTCACTCGCCAAAATGGCACGCCCGATTCTGTGTAGGTCGGCGTAAAGTGCGTTCCGTCGGTTATCTGATTCGTAATTTGATCTAAGGTCACAACTGGCCAAGTTGGACCAATGGCAAATCCGGGACGGTAAACGGCGAGAATCTGGCGAGCGCCGTCGAGGACCTTTTGATAGCCCTCGATCTCCGTCACGATCCGCTGCTGTTCCTCCAGCGGCGGCAGCAGAACTTCAATTTCTGGTTCCTCTCCGGAATTTGTGGGTGAATTCCGGTGAATCGCGTAAGGGTGTCGGAATGGTGCGTTCGTGATGGGGAGATTTGGTGTGCGTGGAGGGCCGCCCGGCTCGTTGTGGCCCCGCAGCCGCAATCCGGCCTGCCCACA
>SIAF01000441.1 GCA_009691905.1 Planctomycetaceae bacterium | reverse complement strand
GATTTGGCTTGACAGTCGCCGGGCCGAATGGCATCTTATGTACACTACTGTACATACAGATCCATTGCCCCTCGCGACGGAGCCCAACCCGTGCCGCGTATCCCGCGAATGTTGCTGATTGATCCGAGCGACGTCGGCGTCTACCACTGCATCAGCCGCTGTGTGCGCCGCGCGTTCCTGTGCGGCGATGACCGGGTTTCAGGCAAAAACTTCGATCACCGCAAGCAATGGCTTCAGGATCGGCTGCAATTCCTTGCCGGGCAATTCGCGATCGACCTGCTCGGGTTTGCCGTGATGAGCAATCACCTGCACGTCATCCTGCGCAACCGGGCCGATGTCGTGTGCGGCTGGTCGGATGACGACGTCGCTCGCCGCTGGTGGAACCTGTTCCCGCTGCGCCGCGACGACGAGGGCCGTCCCGCCGAGCCACAGGAGTGGGAGTTGTCGACGGTGACCGGCAACCCCGAGCGACTGGTCGAGGTCCGGGCGCGGCTATCGAGTCTCTCGTGGTTCATGCGCTGCCTGGCCGAGCCGATCGCCCGCCGGGCCAACCGCGAAGACGATTGCACGGGGCGGTTCTGGGAGGGCCGCTACAAGTGCCAGCCGATCCTCGACGAATCGGCCGTGGCGGCGTGTTTGGCGTATGTGGACCTCAACCCGATCCGCGCGCAGATCGCCGAGACTCCCGAAACGAGCCGCTTCACGTCGGTCTATGAGCGGATTGCCGCAATGCAAGAAGCGGCTGGCAGCGAGATGACCAGTCCCGAAACAGTCGCCGCCGAGGGCATGGGCCCGCGTAAGACTTCATGTGCCGAACACAATACCGAGACTGCGGAGTCGCAGACAGTGGAAATTTCGGCACCCGCTCACAGTCAGCGCGGGGAGAATGTCGATTGGCTGAGCCCTCTGGAATTGGCAACGGAACCGACAGATCAACCGGCCCCATGCGGTCGCGCGTCGAACACCGGCTGTCTACCGATGCCGTTTGCCGACTACCTGCGGTTGCTCGAGTGGACGGGGCGGCAGGTGCGGTCTGACAAGCCTGGGGCGATTTCAACCGACCTGGCGCCGATTTTCGAGCGACTGCAAATGCATCAGGAGGGATGGTTGCAACTGGTCGGCGGGTTCAGCCGCTTGTTTCGCCGCGCCGCCGGGCGACCGGCGTCGCTACGGCGTGAAGCCGACAAATGGGGTCGGCGCCGCATGCCCGGCATCACCAACAGCCGCGCGGTGTTTGGCTGACCCAGTTCAAGCGACCGTGATAAAGCGACCATGTTGAAGCGGCCGTGATGAAACGGCCGGTTTCCCGGCACCGACTGACGGCCCGCCGCCACAAGCGGCCTGGTTGAGTCTGATCAAGCGCCCCGAATTGCCTTGATCCCCGCGCCGGGCGGCGTTCATCGGGACACCGAACCGTTCTCGGGTCCCCGCACGATCGATTCCCGGAGGTCGTTCCAGAGTTTCAATATCAACGCGGCTCCTCCGACAGTACAATCATGGGTGGCCCCTCCCTGACCACCTGCCGGGCAGGACCGTCGGGGAAGAAAAGTGGACGCAGTTCTTTACGGTTGACGAAGACTGGAGGTGGAGCAGCCTGTGGCGCCGCGAATTCGGCTCGGTCGAGGCGAAGTCGCTGCTGACGCCATGGCCGCTGCCGATTTCCGCCGATTGGACGCAGCACGTGAATCGTCCGCAGACGCAAGCTGAGGTCGATGCCCCTAAAGACCCGCGACAGACACAAGCTGAGTTCTACGTGAATCGTCCGCAGACGCAAGCTGAGGTCGATGCCGTTCGGAACTCGATTCGCCGTGGTTGTCCATTCGGCTCGGCCGGATGGCAGACAAGGACGGCCAGACGCCTGGGCCTCGACTGGACACTTCGCGCCCGCGGACGCCCCCGGAAACAACTCGAACCTGAACGGTGACGTGTTGACTGCCAGTTGAAAAGAGCTGCGTCTTTTCTCCCCGAAAACGAATTAACCGCGATTACCCGCCGCTGCGCCATCCGGAAGAAAATGCTCGACCTCACCCGCTGGCTGGCTCAACGTGCCATGCAGTTGTGATGTTTTTCAGGAAGGTGCAGTTTCACGATAGATAGGGGACGTTCTACTTTGAATAGAATATGCCCTTCGTCCGCCCGCACGCCGGGAAGATTTGGGTTTGCGATCTATTGTTTCCTTCAGCGTTTGCGTGTATCTTGACGCAAAGGTGTTTGTGTTTCAAGCGACAGTTCGCAAGTATTCGGTCGAGGGTGGGAATTGCGTCGTGCGATTTGGCACGGCTTCGATGACCAATGAGGCGCTTTAGCGGTTCACGTCCTGCTCTCGTCAGGTTGATCATTGCGGTTCGTCGATTCAACATTCCCCCGCGATTGCCGAAGCACTGATGTCCTCAACCTTCCCTCGCCGCGCTCTGGTCAGCGTCAGCGACAAATCGGAACTCGGCCCGTTCGTTCGCGGGCTGGCAGAGCTGGGATTCGAGATCGTCTCGACCGGCGGCACGGGACGCTTCCTGATGCAAAACGGCGTGCCCGTGATTGACATCACCGAGTATACTGGCTTTCCCGAGATGATGGACGGCCGCGTCAAGACGCTGCATCCCAGAGTGCACGGGGCACTGCTCGGGCGCCCTGATTTGGCCGACGACGCCCAGGCGATGCACGAGCACGGCATCATTCCCTTTGAACTGGTCGTCTGCAACCTGTATCCGTTCGAGTCCACAATCGCCAAACCGGACGTCAGCGTTGCCGAAGCGATCGAAAATATCGACATCGGCGGCCCGAGCATGATACGCTCGGCGGCGAAGAACCACGCCTACCTGTGCGTCGTGACGCACAGCAGTCAGTACCGCCGCGTGCTCGACGCCTTGAAAGGCGGGCCGGTTCCCACCGCGCTTCGCCGCGAATTGGCGGCGGCGGCGTTTGAAATGACGGCCCGCTACGACCGGGCGATTGCCGACTACATGGACCGGTTGTGTGCTGCGCCTGCGCAGTCGGCCAGCGACGCACTAATCTAGGCAGTTCCGGCCGCGCTGTCGCTGCGTTTTGAGCGGAAATTCGAGGTGCGCTATGACGAAAACCGGCACCAGGCGGTGGCACTTTATATCGAGTCGGCGTGTGTGGGCCTCGCCCCTCCTTCGGTGGGCTGGAAGTAAGCGTAAGCTGCTGCCTCACTTGCTTGCAAGCATTCCCGAGACGTTCAACAGATACGTGGAGCCATTTGCGGGATCCGGCTGTCTCTTTTTCGCGCTTCGGCCAAAGCACGCGGTGCTCGGCGACATCAACCACGAGCTAATCGACGCCTACGAGGTGATTCGGCGGCATCCCCGACGTGTGTCTCGTGCGGTCGCGTGCCTTGGGACTGAGAAGCAAACCTACTACGAATTGCGCAGTGCAGATCCTACATCCCTCGCAGCCATCGATCGAGCAGCACGCTTTGTGTATCTAAACAGGCATTGTTTCAATGGCGTTTACCGCATCAATCGCGCAGGAGCATTTAACGTGCCGCGCGGGACTCGAACCGGGCAGGTTCCCACAGAGCGGCAATTCTATCGTTGCTCCGTCGCGCTTAGAAGTGCGGAGCTACGACCCGTGGGATACCGGGATTGCCTCAGCGACCTATGCGGCGGCGACTTCATTTACCTAGACCCACCATACGCGTCGCGCCGACGAAATACATTCGGCGAGTACGGCTATGATTGTTTCGATGAGGAGCAGCTCCCCGATCTTTTCTCACTACTTCACCTGATTGACCGCATTGGCGCGACGTTCCTTCTCTCGTACTGTCAGCATGCCGCGTTTGCCGAGCTACCCGCGCGGTGGCACAAAAGTACTCTGACGGTGCGTCGCCACGTAGCTGGCTTCGCGCACCACAGGCGCACGGTCCGAGAGTTGCTCGTCTCGAACTGCCCTTTATTGCATTCGCAGTCGCCGCAAAAATGAAATCGCACAAACGCCAGCCTCAGCGGCAATCCCAGAAGAGGCTGGTTATCGCAGTCATCAGCGACGTCCACGCCTATGACGGGATCGATCCCGACAAGGCGCCGTCTCATTGTTGCGTAACTGAAAACAACCCAACGAAGAACGCACTGGCCGGTCTGCTCGCCATGCTTCGCGCTGATCAGCTCAAGGCAGATTTGCTGTTCTGCCCAGGGGATATTGCTGACAAAGCACAGCCAGTTGCGGTCCAGCATGTCTGGCGCGAGCTTCACGTGATCAAAAGCGTGCTCGGCGCATCAGATCTGATTACCACCACAGGGAATCACGATATTGATTCGCGGTATGCGCACAATGAGTACGACGCAAAGGGAATGCTGCAAGCGCTGGATCCCCCGTACCCATTCCCAGACGAGGAGATGAATAACCGGTATTGGGCAAGGCACTTCGTACTGATTTCTCGTAGCACATATCGGATTCTCGTACTCAATAGCAGCGCGTTCCACGGTGAAGGGATGTACGATGAAACTAAGAAGTACGAGTTTGAGCAAGGTCGCGTTTCAGATAACACGCTGACGCTAATTCGGAAAGAGCTCGAGACAAACGCGACGTCGACGGTCAATGTTCTATTGTGCCACCATCACCCGCATCAACACTCCGAGCTTCGATTGGGCAGTGACGATTTAATGATTGGAGGCCACGCTTTGCTTGACTTGCTCGGATCGGGAAAATACGGCCGTTGGCTGATTGTGCATGGCCACAAACACCATCCCAAACTCGAATGTGCTGCCGGTGGGGCCGAAGCGCCCATCGTCTTCGCTGCGGGCAGTCTTGCAGCTGTATTTTATCGGGACCTTCAGACCGCTGCCCGTAATCAGTTCTATCTAGTTGAATTTCCTATTCAGCATTTTGCTGAGTTGGGATTTGTTGGCCGGTTTCGTTCGTGGGATTGGCTCACCGGTCAAGGATGGATCCGGTCACCGCGTGGCGCAAAGCTTCCCGCTGAGGGGGGCTTCGGCTGGCGGGGTGACCTCGGGGTCCTTGCAAGACAGATCGCAAAGGCTGTGAACAAGCCTGGGGTGCATTGGGACTCGTTAGTGAAACAGTTTCATTGCCTGGACTATCTAATGCCGCAAGATTTGGAGCGTTTGGTGCAGCGTCTTCGCGACGAGCACAAATTGGTTGTCGAACCCCCTGATGTTGGGCCCCCGACGCTAATTGGGAGGGCCAATTGAGCGTTTCGGCTGCACCAAGCATTTTTGACGTTTTTAACGCCCGGCAACTCGCCCCGCAGGAAGTGGCAAAATTATTTGTTCCTTCCGACCATTTCGAAATTTTGGCGAAACCGACGCATACGTTAATTGTCGGACCGCGAGGAAGTGGCAAAACTACGCTTCTGAAGATGCTGCATCCGGCCGCTCTCGAGGCGTGGCAACACCCGAAAGCTCCACAATATCGAAACCAGATTGAGTTTGCCGGTGTGTTCGTCGGGACTGACATCAATTGGAAAGAACAGGTCAAATCATTGGGCGACGGGAGGCTTGACGCTGATAGCTATCGCTTGTTCGTCAGAGCGGCGTTTACTGGACAATTTTTGCATTCGCTTCTAGAAACGATGTCCTATCGTGCTGGAAGAGCCGGTCCGCCCTTGGAAGCGCCGCACCGGCGTATACTCCTCACAGAGCGAGGAGAGGCCGACATTGCACGTGAATTGATTGCGTCGTGGCACATCGATCGAGCAATTGCGACATTCGAGGGTATCCAAATCGCGCT
>SIAF01000440.1 GCA_009691905.1 Planctomycetaceae bacterium | reverse complement strand
GAACCGCCCCCGTTCGGACGAACCCGGAGCCGAAACGATCTGGAAGGGACTGCAACGAATGCACGACATGGCCCTCTGCTGGGAGACCTTTGGCCCCGGCGATGATGGATAACTCAAAGATGTGTGTAACAACGAGGGCGGCAGCCCCCCGCTCGCCGAGGAGGTATTGCTGTCGACCGCGGAACCATCTTCCCGTCCTGTGAATCGACTGCAAGTTGTACAACACCCGCCGAAGTGAAGTACAATGAGCTTGAATTTTGGACGATAAACGTTCGTCGATTGCGCCCGGGGATTTGGGGCCGGTCGTTGGCGAAATGCCATCGAACACGGCCCCGATCGACGACGAACGCGCATGGGCGCTACGCGACGATTTTCGATTCGAAATTTGCAGGACGTCCATTCACGATTCACCCGCGGCTCACGATTTTACTTCATGGTCTGGCTGCATCCGGCATTGCTGATCGGGCTGTCTCTAGCCGCCATTCCGGTGGTCTTGCACCTGTTGATGCGCGCCAAACCCAAAAAGCTCATCTTCCCGGCGCTCAGGCTGATTCAGAACCGCAGGCGGACCAATGTCCGCCGACTGCGGTTACGACACCTGGCACTCTTGCTGCTGCGGATGGCGGTCATTGCGTTGATCGTTTTCGCGGTCGCCCGTCCCTCGGTGCCTGCGGCAGACTATTCGCTGCGCGGCGGCGACTGGTTGCGGCTGCTTGTCTTGGGTGCTGCCGTCGCCGGTGTTTATTTCGGCGTGCAGGCGCTGTGGCACCGCCGCAAGCTGCCGCCTCACGAACTGGCGTATCGTCGAACGCTGCTGCGCTCGGGGCTGGCGGTGGCCGGAATCGTTGTGTTCGGTTTGCTGGTCGCATGGCCCTACCAGAAACGAATCGCCGCGGCCATCACGCAACCGACGCTGGCCCCCAGCGAGTTTCTGCCCGTTGCGGCGGTGATGCTGTTCGATACCAGCCTTTCGATGCAGTACCGGCAAGAGAGTCGCACGCGGCTCGAAGCGGCGCAGGAGATTGCAACGAAACACCTGGGCAACTTGCCGCGATTGAGCCGCGTCGCGGTCAGCGAGACCTCCGGCGATGCCCCGCTGCGGTTTCAAAGCGACCTGTCGGCAGCCGCCAAGCGAATCGCGACTCTTGCGGCCGAGCCTGTCAGCCGGCCGCTCGACGATCGGCTGCTGGCCGCGATCGAGGCGCAGCTCGACGATCAGGAGCGCAGCCGCGGGTCCGGTGAAGCCGATGCGGCGACCGATCTTCTGCGAGAGATTTACGTCTTCACCGACCTGACCAGCGCCGCCTGGCGGAAGGACGAGGTTCCGCGCTTGAAAGAGGCGCTGACCAAAGCGGCCGGCGTCAGCGTCTATCTGATCGATGTGGGGGTTTCGTCTCCCACGAATTTTGCCATCACGGCGTTGTCGCTGACGGAGCAGACGATCCCGCGCGGGGGGACGGTCACGCTGCGCGCCATGCTGGAAGCGGTCGGAGCGGCCGCCGAAGAACGCGTCGTCGAACTGTATGTCGAGAACCAGGCAGGCGTGATGAGCAAGCTCGGGCAGCAACCCGTCAAGCTCGATCCCGCGGCGGCTGCCACGACGCTGTTCTCGCTGCCGGGAGCGGGGGGGCCGGTCCTGCAGGGTGAGGTTCGACTGCTGGCGAGCGACCCGCTGGCATTTGACGATGTGCGGTATTTTTCGCTGCTCGTCCAGCCCGCCGCCGAACTGCTGGTGGTTGCCGACCGGCACGCCGACGCCCTCTTCCTGATGCAGGCGCTGGCGCCCTCCGAGTTGGCGGCATTGGGTAAAACTCGCTTTCGGTGCCGCTATCTGGCGGCCGCCAAAATCGGCTCGACCGACTTGTCGAAGTACGCAGCCGTGTGCCTGATGAATGTCGCCGATCCGAAGCCGGCCGGCTGGAAGGCCCTCGCCGATTACGTCGCCGACGGGGGAAACTCGCTCGTTGTTCTGGGAGATCGGACGCAGCAGACATCGTATCTGTCGCCGGCGGCCCGCGATGTGATGCCGGCCGAACCGGCCCGAACCTGGGAATTCAATCCACCCGAGTTTCTCGATTTGTCGAATTTGTCGCATCCGATTTTCAAAAAACTCGATGAACTAGGGGGGATCGCCGGGCTGACGTCGATGCCGATTGCCAAATACTGGCGCGTGACCCCTGACGCGCGGGATACTGCGGTGATCGCAACGTTCACTGACGAACGTCGTGGACCGGCCCTGGTCGAACGTGCCCACGGCAAGGGGCGCGTGCTGCTGATGACCACCTCGCTCGATCGCCGTTGGAGCGAATTGCCCATGGTCGGCTGGGAGTTCACCGCCCTGGCCGATCAAATGCTGATGTACCTGACCCGCTCTTCGGGCGAAGTTTACAACTACCAGATCGGCGAGCCGGTGCGAGTCACGCTCGACCCGGCCCTGGCGGTTCTCGCCTATCTGCTGCGCAAGCCCCTCTTGCAGCAATTGCGCAGCGACGTGCCCCCCGGGGCGGCCCAGTTCATCGTGAACGACGTCGATCAGATCGGTAACTACCGGTTAACCGGCGCCGACGCGGCAATCAAGTTCGCGCGCGGCTTTAGCGTCAATGCCGACGGGTCCGAAAGCAACCTGCAGCGAATGACGAAAGACGATCTCGACATGCGCTTGGGGACCGAGCGCTACAGCCTGGCGCGCGACATCAACAACCTGCAGCGAAATGTCCGCGCCGGTCGGCTGGGCCGCGAGGCCTTCCCGCTGCTGGCGGTGATTTTGCTGGCGGTATTCGTCGGCGAGCATTGGATCGCCAACCGTTTCTACGACCCTGAGCCGCAGAGTGCGACGACGTAGGGACGCTACTCGTCGCGATCTTCCGAGAGATCGTCGGCATTCGTTCCGTCGGCCGGCTTGGCAGTGGTCCGGGGCTTTTTCACTTTGCGGAAGACGGCCACCACGTCGTCGATCGGCACGACGAACAGCAGGTTGTCGGATTCGAAGTCGACCGGAATCGAGTTCTTGGGGTGGAACAAGACCTTGTCGTACTTGCGGACCGGAAAATCTTCGTCACGCTCAATCTGGGCGCTGACCTCGACGATGCGCCCCGTGATGGTCGGAATCTCGGCCTTATCGGGAAGCACGATCCCGCCGCGAGTCGTCTGGCGGCTCTCGTCTTTTCGGATCAGAATCCGCCGGCCCAGCGGTTCGACAAATTCGTTCACAGCATTCCTCGATGGGAAAGGGCGTCGCAGCGCGGCCAAAACGGCCGCAGCAACACCTGTATTATACACCTGGGCCATGCGTGGGAACAGCGCGTTTTCGCTACGATGGAGTACAACCTTCAGGTTGCCGGCGCGCTCGCCGATTGTCACACCAATTCGCGTAGCGGCCGCACAACATCGTCAACCAGGTATTGCGGGCGGCCGTTCAGGTCGTTGAGCGTGACGCTCGAGGTGTCGATGCCCAGGTTGTGATACAGCGTGGCGAAGACCTCGCCGAACGTGACGGGCCGCTCGACCGCTTCGCCCCCCAGGCGATCGGTCGCGCCGATCACCTGCCCGGTGCGCAGGCCGCCGCCGGCCAGCACGGCCGAATTGACGCGCGGCCAATGGTCGCGGCCCACGATATTGCTGATGACGGGCGTGCGGCCGAATTCGCCCCAGACGATGACCGTGACATCCTGCTCAAGCCCACGATCGCGAAGATCGTCGAGCAGTGCCGCCAGGGCGTTGTCGAAAATCGGGAAGTCTTCGCGCTCGCGCTCGAAAATCGACTTGTACGCGCCGCCGTGCCAATCCCATTTGCTGTAGTTGACCGTGACCACGCGGCAGCCGGCTTCGACCAGCCGCCGCGCCAGCAAAAAACTCTGCGGCACGCGCGGCGCGCCGTTGTCGTCGATGAAGATCGTCTCATTGCCCGTTCCGTAGCGGGCGACCAGCTTCGGGTCTTCTTTCGACAAATCGAGGGCGTCGGCCAGTCGCGACGAGGTGAGAATGCCGAGCGCACGTTCGGTGATTTCGTCGAGGCCGCTGAATTTTGCCTCGCGATCGATCTCGCGGCGGATGCGATCGACGCTGTGCAGCAGCGTCTTGCGGTCACCCAGCCGGCCGGGGGTCACGCCATTGAGAATCATGTCGTGTCGCGTCGGCCCGTGCGACTGAAACGGTGACTGGCCGACACCGAGAAAGCCCGGGCCCGGTTCGTTGTACGGCGGATGCGTGCAGGTGTAACACAGGCTGGCGAATGGGGGAACCGCGCGATCGACAGGGCCTTGAACTTTTGCGACGGTCGACCCGAACTGCGGCCAGCCCCCGCCGGGGACGCCGCGACCGGGGATGCGCCCCGTGAAACACTGATAGGCGTTGTGATCGGCCTGCGAATCGACGATTGAGCGGATCAGAGCCAGGCGATCGGTGCGCTGGGCCAGTTGCGGAAACAGATCGCAGATCTCGATGCCCGGCACGTTGGTTTGCGTGGGGCGCATCGGCCCGGCGATCTCGCCCGGCGCGTTGGGCTTCAGATCCCACATATCCTGATGAGGCGGCCCCCCCACCAGATAGATCATGATCACCGCTTTATGCGACTGGGCAATTCCCGCGCGGGCCTCGGCGGCCAGCAATTGATGCAGCGACAGGCCCCCCAGGCCGAGGGCGCCGATCCGCAAAAAGTCACGGCGGGAAACGCCGTCGCATAGCCGTTCGCCGGAATTCGCCGGTTGCAACAACCGCAGCATGCTCGTATGCCCTCTCGCGTCAGCGGCGTCGAAGTCAATCATTCGACTGCCGCATTATATCGCGCTTCGACAGACGGATCAACGTCGGTTGATTGATGGTGTGAATACACGTTGCCGCCGATCCGGTGTACAATCGAGCGCGGAGGGTTCGAGATGTCCACCGCACCGCAACGATTGCTGACGCCGCAGGAGTATCTGACTCAGGAGCGAGCTTCTGATCGGCGCCACGAGTACTTCCAGGGTGAAGTGTTCGCGATGTCCGGCGCGAGTTGGCCGCACACACTGATCAAAGACAACGTGGCGTGGGAAACGAGGAATCAATTGCAGGGGGGGCCGTGTCGCGTCGTGACCAGCGACCTGCGCGTGAAGGTCAGCGCGACCGGCCTGTATACCTATCCCGACATCGTCATCGTCTGCGACGAACCGCAATTCGAAGACGATCAGTTCGACACCTTGGTCAATCCAAGGGTGATCGTCGAAGTGCTCTCCGACTCGACTGAAAAGTACGATCGAGGCGCTAAGTTTGCCAATTATCGGCAGTTGCCGTCGATGCAGGAGTACGTGTTGATCTCGCAGGATCGGCCGCTCGTCGAACGGTTTGTCAGGCAAACCGACGATTCCTGGACACTGACCGTCTTCAGCGATCCAGCAGGCACATTTGCCTTTGGAACAATTTCAGCCCGGTTATCGCTCTCGGGGATTTACCAGGGCGTCAAACTGCCTGGCTGAACGCCGGCTGATGGCTGATGGCTGCCTGGCACGGTGTCGCGCCGTCTCACTTTTCGCGTCGCACGGCCACTGCGCCGATTGACCCGGATTATTCATGTAGGGTGGGACTGTGCTGACGAAAATTCGGGATTGACAGGGATTATAGTTCTTCCGGGATTTGTTTACAGATCGAGGGGTAGGCTTGACAGCATTTCGTGTGATGTGTGCCGCCGATGAAGTGGGTTCGGATCCAATGGCCGACCACTTTGGTGGGGGT
>SIAF01000439.1 GCA_009691905.1 Planctomycetaceae bacterium | reverse complement strand
CGAACCGACCGACAGTTCCTAACAAGGCCCCAACACGCGTCATCCTCTCTTTTGTCCTGCCAGATCTTCCCCACCGAAACGGCCGGAGACCGTCCGTCCATTGCTTCGGACAACGGGTTGGACGAATGTTTACCAAAGTCTCGGCAAAACGCCATGTTAAAATACAAAGGATGAAGAGTTCAAAAATTCACAAGACCGTGAATTTATGAAATTTTGAACCGCTTTTCGCAGTTTTTCCCGGCGAAATGACGGTTTTGCCCAATCCGCGCGGCGCGAAAACGGTCGAATTGCGACGCTCAACTGCCTGATTCCACGCTTGCCAGCACATAGACGGCCCTTTGGGGATCACTCCACACGTTGAGGGCCACCCAAGATTGTACCGCCCGTTTTTCCCCCGGTTGTCCCCAGGAAGACAACCCCCAGGAATTAAGATGGGTGGCCTTCCTTCGATTTGGCTCTAACATTCGAAGAATCACCATGCGCATGATCCGATTTCTGTCCGGTTGCCCGCTGGTCTTCGTCCTCGCTTTAACGGCCGTCGCGGACGAAGGCTCGGCGATTCGGGCGGCCCTCGAGCGGCCGATTCTTTCGCCGCAGCAGACGCTGGCCGAGACGCAGAAATTCTGCACGGCGCGAGTCCCCCCCTTGCCCGAAGCCAAATCGGTTGCCGATTGGGATCGGCTTGCCGCTCAAATTCGGCAGGAAACGCTGGCCCGCAGCGTCTATCGGGGCGAGGCGGCGAAGTGGCGCGACGCCAAGCTGGGCGTCGAATGGCTGGAAACGATTCCGGGCGGGCCGGGTTACACGATCCGCAAGCTCAGGTACGAGGCGCTTCCCGGACTGTGGATTCCCGCATTGCTCTATGTGCCGGAAAAGATCAGCGGGAAAGTGCCGGTCTTTCTGAACGTCAATGGCCATGACCCGGTGGGCAAGGCGGTCGACTACAAGCAGATGCGTTGCATCAATCAGGCCAAACGCGGCATCATCGCCCTCAACCCCGAATGGTTCAACATGGGGCAGTTTCGCCGCGAGGGATTTACCCACGGGCGCATGAATCAGCTCGACTTGTGCGGCACCAGCGGCCTGGCGCCGTTTTACCTTTCGATGAAGCGCGGCCTGGATGTGCTGTTATCGCTGCCCGAAGCCGACCCGACCCGCGTCGGCGTCGCCGGCCTCAGCGGCGGGGGCTGGCAGACGATCATCATCAGCGCCCTCGACACACGCGTCACTCTTTCGAATCCCGTCGCCGGCTACTCGAGCTTCATCACACGGAACACAAACTTCTCGGACCTGGGCGATTCCGAGCAAACCCCGGTCGACCTGGCGACGACCGCCGACTACTCGCATCTCACCGCGCTGATGGCCCCGCGGGCCACATTGCTCACGTACAATCTCAATGACACCTGCTGTTTCAAAGCCGACCATGCGTTGCCGCCGCTGCTGGAAGCGGCACGACCGATCTTTCGGCTCTACATGAAAGACGACTATCTGCGCTATCACGTGAATGCCGAGCCGGGCGATCACAATTTCCAGAAAGAGAACCGCGAAGCGCTGTACCAGATGATCGGGCGGCACTTCTTCGCCGGCGACAAGGCCTACGACGCCACTGAGATTCCGTCGGCCGACGAGATCAAAACTCCCGAACAATTGAACGTCGATGTTCCCGATTCCAACGCCGACTTCCACACGCTGGCCGTTGATCTGGCCCGGTCGCTGCCGCGCGATCCGGCGCTGCCGACGCAAGCTGTGGCACCAGCCAAAGCCTGGCAGTCCGATCGCCGCAAGAAGCTGGCTGAGATTGTGAAAAGCCCGACCTACAAGATCGAAGCCGAGACCGTCGGCACTGTCGATGAAGAGGGCATCACCACCACCAGTTTTCAGCTCAAACTCGACGACCTCTGGACGGTGCCCGCCGTCGAACTGATTCGCACAGGCGTCACCCCCAAGCCGGGTGTCGCGCTGCTCATTGCCGATGGCGGGCGCGCTGCCTGCGCGGCAAAAGCCGAGCAACTCGTCGGAGAGGGCCGTCGCGTCGTCGTGATCGACCCGTTCTATTTTGGGGAAGCCAAACTCGGCCCGCGCGATTACTTGTTCGCGCTGTTGATCTCGGCGGTCGGCGAACGCCCGCTGGGGGTGCAGGCCGGACAGGTTGCGGCCGTCGCCCGCTGGCTCGCAGGCAAGCGCAGTGCAGGGCCGGTCACACTCATTGCCGATGGCCCGCGCACCTGCGTGGTCGCCCTGGTCGCCGCCGCCCTCGACGAAAAAGCGATCAGCGTCGTCGAGCTGCAAGGCTCGCTCGTCAGTCTGAAAGAGGTGATCAATCAGAACCGCAGCATCGAGCAGTCGCCCGAGTTGTTTTGCTTTGGACTTCTGGAATGGTTCGACGTCAAGCAGATTGCCGGTCTGATCGCGCCCCGGCATATTGCCGCGCCCGACGCCGAGGGGCGTCTGCCGGCCGCCGATCGAACGGAACTCGAAGCGTTCTTCCAATTGCTGCAGCCGGGGCGATAGGGACCGGGCACAATAACACGTTCCGCCGTGGGCACTGAGTCTATTGATCGGCAAATCACGAGATGCGTCTTGTGCAACGCGCGATGGCCACTTGCTTCGATTTACGCCGGCTTCGCGAGTTTTCGTGGCGGCTGGTCGTTTACACGCATCTTGTGGCCTCCGTCTTCTGGTGGTGGTTGATGCCGGGAGGCTTCCCGGCAACGCACTTGAGATTCTGGTCGAATCAGGTCTTCCCGCTGTCAGCGATAGCGGTCTGCCTGGTTTGTTTGTGGTTCGATTGGCGTCGCACCGACTCACGGCTGATCAATGTCGCCGCGATGATTCCGGCGTTCTGGATGGCCGCGACCATTGCCGGGGTTGTTCTGTTTCCGGTCAGCGCGCGGCGCTTTCTACTGCCGGCACTGTTCGTGACCGGCGCCGTGTTGATCATTTTCTGGTGGCGTTTTTGGACCAGCTCCTGGCGACAGGTCGGAATGATGGCCGCGACGCTGTCTGCGGTCGTGATTTCCACAGGAGTGGTTGTGGCCCAGCGTGGCCCTGATCCCGATACCACGCCCGCGAACGCGCCGATACCCGAAGTCGATGGCGACATCCGATCAGTGTTGCCGAGCATCGAAATCGGCGATGGACAGATGTTGCCTTACGACGGGTCTGTGCGAGTTACGCTGACGGCTGCACCAGGACAAACGGATTCGACAGCGAGTCAGTCGACCGAACGCGCGACTGATCGTGGGCATCGGCTCAAGCTTGAGATTCAACCGCTGCTGTCGTTCGAAAGCCGCTCTCCTGATCGATGCTGGACAATTCTCTCGCCCAGGGCGCTTCGCGAAGGCCCCACGAGAAAGTTGGTCGGTGCTCGACCGATCGACGAGGGATGGGAAGCGGCTTACGCTGACGATGGTCGCTCGGTGTTGCGCGTTACGGCATCGGCCGACGAGCAGGGACTTCAGATCGAAGCGTTTTCGCGATTGGACGCGCCGATCTATTCGCATCTCAACACGTTCTCAGAGGTCCTGATTCGCGGTCACAGGGCGCTGTTCCTTTCGTTCTCGCCCTGCCCTGACAACCGATTCAAAGTCGAATCGGCCGACTATCCGCTGGGCCGGCCGACCCGTCTGGCGTACGTCGACGCCGCCGATGTCTTTCACGTAGTGCAGGCTGCATCGGGCGAGAAAGGTCCGTTTCACGAACTGGCGCGTGGGACGCTGCATCGTTCCGAACCGTTGAGCATCACACTGTGGGACGAAGAGACGCCGGTTGGCCGAATCGTGATGGCCGATTGGTCGGCACAGGCGAGCCGCAGTTTGTCGCCGACGGCGGGATGGGGTCTGCCAATGAACGCGATCGAGTTTCGGTTGTTGTCTGACGATGCCGAGTCCATGGCGGCGATCTGGGTGACACTGGCCGGCACGTCCGTCGGTCGCGGGTGGGATTCGGTGGGCCACTCGGCCGGCGTCTATCGCAATCGCCTGCGGGTGGAACCTGTGCGGCAGTGACTCATTCGCCGACTCCTGTTCGTGGACAGGCGCCGCTCTCGCAGCGTAAGCTTTAATCTGGATTATCCGTGTAGGGTGGGACCAGTTCGCGCAGCGAGCGCAGGCCCACCATTCGGGTCGCACCGCATCGGAACCCGCATGGTGGGCCTGCGCAAGCCGGTCAATGACGCCACAACACGCTGTCTGGTTCGAGCGACTTCTCAGCAAACGAAAGCCGAAAGTCGTTCTCGGCTTGCTGGTCCCACCCTACATCTACCGCAGCGTGAACAATCCGAGTTAACGAGCATGACTCTGACACCGAATTTCAACGCGGGTTTTCCCTCAGCATGGTGGGCCTGCGCAAGCCGGTCAATGACGCCACAACACGCTGTCTGGTTCGAGCGACTTCTCACAAACGAAAGCCCATAGTCGTTCTCGGCTTGCTGGTCCCACCCTACGTCTACCGCAGCGTGAACAATCCGAGTTAACGAGCATGACTCTGACACCGAATTTCAACGCGGGTTTTCCCTCAGTGCGGCTTCGCCGTCTCAGGCAGCACCCGCTGTTGCGCGAACTGGTCCGCGAGACCGAGCTGTCGGTCCGTGATTTGATTCTGCCCCTGTTCGTGCGGCACGGTACAAAGACGGCACAACCGATTGCTTCGATTCCCGGCCACTCCCAATTGACGGTAGATTTGCTGCCCGACGAAGTTCGCGAGATCGCCGATCTTGGGATTCCCGCCGTGATTCTGTTCGGCATTCCCGCGGCGAAAGATGCAACGGGGACGCTGGCCTGTCTGGACAATGGAATCGTCCAGCAGGCGGTGCGCACGATCAAAGACACGACTCGTGAGCTGCTCGTCATCACCGATTTGTGCCTTTGTGAATATACCGACCACGGGCATTGCGGCGTCGTGCGGGACTTCGACGGGGGCCGCATCGACGTCGACAACGATGCGACACTTGAACTTCTGGCCCTGCAGGCCGTGAGCCACGCCAAATCCGGGGCCGACGTCATCGCCCCCAGCGGAATGGTGGACGGCATGGTGGCTGCCATCCGAAAAGGGTTGGACTTCGCCGGTTACGAGCAGACGCCGATTTTGAGCTATGCGGCCAAGTATGCTTCGGCTTTTTATGGCCCGTTCCGGGAGGCCGCCGAGAGCGTGCCGCAATTCGGCGATCGCCGCAGTTATCAGATGGATCCGGCCAACGGCGAAGAGGCCCTACGTGAAGTGGCGCTCGATCTTGCCGAGGGGGCCGATTTCATCATGGTCAAGCCGGCTCTCAGTTATCTCGACGTGATCTGCCGCGTAAAGCAGGCACATCCGGGCGTCCCGCTGTGCGCTTACAATGTCAGTGGCGAATACGCGATGCTCAAAGCGGCCGCCGCCAACGGCTGGCTCGACGAATCACGCACGACAAAGGAAATTTTGACGAGCATCAAACGGGCCGGCGCCGATATGATCGTGACGTATTCGGCCAAGGACGTGGCGCGCTGGGAGACAGCGCAACGCCCACCGTGACGAACCATTTCCCTCTCCCTTCCCCCGCCCGGGGGGGAAGGGAGAAAGAGACGCGGCTTCGCCGCGATGTAGTGCCTCGTTCCCAAGCTCTGCTCTCATCCTTATACACAACCATCGTGGAATTTAGGTTTCTCGATTTCGGTGCGGGTTTCCCAGGCGAGGGCGAAGTCAAAAACGCGGCGCATTCCGCGCCACATGATTTCGGGGCCGGGCGGGCCGTCGT
>SIAF01000438.1 GCA_009691905.1 Planctomycetaceae bacterium | reverse complement strand
CGATTCAACATCTGATCGGCACCCTCAATGACGCTGCTTTCGCGTATCCGGGGACCAAGCTGCAGCTCCATTTCACCTCCTTAGCACCGCCCGCCAATCCAAACTCGGTGCCAAAGCAAATTCCGCCAGATCAGGAGGTCTGAGGCTATGCCGCGCCGTCGTTTGCCCCCGGCCGGCCGCTGCTCGAAGCGGTCGTCGACCTGACCGCCAGGATCCATCGCGACTTCGAGTACGATCCCGAAGCGACGACCCTCGCCACGTCGCTGGCCGAGGTGTTTGCGCTGCGCCGCGGGGTGTGTCAGGATTTCGCGCATTTTCAGGTGGCCTGTCTGCGGTCGATGGGTTTGGCCGCACGGTATGTCAGCGGGTATTTGTCGACTGTCCCTCCGCCGGGCAGCGCGCCCCTGGTGGGGACCGATGCCACGCACGCCTGGCTGTCGGTGTATTGCCCGCCGACCGGGTGGATCGATTTCGACCCGACCAACAACCAGATTTGCGGCGACCGGCACGTCACATTGGCCTGGGGACGCGACTACGATGACGTCAGCCCCCTGCGAGGCATCGTCCTGGGGGGCGGGCAGCACACGGTCGGCGTCGCCGTTAACGTCGTTCCGATGGGCGATGCCCTTTAGCGCGGATTATTCACGCTGATGTAGGGTGGGACCAGCTCGCGCAGCGTGCGCAGGCCCACCATTCGCGATGCGATGTTTAGCGACCCGAATGGTGGGCCTGCGCCAGCCGCGTGATTGCCGGCAAGGCGGTTCCTGACTCAAATGGTACTGCAGCAAGCGACGCCCGGTTTCGGCTGGCTTGTCCCACCCTACATGAATAATCCGGGTTAGCGCGCGCGGCTACTCACCGACATCGACCAGATACAGATCCGAATCGCCTGCGCGTTCGGAGATCATCATCAGCCGTTTTGCATCCGAGTGCCAGATGGGACCGTTCCGATGCGGTGCGACCCGAATGGTGGGCCTGCGCACGCTGCGCGAGCTGGTCCCACCCTACTGCAATTCACCCCACTCGGGATTGTCCCAGCCGGGTGCCGGATCGGTGCCGCCCCAATCGATGTCGTACTCTCCTTTCGAAACGCAACGGTGGAACGACGACCATTCCCAGTCGCGAACGCGGGCAGCCAGTTTGTGCTTTCGCGGATTCCAATGGATATAATCCACGCAACGCTGCAGGTCGTTGTCGTCTTCAACGGTGTGTTCCCAATATCGCTTGTGCCACACACCGCGCTGCCGATGCTTCTTTCGAGACGTCGATTGAGCGAGTTCCGTTCCACCTCCTGCCAGCCATGCCTTGGTGAACTTCTCTTTGATTCTCATCCACCGCAATGGATATCGCGTGTCGCCGCGCGGAAGCGACCACACGGTATGCCAATGATCGGGCAGCAGCACGATCGCGACCATTTCAAACGGATGGTCGTGTTGAACTTCATGGATTGCGTCTCGCAGACAGCGGCGACCCAACTCGGTCGTTAAAATCAGCCGGCGGCGGTATGTCACGCACGTGAAGAAGTAAGTCCCTCCCGGCACAAAGTTGCGGCGGTAGTTCGGCACATGTGCCTCCAAATGTAGGGTGGGACAAACCAGCCGAAACAGGGCGTCGCTTGCTGCAATACCATTTGAGTCAGGAACCGCCTCGCCGGCAATCACGCGGCTGGCGCAGGCCCACCATTCGGGTCGCTAAACATCGCAGCGCGAATGGTGGGCCTGCGCTCGCTGCGCGAGCTGGTCCCACCCTACATGAATAATCCGGGTTAGCGCGCGCGGCTACTCACCGACATCGACCAGATAACAGTCACGCACGTGAAGAAGTAAGTCCCTCCCGGCACAAAGTTGCGGCGGTAATTTGGCATGTTCGAATCCAAATGTAGGGTGGGACAAGCCAGCCGAAACAGGGCGTCGCTTCCTGCAATACCATTTGAGTCAGGAACCGCCTTGCCGGCAATCACGCGGCTGGCGCAGGCCCACCATTCGGGTCGCTAAACATCGCAGCGCGAATGGTGGGCCTGCGCACGCTGCGCGAGCTGGTCCCACCCTACATGAATAATCCGGGTTAGCGCGCGCGGCTACTCACCGACATCGACCAGATACAGTCACGCATGTGAAGAAGTAAGTCCCTCCCGGCACAAAGTTGCGGCGGTAGTTCGGCACATGTGCCTCCAAATGTAGGGTGGGACAAGCCAGCCGAATCAGGGCGCCGCTTGCTGCAATACCATTTGAGTCAGGAACCGCTTCGCCGGCAATCACGCGGCTGGCGCAGGCCCACCATTCGGGTCGCTAAACATCGCAGCGCGAATGGTGGGCCTGCGCACGCTGCGCGAGCTGGTCCCACCCTACATGAATAATCCGGGTTAGCGCGCGCGGCTACTCGCCGACGTCGACCAGATACAGATCTGAGTCCCCTGCGCGTTCGGAGATCATCATCAGCCGTTTTCCGTCCGGGTGCCAGATGGGAAAGTCGTCCCGATCCTCATGATCGGTGATCCGACGCAGCCCGCTGCCGTCGGCGCCGATGATGTAAATGTCGAGATTGCCGTCGCCCTCGCTGACCGAGGTGAAAGCGATCTGTCGGCCATCGGGCGACCAGGCCGCGCGCGTGGCGCGCTGTGGCATGTCGGTCACCTGACGGACGTCTTTGCCGTCGGCGTTCATGACGTAGACCTGGAAGTGGCCGTGCCGGCTCGAACTGAAGGCGATTTGTTTGCCGTCGGGCGAAATTGCCGGCCAAGCGCTTGTGCCGGTTGATTCCGTCAGACGTTTCAGATTTCCTCCTTTCATATCCACGGCGGCGATCTGCTGCCCGCCCGGGTCAGAGAGAGTGAACACGATTCGCTGCTGGTCGGGCGAGATTCGCGGTCCGCGGGCGGTGCCACGTGCGTCGCCGGGGGCGAACCGCGATTCAGTTCCATCTTTGAGATCCCGCACGACGAGGACCGACTGCGGGCTGGTGGCGGTCATCACAAAACAGAAGAAGCGACCGTCGCGCGAGACGTCGGCATCGAATTGATGCGCCGTCAGTGCGGGATCGACGCGCTCGACCTGCCCGTCGGCCAGTCGCAGCCGCATCAGCGAAACCCGGGTCGGCTCGTCGTGCATCGAAAACATCACGGAATTGCCGCCGTCGACGAACACGGGTGACAGCTTGAGCTGGCCGTCGCGAGTCAAACGCTGCGGTTCGGCGGCGATCAGCGAGGGCGCAGCGACGACCAGCAGGCACCCCCCCACGCAAGCGAGTATGCCGAAGGTGCGCCGATCAGAGCAGATCATGAATCACCCGCCCCCCTTCGAGCACGCGGAATTCCGCACGCTGCTGCGAGCTGACCCCCGCCAGTTCGACGATGGTCGTCCCCACCATCTCGGGAGTGATCGGCGCGGTCTTGGGATGTTCACCGACGGGGTCGCTCTCGCCGATCGCTCGTCCGGGCTGCACGCCCCCGCCGGCCCAGACCGAAAAATAGCATTGGTGCCAGTGATCGCGCGAACCGATGCTGTTGATGCGCGGCGTACGGCCGAATTCTCCCATGCAGACGACCAGCGTCGTCTCCAAAAGGCCCCGGTCGCGCAGGTCGTCGAGCAGCGTCGAGAAGGCCTGATCCAGCAGCGGCCCGTGCCAATCGGCCAGGAGCCCGAAGTTGTCGGCGTGCGTGTCCCAGCCGTAGTCGGAAAACGGGTAGAGGACTTCGGCAAACTGACTCCAATTGACCTGCACGTACGGGACCCCCGCCTCGACCAGCCTGCGGCCCAGGAGGCAGCTCTGCCCGAACGACGTTCGCCCATAGCGGGCGCGCGTGGCGGCGGTTTCGCGGGACATGTCGAAAGCGTCCAGCGTCGCGGCGCCTCGCAGCAGTTGAAACGCCTTCTGGTGCAGGCCGTCCCACTGTTCGAGGCGGACTTCATCGAGCCGGCGCCTCGTCTCGCCGAGTTGGCTCAGCAGCGCTCGCCGATCGGTGAGCCGCACGGGCGAGAGTCCGTCGAGCAGTTTCAATTCGGGAATCGAAATCTGTCCGTTCTTGGCACAATCCACCATGAAGGGATCAAAGCGTTGCCCCCACACGCCGCCGCCGAAGCCCAGGCACGGCCCGACGCCATCGCCGACGGGACCACGGGCCAGCGAGATAAACCCCGGCAACTCTCCCTGGCCGCGGCTGCGGGCGACGATCGAACCGACGTGCGGCGGATAACCCGACGGTTTCCCGTTGCCGCTTTCACCCCCGTCGCCGGCCTTGCCGCACGTCCAGGCGATCGAGCCGGCGGGCCGATGCCCACCGTCGTAGTTGATGTTCGTGCGGACCACCGAGAAGCGATCGCTGCGCGCCGCCAGCCGCGGCAGAAGCTCACTGAACGCCATGCCGATCGTGCGCGTCGGGATCGCTGCGAACGGCCCGCGATATTCGGCGGGCGCGTTGGGCTTGGGATCGAACAGATCCAGATGGCTGGGCCCCCCCATCAGCCAGATCAACATCACCGACCGCGCCTTGGGTCCCTCAGCCCCCCGGGCGGACTGCGGCCCTCCCAGCAACCCCGCGGCAAACGGCAGACCGGCGCCGATCTGCAGAAAAGACCGCCGCGTCACCCCCTGGCAATCGCGGGCTGAGTAGTTTCCGATCCCAAACATCGAACGGCTCCCCCTGACTCGACGACCGGGACCCATGCTGCACCGCAGCGGCCGGGGTCTGCCGGCGCTGCGAGAGCCCTGGCTCTAGAGTCAGTTGTTGACGATACCGCAGGGTTGTGGCAAGTCAATGGACGGTAGTCGGTCCGTTTGATTCAGACTTGCCGTCTTGAATCGGGGCGGGAGGCTTGACGGGCCTATCGGTAAATGACTGGTTCGTGATTGAGCACTACAACGAATGCGACCAGAACTGCGCCGTAGAATGTGAACATTGCGATCCGGAATCGCTTCAATGCGGCAATCAATTCGGCCGATTCCGGCGATTCAATAACCCAAGCCGGTGTCGAAAAGAGCCATTTAATGGTCAAGTACATCGGCCCAATCTTAAGTGGATCGTCAAATATGCTGCTTTCGGGAGAAAACCAAAATAACCCGCACGGCCTGCCATCTTTTTCCCAAGCGAGCCGATGTTGTTCGTACTCCGCGCAGACGATGAGATCAAATTGAATCATTCCGCAGAGACCGGCTGCGATCATCATGAAAATGACGTATCCCATGCGCTGATTGTACCGCAGGGAGGCGCGGACGGAAATCAGAGTTGACACCCCGCGCCGTCGATGCGATGCTTTGAGCTATGCCGAACCGCTCAAGCAAGCCACCGAAGCGTCCCCGCGACATGAACCAGCTCGCGAAGGCCATCGTCGATATCAGCATCGGCGAAGCGCCGCCGGACGATGCGCCCGTCGATGACGGGAAGAACCCCGCAGCCGTCGCCCTGGGCCGCTTGGGCGGCCTCAAGGGCGGGAAGGCGCGGGCGAAGAAGCTCAGCAAGAAGCGGTTGAGCGAGATCGCGAAGAAGGCGGCGGCGGCGAGATGGAAGCGCTAAGAGTTGTCGTCGCTCGATATTCTGGTGAATTCCGAACGTCGGCCGTTCCCTCATGCCGGGATTGTACCGCGAAGGGCGGGAGGCGTGAAATTGCTGTAGACGTACGGTGGACCCCAGAAACTGGACCAGCGGTTAAGATAGAAAACCGGGGTTCAGAAAGGAGGGGAGTCAAGGATGGGAAGGACACGGAAGTTGCACACGGCGGTGTTCAAAGCGAAGGTGGCGTTGGCCGCGGTG
>SIAF01000018.1 GCA_009691905.1 Planctomycetaceae bacterium | reverse complement strand
ACGCGTGATGCCCTCGCTGGCATCGGGCCAGTACGCTCCCACTCCCGGCATGACCACGCCCTCCTTGGCTGGTGTGTGTTATGCCGAGAAATATAGGAAAAGACGTTCATTGAGTCACGATCAAACCCGGTATCTTTGCTACAGTCTCATTCTATTTGCCATTACAAAATTTGACGTTTCTTGAATTCTACGTCATAATTGGAACGAATCGGTGACGCGACGTACTGCGGACTCACATGGGGTAAATTGTCGTTGCATCAGGCAACCCGCCGGGCTCGTTGCGTGAGGCGCCTGCCGGGTTGAAGTGGCAGCTTGCCGATGATCCCTGCGGATTGAATTGCGTCCGTCAGCCGCCCTTCTGTGCTTCTTTTCCGGTTGTATTCTCTATGCCGCGTTTTCCGCGTCCGGTTCGCATCGGTCTGGCATTGGCAGGTGTCGCGGCTCTGGTCGCGGCCGGGATCGGGTTGATTCCGATCGCTCGGCATTGGATCGAAGCGCGTCACTCGTCGGCGGGCGATCGCGAACAGGAAGCTGCGGTCGCGGGAACACGAGTCGCGCTGGTCGACGGATTTCAGGAAACGCTGCACGTCCCTGACGACGTGGCGATGAGCCTGGGAATCACCGTCGCGGCGGTTGAAGGATCGCTGCCGCCGCAGCCGTTGGAACTCGACGGCACGCTGTTTCTCGACACCAACAGCATGGTGCACGTGCATTCGCGTTTTGCGGGTGACGTGGTCGAGGTCGGCGACTTGCAGATTGCGCCATCGGTGGCCGAGAGCGACAGCCCCGAGTCGCCCCACGCGCGGACGCTGCAGTTCGGCGATCGGGTGCGCAAGGGGCAGACCCTCGCGGTCGTCTGGAGCAAAGATCTGGGCGAAAAGAAAAGCGAGCTGGTCGAGAATCTGTCTCGATTGCGCCTGAGTGAGGAGAAGTTGAAACGTTTCGAAGAGCTGCTCGAGAAGGGGTCGGTGGCCGAGCGCACCGTCCGCGACGCCGAACGGGAGGTCGAGTCCGACACGATCAGCGTGGCCCGGGCCGAGAGGACATTGCGTTCCTGGAGGCTGAACGAGGCCGAGATCGACGCGATTCATGCCGAAGCCCGCAATATTCATGAGCGCCAGGGGCAGCGGACCGCCGAATCAGACGCCAATTGGGCTCGGGTCGAAGTGCGGGCGCCGGTCAGCGGCACGATCATGGAGAAGAACGTCGCGGTGGGGGATTACGTCGCCAGCGAGCTTGACATCTTCAAACTCGCCGACCTCAGCCGCCTGGACGTGCTGGCCCACGCGTACGAAGAGGATCTCCCCGCGCTCGAACAACTGCCTCACCACGAGCGGAACTGGACGATCCTGCTGAAGGCCAACCCCAAGGCCGAGTCGCTGCACGGTCGGTTCGATCGGATCGGCAATATCATCGACCCCAGTCAGCATACGGCACTTTTAATGGGCTGGGTCGACAACACCAGCGGAAAGCTGCGCGTCGGGCAGTTCGTCGCCGCGCGGATCGACCTGCCTGCTCCTCCCAACGAGGTCGCCGTGCCGGTCGGGGCTGTGGTCGATCTCGACGGGCGGTCGTATGTGTTTACGCGCTCGTCGTCGGATCCCGGGCAATTCACGCGGCGGCGCGTGTTTCCGGTTCGCCGGTTCGAGAGCTTCGTGGCGATTGACTGCGGGCCGCGTCCCCGATCCGCGGGCGACACATGTGAGGTCGATGCGCTCAAGTCGGGCGAGTGGGTCGTCACGACAGGAGGCATCCAATTGACCGCCGAACTGGTCGCATTGCAGGCGGCGGCCAAAGTCATCGTGACGGCGAACCCGTAGGTCAGCCTTTCCAGGCTGACAGCTTGGGCTAAGACGCTGGGACTTTGGTATGCGCGTCAGGCTGACAATGCAACGAATCCACTGAGGGTTAGCGGTATGGTCGGCAAGCTGTTTTGCTGGGCAGTCAATAATCTCGTCGTGGTGCTGTTGCTGACTTGCACCCTGGCGGCGGTCGGCGGCTATGCCTTCACCCACGTCAATGTCGAGGCGTACCCTGATCCGGCTCCGGCGATCATCGGGGTCGTCGCCCTGTATCCCGGCGCTTCGGCGGAAGAGGTCGAGCGCCAGGTGGTGGTTCCGCTGGAAGTCGCGCTGGCCGGCATGCCCGGTCTCAAGTACACCCGCGTCAAATCGATGTTCGGCCTGGCGTACATGCTCAACCAGTTCGACTACGGCATCGAGTTCAACCAGGCCAAGCAGGAGGTCATCAACCGCCTGTCGCTGGCCGGCGTGCGGGGCGTGTTCGACCCCGGCGTGTTTCGCATCAAGGGCCAGACGAACCTCGCTTTTCCCATCGATCGCGCCAAGTGCGCCCAGTGGAACGTGAGCGTGGCCGACGTCGAAGATGTGATTGAAACGGCCGTCGGCGGGATGCCCTTCAGCGAGATGACCGAGGGGGAAAAGAAATTCGACATTACGCTTCGCTGGCCCGAAAAGCTGCGGGAAAACACCGATGCCATTCTCAACATTCCCGTCGACGTTGTGAAGAACAACGTGACCGGCGCCGGCGGCGGCCAGCAGCAGACGCCGGTGAGCGGCGCCACGACCGGGCTGTCGGCCATCGGGACCAGCCTGAGCATGCCCGCGCTGACGGGCAGTATCCGCAATGCCATGGCCGACATCCTGAGCCGCGTGCCCCGGCGGCGGCTCCGCGACCTCGTGACGCCCGTCGACGAGAAGGGACGCCCCGACCCCGATGGCTCGTTCGCGCGGCCCGGTGCATCGACCATCAGCCGCGAGGAGGGCAAGCGACTGATCGCCGTCAGGTTCGGCTTCCGCGAACGCGACCTCGCCAGCACCGTCGCCGAAGCCCAGGAAAAGACTCAATCGCTCCTGAACCCGCCCTACCGCACGACCTGGAGCGGCGAATTCCAGCAGATGCAGGAAGCCGAACAGCGGATGCTCAAGGTCGTCGCAGTTTCGCTGCTCCTGATCCTGATCATGCTGTACCTCGCCTTCTATTCGCTGCTCGATGCGCTTCTGGTTTATGCGAACGTGATTGCCATGTCGCTGGGGGGCATCTGGGCGCTCATTCTGACGGGCCTCAACTTCAACATCTCGGCGGCGGTCGGGTTCATCTCGATTCTCGGCGTCGCCGTGATGAACGGTCTCTTGATGGTCTCGTCGTTCAACCACCTGCGGGCGCTGAAAACGCCGCTCAGGGATGCCATCGTCCAGGGCACGGAGAAACTCATCCGCCCCGTGACGATGACGGCGCTGGCGGCGATCCTGGGCCTCTTGCCGGCGGCGCTCTCGACGCGGGTCTGCTCGCAATCGCAGCGCCCGCTCGCCATCGTCGTGGTCGGCGGCATGATCACCACGCTGCTGTTGTTCAACCTGGTGCCCTTCCTCTACGGCCACCGCGAGCCCCGCGTCGGCGACAGCCACGTCGCCCATTGAACCGGTACGGCGCGATTCACCGCGGCCTTCGGCGTCGATTGCCTAGCGCGGCGCGAAGTTCTCGACAACCAGGTACAGCGCGATTGTACCCACCAGCAGAAGAGCGATCGCAATGATTGCCAGGTTCAGCAACCTGCCTTCGAACTGGATCGCGATCCCACCCAGGAGGGAACCGTCCTTCCACCGGCCTTTCGCACTCACCACGGCGGCGATGTTCAACATCAGGGCCGCCGCCAACCCGACCAGGAGAACGAGGGGATGCACCAGGTCGGGAGGAGGGTTGCGTCCCAGAAGCCCCGAAACGACGAGCGTGCAGGCTGGCAGGAGCAGAACGGACCCCGCGAGTGCCCGATGGATATGACCGCTCATGAGGTGCTTTCCTCGAAGTCGTGAATTACACTTTGCGACGCAAAGTAAGATATTCTGCCGCGACGACTAAGTCAAGGACGAGCTCGTCATTAGCGGGCTTCGCGGGGGTGCCGAATTGCTATGCGACGGGACAAGTCGGTGCGGCGTTGACACCACTTTGGCCGGTGGTATACTTCTAAATGAATCATCCGCTCTCTCGACCTGCTCCCCCAGCGGGCAAACCGAGTGGATCGCCTGAGAATGTCGGCCGTATTGCACTATCCAACGGGATGGTGAGTCCAGACAAGGTGGTCCGTAACCGGTTTTTTGTTTCCTGCCGCTTGTCGTCGTTTGGGCAATTTGCCGGCGACCGCCGAGCGTGTCGCATTCACGAATCGATCGCGGCCCCTCGAGTGTGTTTGAGTTGCCCTGCTTGTTGTCGCGGTCAATGAAGGAGAATTCACGATGTTCGGCATTGGACACTGGGAGCTGTTGATCGGTCTGGCCATCGTCATCCTGCTGTTCGGAGGGGCGCGCATCCCCAGCATTGCCCGCTCGCTCGGCCAGAGCATCACCGAGTTCAAGCGCGGCGTGAAGGGAATCGACGACGAATCGGCCAAAGATGGTCCGAAGTCAGATTCGTAACATCCAGCGCGGCGTGGCCGGTCAGCGATACGTAACCCGGCCACGACCAACCCGGTATCAGCCATTCGCTTTGTGAGAGGTATCGTGCGATGTTCGGAATCGGCCCCATGGAGATGGTGATCGGGTCAGTCATTGCCCTCTTGTTGTTCGGCAAGAAACTGCCCGAAGTGGCCCGCAGCCTGGGCAAAGGCATGATGGAGTTCAAGAAAGGCCTGTCAGGCATCGAAGACGAGGTCTATTCGGCCTCGAACCGCGCCGCCAGCGTGCCGCAGTCGCGTCCCCTGCCGATGGACGATCGCGAAGAGGCAACCGCCCCGAAATTCGAACCCCCACGGTGGGAACCTAGCGAAGTCGCCGACGAAAAGCCCGCGTAAGGCCCCTCGCCGGGTGCCGGGGTCAGAGCGATCGCGCGCGGCTGTGGCGCGATTGGCGGTTTGATCTTTGTGCGTCGCAAGACACAATTTGCCAGACTGTCGAGCGATGGCCCCGTGGGGTGAAAAAGCACGATTGACCCAGTTTCAAGCAAGCGAGGACGCTTGCTCTACGGGGCCGCAATTGCCGGCTGTCGGGTGTCTGGGATTCACCCTGTCGACGCGCCAGCGGTAAACTCATGGCATGTCGACCCCTGCGAACCCTATCACCGGCGAATCACGCCGCTTCCCGATCCCACTTCCCAATCTGCTGTGGCTATTCCTCGCGACAGTCGTACTGATCATCGTAGCGATTGGCCTGCAGTTTGGCTTACCGAACTATCGGCAACAGGCGGCGCTTCGGGAAATTGAGCGACTGGGAGGAAGCGTGCAGAGTCGCGAGGGTGGCCCGGCGTGGCTGCGTCGACGGATCGGCGACGGGTGGATGATCGGGTTCGACGAAGTTGATCGGGTCGTTTTCTACGAAACAATCACAGACGCCGATCTGGTGCACCTTGAGCCACTGACGCGACTCAAAGAGCTTCATCTTGGCGAGGCGCGGGTGACGGGTGCCGGCCTGTACCACCTGAGGGGTATGACAAGCCTGGTCGAGCTCTCGTTAGGCGATACACAGGTTGCTGATGTCGGGTTAGCTTACCTGAATAAACTGACTAGCCTGCAAATGCTCTATCTAGACGGCACACCGATCACCGACGACGGCCTGACTCACCTTGCGGCGTTGGCACAATTGAAAGAACTCAATCTCAGCAACACCCGGATTACTGACGCGGGCTTAGTAAAGCTTAGGGCTTTGACCAAACTGAAATCGCTCAGTCTCGAGGACACGCAAATCACCGACGCAGGCCTGATGCACCTCAAAGGGATGACAAACCTCGAATGGATTCGTCTCAGCGGCACGCCGGTCACGGACGACGGCAGGGCCCAATTGAAACGGGCGCTGCCGAATGTCGAATTCGTCGAGCGAGACATGTTTCACTGAACGACAAGTTTTAAGGTGTGGTTTTGCTGACGATTCGGCCGCTCGAACGGACTAAGAGTCCGTTCTACGCGAGGCTGGTCGCGCTCAACTCGCCGTGTCGCCGCTCGGTTCGTCGATCTCTTCCGAAGGCACGCGGGCCAGCGACACCAGTTTGTCGCCGTCGTCGAGGCGGATGATGCGCACCCCCTGCGTGTTGCGGCCGATGCGGCTGATGTCGGCGGCGCGGACGCGTTGAATGATCCCCCCGGCGGTGACCATCAGCACCTCGTCGTCGCGGCGAACGCCCAGCACATCGACCACTTTGCCGTTGCGGCCGGTGGTGCGGATATTGCGCAGGCCTTTCCCGCCGCGGCGTTGCCGGCGGTAGCTTGTTCCGCTTTTCAACACTTCGCCGACTTCGTCGACGGGCAGAGCCGTTTCGTCAACAGGCTCGGGCGTCGAATCGGTGGCCGGCTCGGCGGTCTCGTGACCGTTGCCGTTCTCAACCTCGTCAGAAATCTCGGGGTCGGCGATCTCGGGGGGGCCGAAGGGAGTCCGCTTGCCGTAGCCGTGTTCGCAAACTGTCAAGAGATCCATCTCGGGATGCGCCACGACCATCCCGACGACGAAGTCGCCTGCACCCAGATCGATCCCTTTCACGCCGAACGTGGCGCGGCCCATACTGCGGGCGTCTTCCTGCGAGAAGCGAATGGCCAACCCGTTGGCGGTGGCGACCAACAGATCGTCACCCGGAGTAACGAGCACGACGTCGATCAGCGCATCCTGCTCTTCGAGGCGAATGGCGATAATGCCCCCCGACTTGGGGCGGCTGTATTCTGAAAGGGCCGTCTTTTTCACGACCCCGTTGCGGGTGGCCATCACCACCTGGCGCACCTCGTCGAAATCGCGCACGGCCAGGCAATTGAACACTTTTTCGCCTTCCTGCAGCGACAGCAGGTTGACCAGCGCCCGGCCTTTGGCGGTGCGATTGAGCAGCGGGATGTCGTACACCTTACGCCAGAACACCTTGCCGCGATCGGTGAAAAACAACAGGTAATCGTGCGTGCTGGCGACGAACAGATGCTCCATCGGGTCGAGGTCGTCGAGCTTGGCCCCGGTAATGCCGCGACCGCCGCGTTTTTGCGCCTTGTAGCTGTCCATCTCCATCCGCTTGATATAGCCGCGGTGCGAGAGCGTGACGGCGGTCGTTTCTTCGGTGATCAGGTCTTCGCGATTGACTTCTTCCAGTTCTTCATCGGAGATCGTCGTGCGGCGCTTGCTTCCGTACTTTTTCTTGAGTTCTTCCATCTCGCTGCGGACGAGGCCCAGAAGGTGCCCTTCGTCGGAGAGCAGCCGCAGAAACTCGGCGACATCATCCAGCAGCTTGCGGAACTCGTCTCCCAGTTTTTCGCGTTCGAGGCCTGCCAGCGAGCCCAGTTGCATGGCGACGATCGCCTCGGCCTGCGTCGCCGTCAGCGGGTAGCTTTCGGCGACCCCGCGCTCGTCCTGAAACGACCGATAGCCGGCTTCGCCCAGAGCGCGGCCGATCAGTTCGCCGGGGACGAGCAACGCTTGCAGCCGCTCGCGAGCCTCGGCGCGGCTGGGCGAGCTGCGAATCGTATTGATGACTTCGTCGATATTGAGCTGCGCGATCAAGAGTCCCTCGACCGTGTGCTGCCGCTTGCGAGCCTCGGCCAGCAAATACTCTGTCCGTCGCCTGAGCACGTCGACGCGGTGTCTCAGAAACTCCTGCAAGAGCTGCTTCATCGACAGCGTCTGCGGACGATTGCCCACGAGCGCCAGCAGAATAATGCTGATCGTCGTTTGCAACGGCGAAAATTCGAACAACTGGTTGAGTACGACATCGCGGTCGGCGTCGCGCTTGAGCACGATGTGCAGCAGCACCTGCCATTCGGGGGTATTCCGGTCGGTGAGGTCGACGATTCGCGAGATGCCGTCGATCTTGTCGTCGCGCACGAGTTGTTCGAGCTTTTCGCGAACGCGGTCGCGCGTCTCCATGTACGGGATTTCGGTGACGACGATCACATCGCTGTTTTTTTCGGTTTCGAAGTGCGTGCGGGCACGTAGCGTGATCGTCGAACGGCCCGTGTGATACCCCTGCCTGACCCCCCACCGCCCGCAGATGATGCCGCCGGTGGGAAAGTCGGGGGCGGGCAGCACCTCGGCAATTTCGGCGATCGTGCAATCGGGGTTGTCAATCAGCAGCGTCACCGCATCGCAGGCTTCGCCGAGATTGTGCGGCGGAATGCTGGTCGCCATGCCCACGGCGATGCCGGTGGAGCCGTTGACGATCAGGTTGGGCACCCGCGAGGGGAGCACGACCGGTTCGGTATTCCGCTGGTCGTAGGTCGGGATGAAATCGACGGTGTCGCGGTCGATGTCGTCGAGCATCTCGGACGCGACGGCCGACAACCGGGCTTCGGTGTACCGCATGGCGGCCGGCGGCAGGCCCGCCAATGACCCGAAGTTGCCCTGCTTGTCGATCAGCACCTCGCGCATGACCCACGGTTGCGCGAGGCGGACCAGTGTGGGATAGATCGACCCGTCGCCGTGCGGGTGGTAGTTGCCGCTGGTATCGCCCGAGATCTTGGCGCATTTGACCCGCCCTGAGGCCGGCCCGAGGTTCAGGTCGTTCATCGCCACGAGAATGCGCCGCTGCGAGGGCTTCAAACCATCGCGAACGTCGGGGAGCGCACGACTGATGATGACGCTCATCGCGTACGTCAAATAGCTGTTGCGCATCTCATCCTGGATGTCGAGCAGCTTGATGTTGCCGTCGTTCGCATTTCCGTCGGTTGACAACTCGCACACCCCTTATCGGTAGCCGCACGATCACTGGAAAACCGGAACCTCAGTCAGGCCCCGGACGCGTCCGGGGGACTTCGGGCCGGCGGACCGCGCAGCGACTCAAGTCGCCTTCCCCCCGCAACGCCCGCCCCCGGTTTCTGCCGAATTCCTCCAGACGGGAGGAACTGCGAACGACCCTTGTTTGTCACATGGAAACGGGCACGATTTCGTAGGCCGATCTTACCCGATTTTGGCCCAACTGACAATCAACGGCGGCCGGCCGTCAGGTGATCGCAACCACTTATCTTGGAAATAGTTGCGGCAGGCAAGGATCCGCCGCGCGGGGACGCGCCGCCGATCGAAAAATCGGTCCCTGAACGGGTCGATCGACCGGTCGGCGCGCGGTCTGCAAGACGACCGATATGTGGAGTTTTTCGCCCGTTACGCCAACGGAAACGACCGACGGCCGCTCAAGGACGGGCCGAGCGCGACGGTCGATCGCGCGACCCATTCACGTGAATTCGGGCCGTCGATTTTGCTTCGACTTTGCCCTGCCAGACGACGTCGGCCCGAGCCGTCGCGTCACCTGCCGCTGTCGTCTCGACCATCAGGCGAACGCGATGCGTCTGTCCCGGGCGCAACGTGGGGACAGTGTGCTCGACTTCCGGCCCCAAAGGGTGCGTCAAGGCTTTCGGCAGCGTCGCCGAGAGGATCGCCCCCTGCACGGTTGACCGTCCCGAGTTCGTGACCGAAAACTCCAGAGGGAATTGCTGGCCGTCGGTAACCTCTTCGGGGGCGCTGACCGCGAGGGTCAACCCGGCGGAAGTTATCACCGACGGGCGCTCGGGCTCGACCTTGCGTGGGGCCGGTTTGGCGTCCTCGGCGGGTGCCGCGTAAACCGCAGTCTCGACCGCACGGCTTTGTTCGACCGATTGCCCCGACGGTTCCGGAGTCGTGACCGGCGTTCGAGACGGAGTGTATCTCCATCCCACCTTGGGCGGCGGCTGCGGCTCGGCGAACGGTTGTTCGTCGGCCGCGACTTCTTCCTCGGTCGCATCTTCGTCTTCAACAGTTTGGCGGCCGGGGTGCAGGAGGACCGACGACGGCTTGGCCGGCAGCGTCGATTCGGGTTCTTCGTCGGCAGGTTCTTCTTCGGAGGAATCGTCGGCAAACGGCTCGCGAGCCGACCCGGCACCTATGTCGAAGTTGTTTTCGTCCAATACGAGGTCCGAGATCAGGCCCGCGTTACTGTTGGTTCCCACGCCGAAGTTGAGCCGCCCCGGCTGTGTTTTATTGACGTACGTTTCTTCGTCGGCCTCTTCGGTTTTTGGCTCGTCACGGTCGAGCCCCGACTCGTCATTGTGCAGGTGAATCGTGACCCGTGCCGGGGGGAACCCGGCAGCGTCCTGGTCTTCCGTTTCAGTCGATGCTTGCGACTGTGAGTCATCGTCGGCGAGAAAATGCTCGTCGTCGACTCCCGTGCGAAAGGAGGGTTTGGCGAGCGGACGAACCCGTCTGACCGGTCGTGAGGGGCGAGTCGACTCTTTGAACGGATCGTCCTCGGATTCGTCGAGATCGGTGTCGCGATCGAGGGCTAAGTTCGATGCGCCCAGCCGGTCGGGTGTCGGTGGCAGCTCGCTGCCTGAACCCAGCGCCGGCGGTTCGGCCTCGGCGAGGAGCTTTTCTTCCGATTGACCGGTTCCAGGGCGCTGCCAGCCGCTCAACAGCAAGATCAGCGCCAACACCATCCCGATCGTGCCGGAAACGGCGGCGGTGACGAATCCCGGATTGTACCGGAACTTGATCCGCAACCAGGCCCACCCGACAAGAAACGCCGATCGCCATCGCGGCAGCCGGTCGGATCGAAAAAATACATGTTTGGGAGATGGCACGGCAATCCCTTGCGTGATAGTGACCGTGGTCGGCCCGCTCGGCCGGGGAGGAGGCGCAGGACGCCCCGTGACTCAGGGAGGTATCATCCAGCCGCAGATGCGTCAAGAGGGCTTGGCGCATCAATTCTTGGCCGTGGTATCCAAAGGGTTTTATCCGCAGATTTCACAGATTAACGCAGATTTGAGAGTTTGGAATTCAATCTGCGTCAATCTGTGAAATCTGCGGATCAGAGTCTGGCGATTCAGGATCGGGTGCGGTGTTCATGGCGTGACGGTTTCATGCAGGTGGGAGCACGCAATACCGCGTAAACCACAACACCGCAAGCACTCGCTTCTTCGCCCGGCAATCAGCCCGCGGCACAAAGCCGGTAATAGATCTCAGCCGCCTGCCCTAACTGTTCGACGTCGATCCACTCGTCGACGGTGTGCGCCTGAGCAATTGAACCGGGGCCGAAGACGATCGCGGGAACCCCCGTCACCGCAAAGCGCGAGGCGTTCGTGCCGTAGGACGCGCCCTGCTTTTCCCGCGGACCGACGGTGGCTGAAATCTGCCGCATCAGCCGCTCGGCCCAGGCGCCGTTGTTGTCGTCTGACAGGGTGGCCCCGTCGAGCCACGACGGTTCCATCTCGAAATCGACGTCGAGTCGTTCGCGCAGGTAGGTCGTGACGTGGGGAATCACCCGCTGCGGATCTTCTCCAGGGACGACGCGGCGGTCGATTTCGATCACGCATTCGTCGGGGACTGTATTGACGCTGATCCCCCCGCTGATGCGACCGACGCTGATCGTCGCTGTCCCGCACAACGGGTGGCCGGCGGCCATTCGCGGCAATTCTTCGGCGTAGCGTTCGAGACACGCGAGAACCTGCCCCATTTTGTAGATGGCATTGACCCCTTCCTGCGGCTTCGAACTGTGGCAGGCCCGGCCGCGCGTGCGCAGCTTCCAGCGGATCGCCCCGCGATGGGCGACGATGATATTCAGTTCGGTCGGCTCGGCAACGACGCAGACGTCGGGCGGCGCGGCCAGCAGCGACCCAAAGCCGGCCGGTGTGCTCCACAGTCGGGCCAGCGCCTTGGCGCCGGTCGCCGTAAACTCTTCGTCGCAGGTACACGACATAATGACGTTGGCGGCCGAGGCGGGACGTTCACGGGCCAGGCGGGCAAATGCTGCCAGCATCGCCGCCATGCCCCCTTTGACGTCGCAGGCGCCGCGGCCGAACAACCGACCGTCTTTGACGATCGGCTGAAACGGCGCGATCGTCATGCCGTCGATGGGGACCGTATCCTGATGGGCATCCAGCAGAATCGTCGTCGTCGCCCCCAACCGGTCGATGCGCGCGATGACATTGGCCCGCCCGGGCGCGACCTCGATTCGCTGGTGAGAAACCTGCAGCCCGCGAAAGAAATCGACCAGCCAGTCGCTCAACCGCGTTTCGAAATACTCCGGCCCGGTCGCATCCCGCCCCATCGGGTTGACGCTGGGGGTGGAGACGAGTTCTTTGAGGATTTCGACGGCGTCCATCGGCGCGAACTCCACTGACTCGGCGCGACTCGTAGTCCGGCCCTTATTCATCATCCGGCCCTATTCATCATCCGGCCACGGGATGAACTCTTCGTCGAAGGCCTGGGGCATCGTGTCGGGAATGGGGGGCGCCGCCGGGTCGCGGCCGGGGTCGCTGCCGTTGTCACCGACTTCCTCGCGGGCAGGGCGATCGCCGCCCGAGCGGCCGCTGCCGCCGCGACGGCGACGTCGGCGACGTCGGCGTTCGGGGCTTTCGATCGCCGGTTTTTCGTCGCCGAAGCGGGTGACCACGTAGGTCCCGCTGCGATCGTCGGTCTCGATTTCGAGCAGCCCCTGCTCCTGGGCATCTTCGAGCAAGGCGCTGAAAGTCCGGTAGCCGTGGTAGGTCTCGTTGAAGGCGGGCTTGAGCCGCTTCATGGTGTCTTTGATCATCGACGACCAGAGCCGCTCTTTACTTTCGCGGCGCAGGGCGTTGAGCGCCTCGACCAGCAGCGTGAACGCCTTCTTCTTCACCTCGGGGGTCTGCGGATCGAGTTTGGGAACATCGGCGTTGTCCGACTCGAGGTCTTCGTAATAAATGAACTCGTCGCAGTTGTCGCGGAGCAGTTCAGAGGTCGAGGGTTGCATTCCCAGCCCGATCACGTGTTTCCCGAGTTCTTTGAGCTTCGAGACCAGCGGTGAAAAATCGCTGTCGCCCGAGACGACGACGAACGTGCCGATGTGCTCTTTCGAGTAGGCCAGATCCATCGCGTCGACGCACAGCCGGATGTCGGCCGAGTTCTTGCCCGTCTGGGCCCGCCGGGGAATCTGGATCAGCTCAATCGCCGCTTCGTGCAGTTGTTCGGTGTAACTCGAATACCGTCCCCAGTCGGCGTACGCCTTCTTGGCGACGATCTTTCCCTTTTCGACCATTCGCTTGAGCACCCGGCCAATGTCGAATCGACCGCGCGATCCCTGGAAGCCCAGAGCCAGGTTTTCGAAATCAATAAACAACGCGAGCGTTTTGGCAGAATCGAGCATCGGAGGGCAGGCTTTCACAGAAATGAGAAATTGGCGACGGCCGCCGGTGCAGCAAACAGGCCCAATGGATCAGGAAGCCCCAATCGAGCAGACAGCCGCAGTGTAGCAGACAGGCCGCATCTCGTGCGAGCCGAGGGAGATGTAGGGCCCCTGGGCTTCCCCACAAATGACGAATGTCGAAATCAGAATCCCGGCGCGCGGGGAATGAAATCCGAAGCTCGAATGCCCGAATGACGAGCCGGCTCTTCGACATTCGGGATTCGTCATTATTTCGTCATTCGGATTTCGACATTCGTCATTCCCATTCCCCGGCCGTCAGCGCTTCTCGCCCGAGCCATCGGCCGGTGCGGTGTCCAGGGGCGCCCCCCCGATCGGCTGCACCCTTTCAGTGGCAGTCGACTCGGTGGCAGTCGACTCGGTGGCAGTCGGCTGCGTGGCAGTGGGCTGGATGGCAGCGGGTGTCAGGAAGCCGGTCGCATTGCGTACCTGTTCGGCCAAACGGTCCATCGCCCGTTTCTGGGCCGCCGTATGCACCTGGGCCGTCAGCTCGCGAAGCTGCTGTTTGCGAACGTCGGCGATCCCCTCCATTTTGTCGGCGATCTGTTCGACCCAGTCGGGCCGCCGCGTCATCGCCAGCGACATCATTTTCAGAAACGTGCTGACTTCGGCAAACGTCCGGTCGGTCATCACCACGGTCAAGGGGGAGAAGATCTTGGCGACGACGTCAATCGTCTGCGAGGGAAACGAGACGAACAGATCGGCACGGTGGGTCACGTAGACTGTCCCGTCGGCCTCACGGAAAAAGCTGGTTTCGAGAAGCATCAGCGACTGGGCCTCAATCGGCTTGGAAAACAGCGGGCTCTTGTACTCGCCGTTGCAGGCCACCAGGTGCTTCTCGGTTCCCGAATGCAGAATTTCGAGCGCCCCCGTCGACCCGTCCCTGGCGTCGGCCTCGTAGTCGTAGCGGCCGGTCTGCCACATTTCGAGCTTCGAGATTTTCATCGCCCGCCAGATGCTGACCGCCACATCGGGATGCGCGATAAAGTAGTCGTACACCTCCGGCTCGATGGCAAACGTGACTTTGGGCAGGCGACGATAGAAACTGGCCGACTTGAGCAACGTCGCGACGCGCTTCCTGTGTTCGGGCGACAAATGTTCCAGCGGGAGCGCCGCCAGGGCCGCCTTTTTTGCGGTCGCTGCCGACGTTCCTTTCGGCTCGGCGGGTAGAGCCTCCTTCAGTGCCGGTTCGCCGCCCGTCCCTTTGCCCAGCAGTTTGGCGCCCGCTTGCATCACCTCGTGCAGCGCGCCGCCCGGTTCAGTCGGCTCCGCGTCAAGTCGCGCGGCCCCGGCAGGTTCCGTCGAATCAGCCGCGCGGCTTGCTGCCGCCAGCGGCGACACCAGCAGACAACCCAGAGTGATCGATACCCTGAGACCTCGGTGCATCCACGGCGGCATCATTCCGGCTCTCCCCCTTCGGGCCAATACACTTCTCTCTCAATAGATCGGCCGGGGAGAAAATCGCTCAGCAATCGAATCGTGCCGTCTGTATCGAATGTCCCGATTTTTCGGGCCACACGATAAATTGGAGAACACGGAGAAGATACGTTGATCGGGCAACTGATCGGAACTCAGGGCACGGCGTTCAGAGTGTACCACGCATCCGAGTGGAGGAGAGCGCTGCCGTCGGCTGCCTTAACCCCTTTCGCCTGCAAGTGGTAAACGCGGCCAGACTCACGCTGGGGCACGGTCAAACTGAGCGCTTTGCCGTCATCCGAAATCTTGATGGCGGCGATCTCGTTTTGCCGCCGCTCGATTTCGGGAGAACCGTAAGTCGCCCAGTGATGGTAGGTATGCGATTCGAGAAACCAGTTTTTCGATTCGCCGGCAAGTTTCCGATCGACCGGTTGGGTGAACGTCAGGTCCCAGCCTGCGGGGGTCACGTTCAGTGAGTGCATTTCGAACGTCTCGCGGCCGGTGTAGCGCACGCGTTCGAGCGCGTGCGGCTGGCCGCCGACCGAACCCCAGCCGCGGTTGGTCTCGGCGACGAACAGCGTACCGTCAGCAGCGAAGGCCAGGCGATTGACGCCGCAGTGAAACCCCTGCCGGAACAGAAACACAGCTCCCTGCATTCGTCCGCCGACTTCTTCGAGGTTGGCTCGCATGATCAGTGAATTCGTCAGTTCGCCGATGAAGGACTGTCCGGCAAACGGTCCGAATTTTCCCGCGGTCGTATCCCACACCGGTTCGGTGGTCGATTTGCTCATCTCGTAGGGGAACCACAGCGCGGGGGGAGTCATTTCGGGGCGGTCGCCGTCTTGCTTTCCTTCCCACCAGCGGACGCTGGCCATATGGCCGCAGAAATCTCCCTTTCGCAACTCGTGCATTTTGCACGCCCCCACCCATTCGCCCTGATTGTCGGTATAATACAGCCGACCGTCGGGACTGAAATTGATGCCGTTGGGGCTGCGCAAACCATAGGCAAACGGTTCGAGCTTCCCGCGCGGCGTGATTTTGAGGCAGAAGCCGCGATAGGGAACCTTCGACTGATGCCCGCCGCCAAAACCCACATTGAGAGTCACAAACAGGTTGCCGGCCTCGTCGCGGGCCGGCCCGAACAGGTATTCGTGGTAATCTCCTGAAACGCCGAACTTGTCGTTGAGCGTGATGAATTCGTCGGCCTCGTCGTCGCCATTGGTGTCACGAACGAGGGTGATCTCGGGGCGCTGGACGAGATACAAGTCGTTGTCACCGACGAGGGTCAGCCCCAGAATCTCATGCAGCCCACGGGCGTAGAGTTTCAGCCGCACCTCTTCGGGGTCGTCGGCAAGCGGGTTTTCGACAAGCCAGATGTCGCCGCGCCGCGTGGCCAGGTAAAGCTTGCCGTCGGGTCGAAACGCCAGCCCCCCGCCCTCGATCAGTTCTCCCTCGGGGAGCGGGATCGAATCGACGCGGTAAGCGGTTGCCTCGCCCCCTGCGGGAAAGTCGGCCTCCAGTCGGCGCTGCAGCCGGGCCTCGATCTTTGCCGAGATCGTCGGCTTGAAATAGAAGGCCCAATCGCCCCCCCGGTTCGAGATTTTCAGCAGAATGTCGTTGTGACCCTGCTTGAGATCGAGCGTGGCAAAATCCTGATCGGCGGCAGCCGGCCGCACGGCGTCATTGGCGAAGACCTTTTTGCCGTTGACGAACAGCATGACTCCATCATCGCTGCCCAGGCTGACGCGGACCTTCGTGGCGCGTGACACGTGAATCGACCTGTACAGGTAGCACAGGCTGTTGTCCGCCTGCTGGAACACCGTTTTGAGGTCGTGGACCTGGCCATCGGCAAAGACGACTTTCTTCCACCCCGCTTCGCCCCCGCCTTTGATGGAGTACTTGGCCGCAAGATCGACTTTCTGCTCGGGGGGATAGATCGTCTCGAGGCCGGCGTTTTCGAACGGCCCCGTGACCCGCCACTCGACGGGCCAGGCGGGAAGGCCGCTGGCTTCGAGTGACGCCTTGAGTGTCTCGTCGCGCGTGGCTTTTTTGACGTAGACGAGATCGTCCTGGGCCGACGCTTGTCGGCCGACGATTCCCAGCAACACCAGCGCGGCTACTAAATTCCTGATCGTTCGATGCATGTCAATTCTTTCCGAAGCGGGAGCCGCGAGTTCGTGCGATTCAAAGCCAATGTAAAATGCTCGCCGGCCTCAGCGATCCCTGGCGGCTGCACGCGGTTTGGGTTTCATGAGTTCGAGGGTCGCGACGCGGGCCTGTGTCGGCGGTTGATCGTCGATCGGCTTGAGCAACCGCAGATGAATCGCGGTCTGCGGCGGCTCGCCATGCGCGGGAACGCGCAGCACGAGCGACCAGCGGTCGCCGCGCTCGACGGCGAGCCAGTCGCTCTCGACTGAGCCGTCGCGCTGATCGACCACGTAGCGGCGGCCATTCTGGACAAACGACACGACCGCCGCGCCGGGGGCGGTCTTGTCGCCGAAATCCAACCGGCCGCGACGGCCATCGGCCGTCTGCCAATCGGGGGGCTGATCGGCCATCGCGGCACTGAGCCACACGAATTGTCCGAGGGGAGTCGTGATGACGAAATCGCGGGTGATTCCGATCGCTAGTTCGGTGCGAAATGTCGCGACCGTTTCAGCAAATGTCGCCACGCGGTCGTCGCCGAGCTCGAGCTCGTACGCCAGAGTCGTCCGATCGGGGTGTGACTGAAGCTTGCGGAAATTGAGGCGCGTCGGGTAGAGCTTGCCATCCTGCGGGGCGATCGCCCCCAGCGATGTGTCGCTGCCTCGATTCGAAAAATCGGGCACTGCGGCTGACGAACCGGTCACCTCCCAGGGAAAGCCGGCGGGGGCCGTCCAGAAAACGGCACCTTCAATCGCCGCCTGGTTCCCGCCACGTCCGTCCCAGACCGGACGCATGTCGAGAAATTCCCCCGACCAGGCGTAGCTCAGCCGGCACGATTGCGCGTCGTACGCCAGATGCAAACCTCCCGGGCTGCGGATGGCGATCGCCCGGGCGCTGAGATCCGGCAGAAACGTTCGCACCACCTGCACGTTGTCGGACGAAGGGAACTGCAATTTGACGGGAGGTTTCAAGCCCTCGGGGTAAGGCAGGCTGCGACAGACGAGCAGATATTGCCACATCGCCAGTCGCTGCTGCGCAGGAACCCCATCGAGCAGATGCGGATAGGCACTCTTGCCCCCGAAAAACACGGTCGGCATGCGCGTGCCGGGCTGCAACCGCTGCGGATCGGTCATCCAGCGTTCGTACCAGTCGTACGTCACGCGCTGCGGGACATTGACCAGATCGGGTCCGCGCGTTCCCAGACTGGCGATCGCCAGCATGTCGTGACACTTGGTGCAACTGAAGCCCTTCTCGCCGACCAGGAGACGCCCCGCGTCGATCAGCGCCGGGTCCGCCGGAGGTTGAAAGGGGTCGTTATGCAGCGGTTCGCCGTCGGCCGCCGCAAGGGCGGCCGGCAACGGCCCGACGTGCGCGGCGTCGAAGCGCGGCATCTGCATGCCCATCCAGGGACGCGATCGCTGCTGTCCGTCGAGCACCTGCCTGATCGACGGCGCCAATAGCTTTTCAGTGATGCCCGTCAGCGTCGGGGGCGAGACCGCTTCGGCGTTTTGCTCGGTTTGATTGGTTAACAGGCGGGCCACGGTCGATTCGGCCAGCCCCCCCTGACCGTTACGCAGATGACAACCGGTGCAGTTGAGACGTTCGAGTGTCAGTTTCGCCGTTTCACCGGGGGCGGGGGTCCCGAGAGCTGTCGCGGCCTGCGTCAGAAAATCACGTATCTCCTGGCCGCGCCGGGCATTGCTGCGGATTTGCTCGAGGGATTGATCGGAGGGAGGCCCGAAGCAGGGCACGCCGTCGTGTGTCGGCCGGCGCGAACGATCGCTGCATCCGCCGCGCGGCCGGCGGGCGATGGCCGTGAAGTCGTGGGTGGCAGGCAGGGGCTTCCAGAACTCTTCTTCACCGGGAACCTGGATTTCGTGGCAGGCGGTGCAGCGCTTGACGCGCAGCACCTGTCGGCCCAGCGCGTGCAGTTGTTCGTCGACAGGCCGCTTGATGAGCCGGTCGATTTCGGATTGCGGGACTCCATTGTCGAACAGCGCGCCCCGGATGTTTTCGGCGACAGGCACGGCGGGCAGACTGAGAGGCTTGTGCTCGGCGGCGTCGCGCGAGGTCAGATAGAGCGCAATCCGCAGCGGGTCGTCGCCATTGGCAAACGCGAACGCCGGCATCCGCCCGGCCGGATCGATGGCACCGGGATTTTGCAGGAAGGCCGCCAGAGCCTCGGGAGTCGTCTTTTGTCCCAGGCCGATCAGCGTGGCCCTCGCGGGCAGGTCGCCCTGTTTTTCGTGGCAGACCAGACACCCCAGCGATTCGAACAGCGCCTGCCCCTGCACGGGCCAGTTTTTGACCTGACCCTCGTCGAGTCGGCGCGGGTCGGGGGGCTTGCCACGCGAGGCGAGAAACGCCGCCACGGCGTGCCGCTCGAGCATCCCCCGCCGATCGGCCGGAAACAGGCGCGGCATGACCGCCTCGGGGCGAAACGCCTGCGGGTTGTCGAGCCAGTGAAAGATCCATACCGCCGCCAGCCGCGAACCGCTGTCGGTCAGCCTCGGGCCGGGTCGCGTCGCCAGCACTTGCGACAACGGCGACTGAGGGCTCGGCTGATGGCACAAAGTACAACTGTGCTCTTCGGCAAGCAGCCGCCCCTGGAAGAAGCGGTCGGTTTCGTCGCCGTGGGTTTTTCGCGAGTGTCCGACCGCGAACACGGGCAGTGACTCGATGGCGAAATCGGCAGACTTCCACGACAGTTTCAATTCGGCACCGGCCCCCTGCTGTACGAACCGAACTTCCAACGGATGACCGCCGAAACCCAACTCCAGCGGCGAACTGCCGATCGTCGCGAGTCGGTCGGCACCGGGCTGGGCTTCGAGCACCGCCTTATCGTCGATTCGCACGACCAGCTTGCCGCTGCTGCGCGCGCTGAACTCGTACCGTCCCGGCGACCGAACGTAGAGCAGCCCCTTCCAGACCACCTGCCAGTCGGTGGGAGGCAATCGCGGATCAGGGGCTTCGCCGGCGGCGAGCAGCAACGTCGGCAGCGGGTCGAAGCGATCGAAGGCGATTTGCGTCTCGCCCGACGCGGCTTCGTAGTGGGCCGCCAGGCCGGGCAATACGGGCTCGTCGTCATCATCTTCATCGTCGTCGGCGCGGACTGAGAGTGCCGCGGCACCAAGTACGATCAAGGTGACAACGAACGACCGGGCCACTTGGAAAAAACCGGCTGAATTACCGCGGATGACCCGCAAGCGCTCAGCCGAGGTTTCTGGAACCGGTCGGAATTCCTGGAACGGTTCGACGTCATCCAAAGTGGTAGACTCCCCCAAGCGGTGTTGGCAGCGATTTCGTGAATGCCACGAGGACTTCGAGTGATTGGCCGATCGAGTCGCAACTTCAGCGCTTCGGTTATGGAGCACATGCACCGGCTGTCACCGCGCGCGCAGGAGACCTGCGAAATACCAGGCGGCATCCAACGAGAAATGGAAGAATCCCGAACATCTCACTCATTGCTGCGTGAAATATATAACCAGGCAACGATATTGTGCCAGGTCTACGGCGTCGCCACCGCGTTGGCCGCGGGCCGGTTCTTTTCTGTCGTCACCTTGGCGACCACCGCCTGCTTCACCGTCGCGTGGTCAGTCGCCTGCTTCGAAACGGCGGCGGCCTGCTCGATGGCTTTCGTCATCTCAGGAGTCGGGTTGGCTTCGGCAATCGCATTGTCGGCCACGGCCTTCGTGGCGGTCGCGGCATCGATGGTCGCTTTGACTTTCGCGTCGGCATCGACAATTGCTTTTTCAGCGGCCCCCTTCTCCTGGGCGGCGGCTTCCATCGCCTTCTTCGCTGTCGCGAGCGATTTTTCAGCCGCTTCGAGCGCCTGCGTCTTCGCGGGCAAGTCGGTCTTGTCTTCGGCTTTTTCGACCGCTTCTTTTTCCTGCCGGGCCTTCTCGACCGCAACGGTCGAGCCGGCGATGGCCGTTTCCGTCGATTTCAAGAGGTCGACTTTGGCGACGAGCAATTTGTCGGCGTCGGCTTTGCCAGTCTGGGCGGTCGTGGCGGCCCCCTGCGCATCGGTTGACGCTTTCACGGCGGCCTCGGCTGCGGCCTTCTTGTCGTCGACGACCTTCTGGGCGGCGGCCAGTTGCGCAGCGGCCTGATCGGCGGCGGCTTTCGCGGCTTCGGCCGCTTTCACTGCTGCGTCGAGGCGAGCCGCGATCGGAGCAGGGTTTGTCACCAGCGTGCCGCGCTCGGTGCCGTCTTTGCCGTCAAACAGCCGGACCGCGCCGGTCCAATCGCCGGCGAGAACCAGATTGCTCGTTTCGGAGAAGGCAACTTTCATCCCCAGATCGTTGTGTGCGGCGAAGGCCAGCACCTGGGCGCCGTTCTGGTCCCACAGCCTGGAAACACGGTCGCGACCGTTCGACGCCAGCCGTCCGTCGCGCAGAAACCAGACCGCCGACGCACCTCCGCCATGTGCGCCCCACGCTTTGACCTGCGTGCCATTGGTCATTTCCCACAAGCGCACGGTCGTGTCTTCGCTGGCGCTGGCGAGCACGTTGGCATCGACGCGCCAACTGAGGCCGGTCACTCCGGCGCCGTGGCCATTGAGCACATAGAATTCGCGGCCGGTATTAGCTTCCCAGACGACCAGGCCGTTGCCGCGATCGCCTGTGGCCAGCAGCACTCCGTCGGGGCTGAATTCGACCGCGGTGATCCAGTCGGTGTGCTTTTTCATCTCGAACAACTGCTCGCCATCGGCGGTCGAGTAGACGCGAACCATTTTTTTCGGCCCCCCCAGGGCGATCTGACCGTGATTGGGGCTGATGTCGGCGGCCAGCACGACGTCGGGCTCGGCGCCGACCTCGAACACGCGACTGCCGGATTTCACGTCGAACACAATCACGCGGCCCGACTGCCCGCCGCGCCCTCCGCCGGCCAGCAGCAGCGACCCGTTGCGGCTGAATCGCAGAACGTGAATCGTCCCCTCGGGGTAGGGGAGCACACCGGCCAGCGTTTGATCGTCGAGGTTGTACAACAGCACCTGCTTGTGCCCGGCGACCGCCGCCAGCGGCGCCCAGGGGCTGGCGGCCAAGGCGGTGACAGCATTGCCGCGGGGCGAAACCGTCAGCGGCTCGGTGGAAAGATTTTCGGGCATCGGCGGGGGACCGGCCGGCTTGTCGCCCGAGATGTCGGTCGGACTGAGCGAGAACTGGGCCTTCTTTTTGACCTTCGGCTGGCTGTCTTTGGTCTCCAGCGCGCCTTGTTCGATCCACTTCTGAATCACGGCCAGGGTTTCATCGGGCAGCTTGGGCTCTTTGGGAGGCATGGCCGGCTGCTCTTTATGGGCCACCAGCGCCCACAACCGGCTGCCGTCGAGGTCGCCCGGTTCGACGACCGCTCCTGAAGCCCCTCCCTGAATCGCCGCGGCGAAACTCTCAAGCACCAACCCCCCCTTGGCCTGTCCGGCGCTGTGGCAAGTGCCGCACTTGGCGCGAAAAATCGGCAGGACGTGATCCTGAAAGTTGACCTTCTCGTCGGGCTTGGCCTCTTCGGAGTGAACGGAATCCAGCGGTACCGTCAACAGCGCGACGAGCGCGCCCAGTGAAAAGAGCATTTGGCGACTGGATTTCCTTACGGTCATCGCATTGATTCTCGAAAAAATACCATTCCTCATATTGGATTTGACCAATCAACTAATGGTTGAAAATAAACTCGCGGCTGTTGAGCAGCGCCCAGAACAGGTCGACCAATGTGGTTTTGACGTCGCTGCCGGGAGAGAGCAGCGCCTGGAAATTGGCCTGCTCGGTCGGATTGGGGCGGCGACTCAAGGTGGCAATGTACAGCCGCTCGACGATTTGCAGCGGCTCGACTTTCTCAGCGAGCCATTTGTCGATCAGGCCGCCGGCCTGAATTTTGTTGTTGACGGTGTCGCCGTTTAGCAAGTGCAGGGCCTGCGAGAGGGTTGGCTCCATTTTGACTTCGCACGAGCAAACCGTTTCGCGGGTCGCGCGGCCGAAGGTCGTCAAAAAATAGGTCGAGGTGTTGCCGTCGGCGATCTGCACGGCCCGCGCGCCGACCGGCAAGCCCTGGAACTTGTCTTTGGTATTCGTGACCTGGCTGATGCAATCCAGCAGCGATTCGCCTTTGATTCGCCGCAGGTTGGCATGCGCGAAATTTTTCTCGTCGCTGGCGTTGCTTTCGTTGCGCTCGGTCGAGCGCTGGTAGGCCTGCGAGCGGCAGATGTCGCGGACGAGTTGCTTGAAGTCGTAGTTGGTGGCGGTGAAACGTTTTGCGAGTTCATCGAGCAGTTCGGGATTCGAGGCGGGGTTGCTGATCCGCACGTCGTCGACCGGGTCGATGATCCCCGGGCCGAAAAAGTGCGCCCAGACGCGATTGGCGAAGTTTTTCGCGAAATAGGGGTTTTGCGGCGAAGCCAGCCATTGGGCCATCACGATGCGGCGGTCTTTGCCGGCGACATTCGGCACATCGCCCCCCAGAAATTTGGGGGCCATCACCCGGCCGCCGACGGGATGGGCGACTTCGCCGCCGCCGGAATTGAAGACGATCGTTTCACGGTAGTCTTCTCCCCCCTTGCGGCCGACCTGCGAGAAGAACGCGGCGAAGCTGTAGTAGTCGTCCTGCGTCCAGCGATCGAAAGGGTGGTTGTGGCATTGCGCACATTGAATGCGCATGCCCATGAAGACCTGCGCCACATTTTCAGCGACTTTGAGCGTGTCGGTTTCGTTCTGATAGTAGTTCGTCTGCGGGACCTTGAACGTGCCGCCGTTGGCCCCCAGCAGGTCCTGCGTCATCTTGTCGAGAGGCACGTTGCGGCCGATCTGGTCGGCCAGCCAGTTGTAGTACTGCAGCATCGCCTTGTAGCTGATGACCTGTGACGAGCGGACCATCAACCACTCGGCCCAGTAGCCCACCCACAACTCGGTGAACTCTTTTCGATTAAGCAGTTCGTCAATCAGTCGATGGCGCTTGTCGGGTTCAGCCGTGGCCATGAACCGCTGGAATTCGTCGACCGTGGGAAGCGTTCCCGTCAGGTCGAGATACAGACGGCGGATAAACGTTTCGTCAGAACAAATCGCCGAGGGGGCGAGCCGCAGCTTCTTGAGTTTTTCATTGACCAGTTCGTCGACATAGTTGGCCGGCGTCGTCTCGGGAAAGGTGAATTGCAGTCCCTTGGGCAGCACGATGTACTGCGAGCCGACAGTGTGAGTCGCGAAGCGGGCCATCACGTAGGCTTCGCCGCGTTTGCCCGCCGTAACCATCCCGGCGTCGTTGATCGACGCCGAGTTGTCGTTGTTCGACAGAAACAGCGCCAGTGACGTGACGTCGCGATCGGTGCCGTCGGAGTAGCGGGCAATGACCGTCGTCTGCTGCGTTTCACCTTCACCGTCGAGCACCGCCTGTTTGGGATAGATTTCGAGGCTGGCGCAGGTGGGCAGGTCGACCGGGTCGACGGGCACCCCGGCGGCGATCCACTCAACAAAATCGCGACACCGTTCGCTGTCGGCCTCGAACTGCCTGCCTCCCGTATGCGGGACGGCGCCGATCGACTTCTCGATGGCCAGACTGGCCTGCGGAACCGCCAGGTCGAGCCGCCGACCCGAAAGCTCGCGCGTCAACCGAAAGTGATCGCCGTCGGGATCGTAACCGAACAGCGACAGGCGAAACCCGTCTTTGCCCCGCGCCGCGCCGTGACAACTGCCGCTGTTGCAGCCGGACTTCATGAAAATCGGCATCACGTCGAGCTTGAAACTGATCGGCCGCGGTTGGGCGGCCTTCTCGACTTTGACCGGCACCGTCAGCATCTGGCCGCCGAACTCGACTTTAAGTTCGGTCTCGCCGTCAGCCGCAGCCCAGAGCGTGTTGGCTTCGCGGCGCACGAGGGCCGGGTTGGCGAATGTCAGCGTGGCACGGCTGGTCACATCGCGCATCAAGCCGTCGGAATACACCGCCTGCACGACCAGCAGTTGCCGATCTTTGGCTGTCAGCAACGTGAGTTGCGGAGGAAAAACGCGCAGCTCTTTGACTGCCGGCTCCTGGGCCGACACGGGCGCGATCCCGATCAACAAAGTGATAGCAGCAATAGCCGTCAGTTGGAAACGCATCGGTCGTCCGTTCATTCAGTTTCGTGAGGATTCGCAAAGAACCGCTAGCGAGCCGGGGGGTTAATCCCCCCGGTGTTACGGACCGGTGGGGTAAACCCACCGGCTCGCTGTCTACTTCTTCTTCTTCGCCTTTTCTTTTTCCTGCTGTTCGAGCCGCAATTGTTCGAGGCGGGACAGGCGTTTCACGACCGCGGGCATCGGTTCGGCCGGCTTTTCGGCGACCGGCATCGGGGCGGGTTCATCTTTCCTGGGGGGCAGCGGCACATCGACACGCAGTTTGCCGGTGCCGATATTGTGAATCACGCTCTCGCCATTCTCGGTCACGATCACGCGGCAGAACAGGTTCTGGTGATTGCCGGCGGGAGTCGTGGCGTCAGTGGCGATTTTGAAAATGATGTCTTTGGTCTCGATGGTCGCATCCTGAACCGTCGTCACCGCCTTGTTGGGCAGCCCGAGAAGTTCGACTTTCGCCAGCCCTGGAAAATCGAATTGCTTCTGCACGTGGACGACCATTTCCGTCGCTTTGCCCTGCTCGACGGCCGCCTGCTCGAAGGCCAGGTTGAGGTACATGTCGGCGACCCGCAGGTTGGCGAACGGCGTCGAGACCATGATGTTGCCGTTGCCCGCGTTGGCTTCGCCGCGCACGGCGATTTTGAAGGTCGACAACTCGGCGTTGCCGGCGGCATTCATGGGGATCAGCGCCTCGGTTTGACCCTCGGCAATCGCGATCGAACCGCTGGCCCCCAGCCCCGGCGGAAGCCACAGCATGTCGACCTTGATCGGAGCCTTGAAGCCCTCTTTGCGCGTCGCCACGACTTTGAGGTCGATCTGGCCGCCACGGACCAGGGGCACCCTGGGCTCGACGATGCTGATCGAAAACGGGCTTTCATTGGTTACGGCGACCGGTAGACGCTGCGTGCTTTCGGTCCAAAAGGGAATCTGGTTCTGCCCGCGGACGAGAACGATCGGCTGTTCGACGCGGCCTGTGACTTCGAGACCCGGCTGATTGGGATCGGTCAGCTTGCCGATCAAGTCGGCCAGCTTCCCGCTGACAGCCGCTTCGGGCGTGGCGTGAAACATCACCGGGACGACGGTCGAATTGGCCGGCATTCCCGGCGATTCGATGGTGACGCCTTCGGGGAGGTTTTCGGCAACGATCGACAACGGGCCGCCAAAATCGTAGCGCGCCGCCGATAGCACGAGGGCGAACCGATTGTCCCTGGGGATCGAGACGGTCGGCTGGACGTACTGCACAAATTCGTTCGTCGAGAGGACCAGTGCCGGCTTGATCGGCGTCAGTTCGACCCGATAGGTGTAGGCCACACCGCCGTTCCCCAGATGGTCGCGGACGTTGATTACGTATTCACCGTCATTGGGGACGCCGAAGCGAATGTACGAATCGGGCCCGGCACTGTCGTCGTTGGCAGCCACTGCCGGGCCGCCGGCGGCGCTGATCGTAAGCACCGGGTCGAGCGGCGAGCGAATGCTGCGGGCGTGTACGCGAATGTCGAACGCTTCTCCCTTGCGGGCCGTGAAACGGAAATTGTCCTGATCGCCGGCCGCGCCGATCACCCCGTTGAGGGCCGTCGGTGCGGCGAATTTCGTGGCGTTCTCGTGCGTCTCATTCGGCTCCTGTTCGAGCACGTTCCCCAGGTCTGAGAGCCGAAAGGGAATCCGCGAAGGGGCCAGCCCCTTCTCGTCTTTCGCAAACAACCCGAACGAACTTTGCAGCGCCGGCGGCAGGGTGACCTCTTCAACTCGCTCGCCGGCGACATCGCCCAGAAATTTCACGGGCAACGTCTCGCCCGGCCGCCCGCCGGCGGGCAGCACCGCCAGGGGCCGCGGAAAATGACCAATGTGCACGCGGTACAGGCACGCGCCGTTACCGGCGTAAGAACTTTCACGCACCTGGATGATGTATTTGCCGTCTTCGGGGGCAATGATCGAAGCGATGCCGTCCTGCCAGACCAGGGCGTTGTCGTCGCTGGCGGCCAGCTCGAATCGCGCGGCATTCATGATCGCCACATAGACGTCGAACAGCGTGATTCCCAGACGAATGCCCTCGACCTCGGCGGTAATGCGATCTCCCTTTTTTGCTTCGACCACGAAGTAGTCGACGTCTTCGTTTTCGGCCGTGCCGTTAACTGTCACGTTCATCGCGATCGGTTGCGGCATCGCGAAGTCGTTATTGGGTTCGACCTCGGTCGTTTCGGGCAAGGCCCCGACGAAAAAGAGCCTGAGGTCTGAGAGGCCGGTCGCCGTTCGCAGTCGCAAACGATGGCTGCCAAGCTGGCAATCGGCGGCAACCTTCAATGTCGCCTTCACCAAACCGGCATTCACAACCTCGAATTTCGCGACTTCGATCCCCGTTTCGTAGAACAGCACCTCCTGCGCGTCGTCGAGTTGCCCGCCGCTGAGGACGACTTCGATCTCGGTCCCGCGCTGCGCGCCGCGAGGAGCGACGCCGCCGAGGGACGGAGAGGCGGCGTCTACGGAGGAAACCGACACCAAGGCCGCCGACAGCAGGCCCACGCGAAGCCAGACGAGAAAATTGCGCACAAACATGGTGTTGCTCGTTCAGCTCCAGGTGAAAGGCGTTCAATCGCCGCGATCCCGAGCCTTCTCAGAGCTCGAACGCGCTTCGTTGATTGTTGCTGCGGGGTGACGCCTGTAGAGGCATCGGACTCCCCTTCGGGTCGCGGCTAAGCGACGGCTGTCAGGCCAGCAGTTCTTTGCGGACTTTACCGCCGTCGATGATTTCAATCGGACGGTCGCCGGGCGCCATCAACTCTTTGTCGGCGACGATCCCGAGGCAATTATAAATCGTATAGAACAGGTCTTCGGGACCGATCGGGTTATCTTCCGGCTCCGACGCGGTTGAATTCGACATCCCGTAGATGCTGCCGCCCTTGATGCCGCCGCCGGCCAGCACCACGCTGAACACCTTGGGCCAGTGATCGCGCCCCGCGGTGGCGTTGATTTTGGGAGTCCGACCGAACTCGGACGAAATCATGACCAGCGTCTCTTTCAACAGGCCCGTGCGCTCGAGATCGGTGATCAGGGCCGCAAAGGCCTGATCGAAGGCGGGCATCTGGCCGCGAAACCCCTGTACAATCGCGTTGTGCATATCCCAGCCGCCATACGTCAAATTGACCAGGCGCACGCCGGCCGCGACTAATCGCCGCGCCAGCAGCATGCGGGCACCGGCGGTATTGCGACCGTATTCGTCGCGGATGGCCGCCGGTTCGGCTTCGATATTGAATGCCTCGCGGGCCTGGGGCGAACTGATCAGGCTGTACGCCCGATCGTAGAACGTGTCCATCGCCGTCAGTCCGTCTGATTTCTCTTTCTTGATGAAATGGTCGTTCACCGACGCCAACATGTTCTTGCGCGTGGCGAACCGCGAGTCGTCGATGCCGCCGGGCAGCCCCAGATCCTGAACTTTGAAGCCCCCTGCCGCCGGATCGCTCCCGAGACTGAATGGCGAAAAAGCCGAGCTCAAATAGCCGGTTCCTGCGTAAATATTGGGCAAGCTGGGAACGCAAACGTAGGGGGGCAGGTTGTTTCGCGGACCATACTCGTGACTGATCACGCTGCCGATACTGGGAAACTGCAGCGCCGGGCTCGGCCGATACCCGGTAAACATATTGTGCGTCCCCCGCTCATGGGCCGCTTCGCCGTGTGTCATCGAACGAATGACCGTCAGGCGGTCGGCGATGCCCGCGGTTCGCGGCAGTGTATCGCCGAACGACTCGCCCGAGATTTTTGTCGCCACCTGCGCCATTTCGCCGCGGTACTCGATCGGCGCGTAAGGCTTGGGGTCGAACGACTCCTGATGCGCCATCCCGCCGGGAAGGAAAATGTGGATGATCGACTTGGCCGGCCCTTCGAAGTGGGCGTAGTTCTTCTGTTCGGCCCGAGCTTCTCGCAATCGCAGGAGGTCGGGCAGTGTCAGGCTGCCAATGCCCGCCAAGGCGCCCACCGTCAGAAAATTGCGGCGCGAAACCGGTCGGAAATGTGCGGGATCGTCATTCCAGGTGCCGGAAATCTCAGTACCGGTGATCTTGCGAGGAGTGTTCGCCATTGTTTTGCTCAAGTTCCTAATTGGACAGCGCCACTTGTCACATTGGGTAAAGTGTGGACGCCAAGGAATAACGACTTACGGTAACTGATCTTTCCTATCTTCTAAAGTGGCGCTGTCCAACTAAAGATTGATGACGTTCCAGTCAGACCGGCCAAGCCGTCGGTTGCCGCATTCCTGAACGAAAATCTACGCTGCAATCAGCGTACCGTGACACGGGGGACGCCGCACAAATGTGTGCGTGGGGCGTTTTTCTGGCGGGTAACCAACGCGGTTGGGAAGAGCGTTGTTATTTGACGGTATTGAGCGGCGGGCTACGGGCAGGCAGGGGTCGTGGTCACGCGTCGGACTTAACCCATCCAAGTTCCCGCATACGATAGCGACTGCTCCACGTCCGCGTCAAGTGTGACGGCAAGATTGGAAGCCGAAGGCCGATGTAGCTTCAGGTCCCGTGCGCAAGCCCCGACTTATTGTTGATCGGTCTACGGGTCCGAGATGTCCGCCCCCTCCAATTCGCCGTAAGGGGCAGGCGGCTGGGGCCGATTTTGCAGACCATCAAGCATTCCCTTGTGAGCGATTCACCCGTCTGCTCGAGGAGATCGGCGCGTGACTCAGGCACGAACCGGTCCGCTTTCCGAGACGTCGAGCGGATTTTTCATGAGCTATTTACCATCGGCTATCAACGAAAGCATTCCGCAATCCAGTTTCTTCCTGCATTTTTAGCGCGCAATCGCGGAGTTGAGTGAGTTCAATTCTCTTTCGCATTCGGTTAGTGTATTGCGCAGTACCGGTTCACGGAATTTGACGTGACGTCCCGTGGGCGGCGTGCAGTGGGAGTGCAAAGTGCGCACGGCGATGGGTGTGGGAAGTCAGTCAGGCAGGCCGCGGAGGGCGGCGCCGGCGCTACGACGTGTTGGGTGCGAGTGTTGGGGCGGACTGGGAGTTGAGATGTGCCGCGACTGCCGCATACAAGAACTCGAACACCGAGCGGCCTTGTTGGCCACAGGTCTGAATCACCGTCCAGATTCGTTCGCACCATCGGCGGCCGTCTTCGCTGCGCGTCCCTTGGGTGATCCGCCGATGAATGGCCACGAACCGCAGGGCTTGCTCCGCCAGATTATTTGTCGGTTCGATGGCTGGCTCGCTGATGAAGCGGAAATAGCTCTCCGTGTGCTGATAGAAGCGTTCGTCCAGGGCCGTGGCCTCGCGGGTGTGCGGCGATTCCAGCGTCGCGTCCCACACCATTTGGTTGCGTGCCTTTTCCAACGACCGGCAAAACGTCTGAGGCGTGGCATAGCTGTCGCGACGGTGGATCACGCCGAACAGTTTGCGCAAGTCGGCCAGCAATCGCTTGCCATAGGCCTGATTCTTCGGGTCCGGATGTTCCACCAGAAACTTCACATCGCGGATGAGGTGGGCCGGGCAGAACTGCAGCAGCACGTTTTCGTTCAGCCGCATGAACTTCCGGTAGGCGCTGAAATAGTCGCAGCCCAACAGGCCGTTGAACTCCTTTCCCAGCACCTCGATCAGCACGTCGCTGCCGCGCGAGGGAGAAATCTTGTAGACGGTGTACAAGCAGGCTCGAAAGCACCAGGTCCACAGCCGCTGGCCGTTCTCCTTGTGACCTGTTTCGTCAACGTTCAGTCGGCCCTCCTTGGGCAGCATGGTCAACAGCGCCTCTTACGGAGTCTCCAAGCTGTCGCTCACCAACCGGGGGACGAAGGTCTTCTCGCAACGGGCACACCATTGCGGCTGACTGTCGTGTTGCTCGACCTGCACCGGTGTTTCCAGCAACTCGATTTGTTGCAGCACGCGGGGCGGCTGATCGGAATCAACCAGCCGGCCGCCGCAACACGGGCATTCGTCGTACTTCCAGACCCAGTGCCGATCGAGCTCTTCGGGCGAAAACCGCGTTCGCAGATGCCGCGCATGTCCGGGCTGACCGCCGATCTTGCGCCGCTTGGGTCGGCCCGGTTTCCAGTGCTTCCTGGGCGGTTTGACAACATCGCTGGAAGGCGGTTTGGAGGAATTGCCCGAGTGTCTCTCCGACCGCGCCAACCGCGCTTCGAGGGCGGCCACGCGGGCTTCCAGTTTCGCGCATCGCTGGCATCCGTTTGCCGGCTTCGTTTCCGCCATGATGGCCGGCAGAATACCCGCACACCCGCAAATTCACCAAGAGCAGTTCAATTCTTGTGAACGCGTACATTGCGCAAAAGGCGACTTGAAAGTATTCAATAAGGCAATTGTGTGCTGACGAATCGACGATGTGAACGATGTTCGTCGTCCTCCGAGACAACACTGTCGATTTGCGCTGCACCCTCATTCAAGAGGGTGCGATCCATTCAATCCCACATTTTTATGCGGCATTTGCAATTGGACGACTACGAATCGGCCCGTGAGTTCGGGGTAGCGTTGGAATCTGAGAGGCGAACATTGCATCCCGAACTGCGGTCCATGTGCGGCTCAAGACCGCGA
>SIAF01000017.1 GCA_009691905.1 Planctomycetaceae bacterium | reverse complement strand
GCCGCGCCTCCCGCCAGTCAACTTCAAGCCCTCGCTCGACGCAAACTCATGCGCCGCGCCCGCTCCACGAAACAACGCCCTCTCCTCCTTGCCGAACTCGAGGACCGCTACCAAAATACCACATAGCCTCCAAGCGGGCCGTTGAAAAAGAAGTGCCCCCGTCGCAGCGCGGGTCGCATGCCGTTATACCTCAGGGGGCCAAAGATGAGACTTTAGCGAGCCGCATGCCGTCAGGCGGCGGGTTTTTCATCGCCGCACGAAACCCGTGGCCTGACGGCACACGGCTCGCTATGAACATCTCGCGAATGGCCGCGTGCAGTATGATCAACCCGCGTCCGATGCCACGCACCGCAAGACGTGTGCCCGGTTACTCGCACTGCCAGTTCGCCCCGCCGCAGAATTGGCGCTGCCTGCACGGCCTGCCAAGCATGCCGTGCGCCGGCGGCATCAGTTCCCCGACCACCTCCAGACCATCGATGCCGATGGCGCCAACGAGATCCCGCTCACGCTGAAAGACGCACAGACTACCTGGCTGGGATCGATCGATTGGCGCTGATTGTCGTTATTCCGCGCAGGTCGCTCGGGCGTCGACGCCGGCGCCGGGGCCCCAGTCGTTGTCCTGCGCGCGCTCCGAATGATTTGCGCACCCCCAAAGTCCCGCTCGGCGGTAGGTCCTGTCTGCCGGACAGGACCGCTCAGGCTACGGACGTCGGCGCGCCGGTCGTTGCCCTATGCTCGCTGCGGAAGATTTTCACGCCCCCCAAAGTCCCGCTCGGCAAGCGGGACCTGCCAGCGGGACCTACTCATGCCGCAGGGCTTCGATCGGGTCGAGCTTCGCGGCGGCGTGCGCGGGGTACAGCCCGAACAGGATGCCGATGCCGACCGAGATGCCGAACGCGAGGGGCAGGCTCCACAGGGCGACGGTCGGCTGCATTTCAGAGAACATGCGGGTCGTTTCCGAAAGGGTGCCGCGCTTCGTATCAAGAATAAAATTGAACGTCACCCAGCGGATCAACAGGAAGGCATAGGGGGTCATTAAGCCCAGCCCGACGCCCAACAGCCCGCCGGATCCCGAAAGCACGACCGTTTCGGTCAGAAACTGCTCGATGATGTCGCGCTGCCTCGCGCCCAGCGCGCGGCGAATACCGATCTCGCGCGTGCGCTCGGTGACGGTCGCGAGCATGATATTCATGATGCCGATCCCGCCGACGATCAGGCTGATCGCGGCAATCGAACCCAGCACGATGTTGAAAATCTGTCGCAACTGGTCGGCCTGTTTGAGCAGTTCCAGCGGGACGACGACGGCAAAATCCTTCTGGGTGTGAAATTTTTCGAGCGTGCCGCGCACCGCGTCGGCCGTCTTCAGCACGTCGTCGACGGTTTTGACCGAGAGTGTGATCTGGTTGAGTTCGACGTATTCTGAATCCATGCCCCCCTGCTTGGGGGTGAAAATCTGATCGCCCAGGCGAACCCGGAACGTGTTGATCGGGATGTACAGGTCTTTGTTGAAATCCTGCGCAGCCAGGCTGCCGCCGATGCCGGCCGACGGGGTGCGGTCGGCGGTCACGCCGATCACCGTGTAATACATCGAATCGACCTGCAGCGCCTTGCCCAACGGGTCTTCGGTGGGAAACAGTTTTGTCGCGACATCGCTGGCGAGGACGACGACATTGGCCAGATTCTGCTGGTCGGCGTCGGTGAGAAACCGCCCTTTGAGCAGCCCCAGATGATTGATCGCCACGTACTCGGCCGTGCAGCCGACCAGCCGGCAGTTCATCGTGTGCCTGAGAAACCGCGCCTCGCGCGGCAACTCACGAATCGGAATCGCGTCGAGCACCGTGGGAATAGTTTTCGTGAGACGGCGGAAGTCCGATCGCAGCAGGCCGTAGCGCGGCGTGCCCCCCTGGCTGGTGTCGCTGGACGAGCCTTCGACCGGCTTGATGCTGCGGACGATGATGTTGGTCGCCCCCAGCGCCACGATTTGTTTTTGCGCCTGCGCGCTGGCCCCTTCGCCGATGGCCAGCATGGCGATCACCGAGAACACGCCGAAGACGATGCCCAGCATCGTCAGCCCCGAGCGCAGCTTGTGCAGCATGAGGCTTTTGAGCCCCAGTTGCACCGTTCGAATCAGGCGTGAAAACGACATGGCAAAAGTCCAGTCACACGTTGGCTGAGGCCATTCGTCGATGCGGCACCGGGTCGCTCGTGTCGTGTACAGGCCGCGTTCGCGTTTCCTTGTGGACCAAACCGTCCCGCATCACGATTTGCCGCTTGGCCCATTCGGCGATATCGTGTTCGTGGGTGACCATGATAATCGTGCGTCCCTCGCGGTTGAGGGCCCAGAGCATCTCCATGATCTCGATGCCGGTCGCCGAGTCGAGATTACCGGTCGGTTCGTCGGCGAGAATGATCTCGGGGTCGTTGACCATCGAGCGGGCCACGGCCACGCGCTGTTGTTGACCGCCTGAGAGTTGAAACGGCCGGTGGTCGAGACGATCGCCCAACCCCACCTTTTTCGCCAGATTGAGGCACCACTCGTGATCGGCCGCCGACAGGGCCGGGTAGCCTGGCCGGTATTGCAGGGGCAACTCGATATTCTCGAGCACCGTGTACTGCATGATCAGATTATACGATTGAAAGATGAAGCCGATTTTCTGATTGCGGACGTGCGACAACTCGACATCGTCCATCTGCGAAACGTCTTCGCCCCCCAGGACGTAATGGCCCGTCGTGGGGCGATCGAGCCCTCCCAAGACGTTGAGCAGCGTACTCTTACCGCTGCCCGAGGACCCCATAACCGCCACGAAATCTCCCTCGGGAAAATCGATCGAGACGCCGCGCAGCGCCTTGACCAGGATTCGGCCTTCATTGGCCGCGATCGGCGCGTATTGCAGTTCGTCGTTGGCACCGGCGACCGGAATGGCCGGACCCAGATCGTAAAACTTCGTCAGGTCGACGACCTGTGCCGCGAGCTTCATGATCCACCACCCGAGCCGCCGCCGGCCCCCGGAGGACCACCGCGACCCCGACCGCCGCCTCTCGGCGCGCCACCGCCACCTGCACCACCGCCACGCTGGCGCATCTCTTCGATCCCTTTGAGAAACTCCTCTTTGCTGACGGCTTTGTCTTTGTTCTTGTCGCTGGCCGACAAAAAGGTCCATCTTTCGCCGGCTTCGGCCTCGGTAATCTTGCCGTCCGAGTTCGTATCCGAGGCGGCGAACATCGCCTCGGGGTCGAAACCCGCTCCCCCCCGGGCACCCGGCGGGCCGCCGGCCGATTCACCGGGCGAACCCCCGCGCGCGCCACCCGGCCCTCCCGACCCTGGGCCGCCGCGGCCCTTGGGGACATCCTTAATCGGCGGCATTTCACCCGGCTTGAAGCCATTCTGCGCATCGCTGGCGGCGGGGATATCTTCTTCGAGCAGGGCGATTTCTTTGGGGAGCACCGTGCGCGGGTTCAACACCACGCGATCGCCCTCTTTGATCCCCTGCCCCTTCCCGTACAACGGTTCGTCTTCGATCACCTGCGTCGTGATTTCGTTCGATTTACCGGTCTTGACCTCCCGGCGGATGGTCTTGTTGTCGGCCATCACCCAGCAGAACTGCCGCCCGCCGCGCTCGACGAACGCTGTAATCGGGGCTTGCAACACCGCATTGAGGCGATCGATGAGAATTTCGACCTCGGCGGTCAAGCCGGGCTTCAGCGATCGGATTTTCGACGTTTCGTCGGTGATCTTGATGAATGTGATGTACTCTTTGAGGTTGAAATTGGGCCAGTTGCCCGACAAGGCCACGAGCGAAACCTTGTTGACGACGCCATGAAACACTTCGCCCGGCAAAGCATCGATGCGAATCGTCGCCGGCAACTCTTCGCGAACCATGTCGATCTTCGATTCGTGAATGCGGGCGTTGACCTGCATGTTGGAGATGTCGGGCAGGTTGATGATCGCCTGCCGCTCTTTGACCTTGGCCCCTTCATAGATCAACGGGTCGTTTCCGCCCCCTCGACCGGTGCGTGTGTTGGCATAGACCACCAACCCGTCGGTGGGCGCTTTGATCACGCACACTTCGATTTGCCGCAGCAGCTTTTCATACTGCTCTTTCTCGACCTGAAACGTCAGTGTTTTAGCCGAATAGTCGGCCTCCTGCTGGGCCAGGGCGGCATCGGTCTTGAGTTTTTGGCGTATCAATTCTCTTTTGAATTCCTCGGAGTTGGCTTTCTTTTCAGCCATTTCACGCCTCTGCGTGTAGGTCTTGAGCACCGTCTCCTTTTCGAGGGCGACGGCGAGCGCGATCTCGGCTTTTTTCTTGGCGAGGCGGTCGGCCTCGAGCTCGCTTTGCGTGGCGTAGCCCTTCGTGATCAGCCGCTGCGTGAATTTATATTTCTCTTCGTAGCGGAGGACGTCTTCTGTCGCGAGCTGAATTTCGCCCAGAATGGTGTTGAGCTGTTGGACGAAGTCGCCGAACTCGTACTTTTCGAGATCGATATCGGCCAATGTGACTTTGAGCTTGGCCGCCTCGATATCGCTTTCGTTCTGAGTTTTCTGAATTTCAACGTTCTTTTCGGCGGTTTTCATTGCTGCTTCGGCCTGCTCGACGACGATTTGCTGTTGCGTGGCGTTGTCGCGCAGCCGCGACGAGTCGAGTTCGACCACGACCTGATCTTTGACGACGAGGGCTCCCTCGTCGACGATCTTGAGAATGCCCGTCCCGGCTTCGCCTTCAACCAGGCAGGTCAGCGTCGTGTTGGCCGAACTTTCGAGGCTGCCGCGCTCGGTGATGCTGATTTCCAGCGAACCGCGTTTGACGGTGTCGAGAATCAGGTCGGTCCGTTCGCTGTTCTTGGCCCCTTGCGATTTAGTCCAGGCGTACGCCCCCCCGGCGCCCAGAATCGCCAACCCCAGCAGCCCCACGAGCAGCTTTCCCACGGCGCCGCGGCGCAGGCTCGGCCGGCCGGTCGGGCCAGGTTTGCGGCCGGGGTGATGCCGGTTCGCTCGCCTCGGACTGGGCGCCGGCGAGCTGGACGCGCTCGTCGCGCCGGGCAGCGACGTTTGGCCCCCCGTCATTGCCACCCCCGTCATTTCGACCCGCGTCAATTCTACGGGGTGCCGTCCGTCGGGCTGCCGGCTGGGGGGGGAGAGGGTCAACTTCGAGTGGCGTTTGGTCATTCTTCAACTCCTGCGGCGGGCTGGGGGGAGTGAGGTTGGCGGGCAAGTCAGGAGGGCAGTCGTCGACGCTGCGACCAGCCCGAGCGGCATCGGCGCGGCTCTGGTAAAAGTCGTCAACCCAGAAGCCGTATTCATCGATCTCCATTGTACCCATAAAGTTGTAGATGTTAAGGCGATTCGTCTCGTAGCTCACCCAAATCTGAATTATCTGGTTCTGGGCGGTCAGCACCGAGTTGAGGGCGTTTAGAGTATTTAACCCCGCAGCGTTGTTCTGAGCGCCGGCCGCTCCCCCGGCACCGGGCAAAATCGGGGCACTCGCGAGGTCGACCGTGATATCCAATTGCGCGGTGGCGGCCCGGACGTTCTCCCTGGCTGTTTCGAAGTTCTGCTTGAGTACGTTCAACTGACGCCAGGTCACGCGGATGTCGATTTTCACCTGGTCTTCGATCCGCATGTAGTTGCGGCGGGCACGCTGATAGGCGATCAACGCCGCGCGATAATCGTTGCGCTGCTGGACGAGCTGCACGGGGCTGGTGAATTGCACCCCCGCCCTGAGGCTGCTCTGGTCGCCGCGAAAATCGAACGGGTTGCCATTGCCCAGCAGAGTTCCCTGCGTGCGAACATCGCCCGCCGCGACGATATTGAGCACCGCCTGCAACTGGTTGGCGGTGACTTCGACGAGTCGCCGCGCGTCCATCACGGCGGCGCGGGCGTTCATCAGGTCCATCCGGTTTTCGAGGGCGACCGAGACCGCCTGGTCGCGGTCGATTTCGAAACGATTGAGGTTGATCATGTCGACGCGCAGGTTGATTTGCACCACCGAAAGACTTTGCGTCGTCTTGAGATAGTCCTCGCGGACGTCAGAGATATCCCTGAGAATTCTCCTCAGCTCGACCTCGGTCAGGTTTTCGCCCCCCACGTCGACTTTCAATTTGTCGAGCTGGGCCACAGACTCGCGATAGGCAGCCAGCAGCGAGGATTTGAGCCGCAGGTCGGCCTCTTCGTCGCGGTAGACCTGCAGGCAATCGTCGGAAGGGGGTTTGGGGGGCCGATTCTTGAGGCTTTCGTCGTAGCGGCGAAAATCGGCTTCGAGTCCGGCGACGCCGTCGCGCTCGATGTCCTGCTCCAACGTTTGCATCTCGGCGATCAGGCCGGCCAGTGTGGCCGCGTCGGGGTTCACGGAATCGAGCTGGTCGAACAGATTGCGGACCCGCCGAATCGCCTCGATATCGGGGTGCGAATCGCTGACCATCGCGGGTTCTTTCACAAAGTTGTTCAGGCGATCTTGAAGGCGAATCAGTCTGGGATCGATCAACTCGAACGGTTTCAGCAGTGAATCGTCGATCGTGACCGGCATGTCGGGGGGCAGCCCCAGAAACAGCTTGTAGCGGTCGACCAAATCCTGGAGTTGGACCCGCGCCGTCCGCAAGCCATTGCACGAGAGCGCGAGCTGCGTTTGGAGCTGCGCAATTTGCTGATTGGTCGTCTCGATTTCCTGAATCGAGCGATCGGCCAGGTCGGCGATCGCGCGCTGCCAGTCGAGGTCGTCGCTGAGCGAAAGCAGCTCCTGCTCTTCTTCGTCGGTGATCGTCCCGCGCAGAGACAGGCGCTGCTCGTAACCGCCGAAGCGAATGCGGCCCTTGAACTTTTCGGGCAAAGCCCCCTCTTTGAATTCCCAGAATTCACGGCGTCTGAGTGCAATTGAGCCATCCGGGGGAATCACGGCCAGCGCTTCGGGCAATCGGATCAGATCTTCAGCCAGTTCGTCGGGTCGCTGATTAGCGGTCACATGCAGTCGATCGAGCCGCTCTTTCAACTGGCGGATGTTGTATTGCTGGTTGAAAATCGTCTGAACCTGCAACAGCAGCCCGAGATAGCCCCCCTGACTGACCGGAGTCGTCAAGGGATTGACCGAAGTCGCGACCCCGAACACCCCCGACGTCAAGCCGGCGGTCGTCCCCCCGGCGACGGTGCTCGTGAAAAAGCCCATACGGAAACGGGCCAGGTCGCGCAGCGCATACAGCATGCTGCGCTCGGCCTGCGTCAACCCCTCGAGCACGAACCGCCGACCGCCCCCCGCCAGCAGGGGCTGCACCAGCGAATACGAGAGAACGCTTGCGGTCGAGTCGCTCTTGCCACCGGAGAACAGCCACAGCGTGTTGTTCGAGAGCTCGGCGATGAACTGCGCGCCCGAGGGAAACAACTGGCGGACCCCGACGCTGTTGCCCCAGTTGATCGAGTCGCCGGTGTTCGGGACGTCTTCGAAATTGACCTCGCTGCTGGGCCGATCACCACCGATTCCCACGAATTGCAGGTCAAAGCGAAATCGCTGAAACGTCAGCGCCAGCGCGACCAGATAGACGTTTTCGACTTGCGACTGGTAATCGCGACTGTGAATCCACGACAGCTCGATCGCCTCTTCCAGCGTCAGCTTCTCGATTTGCGGCAACACGGCCGAACGGCTGTAGTTGGCCGCCACGACTTCCGGAGACAGTCCGAACGGATCAAGCCAGTCGGGGTTTTCGACCGCCGGCAGGTCGCCGAAATCGTGCCATTTGCGATAGCCGTTCATCCCGTACACCCAGTGCATGTACTCGTGGGCGGTCGGGTCGTCGGGAGGCAGCGGCGTGAAATCGGGATCGAAAGCGTCATAGAACCGGCTGCGCGGATCGGCGGTCAGGTCGATTCGCGGGACGGTCCAGCGCGGGTCGGTCTCTTTCTTCTCGATGATCTGGTAGCTCAAGTCGTCGGCCTGCTCGCGCCAGTATTTGCGCGTGCAGCCGTTGCCCAGCGTCGCCGCGACCAGCAGGCACGCAATCGCGGCCCGTTTGGAACGGCTGGCATTCGTTGCAGATCGAAGAATGTTGGAGCGACTCATGATTCAGTGGGTTTCGCGATTCTCGGAAGCTGAACTCGACGGAGTGTCGGTGAACAATAAAACGTCTCATTCTCCCCCGCGCGCTGGAGATACGGTGCTCGCCGACCGCCGGCCGGTCGTAAACGCCGGGTCGAATCCACTGGCCCTCCGGGCTGAAACCTCAAGCGAGCGTTCGAGGTCGCCCACCAGCCGCTGCAGGCCTCCGGCCAGTTGCAGCGCCTCGCTGGGGGCAAATTGCTTCATCAATTTCGAGATGGCGGCCGACCGGGCGAGTTCGGCTTGCGACAGTGCGTCCAGGCCCGCGGGAGCCAGCCCGATCAGGCTTCGGCGGCGGTCGGTTTGCGATCGGGTGCGGGTGATCAGCCCGTCGCCGCTCATCCGCTCAAGCAGCGTGCTCAGGTTCGACTCCGACTGCAGCAACAAGTCGGCCAGTTCGGCCTGAGAGCATTCACCCTCGGTCCGCCGCCGCAATGTGTGCAGCACCCGATAGCGCGCTTCATTGAGCCCCGACCGCGCCGTGCATTCGACCAGTGCCGCCGAGAGGCATTCCGCACCCCTCATGATCAAGGCGCCGATCTCGTGCCGGTTGACCGCCGAGCCTGGATCCGATGGGTTTTCCTCGAGCGCCGATCGCGCCGGGGGGACCGCATGCGGGCGTGTGCCGGCGGTGAAGTGCGGCGGCGAAAGCGGATGGACAGGAGAATTCATGGCAGGCAAACCCGAACCGATAACGCACGACTTGATCGATCACATCTGAACGATTCGGAAACTAACCATCGGGGACTGAAGGAATTCGCGTCATCATCGGCATAATCGGAATGAAATGCGTTGATGAGTCGCCCAAACCGGCATTTCAGAGTGATTGGGCCGACTTTGCCGGCGCAATCCTGCCGGTGCCGCGGTTTGCGATGACTTTTCGGGTTTTGCCGGAAATAGCGGTAGTCCGGGGGGGACTGCCGCCGATATTGAGCCAAAGTGGGTGTCCGTCCGCAAAGCGGCGCGAACTCTCGTTTGGATCTGAGCGAATGAAGAACAAGTTGTTCCGCAAGGCGTTCTGGGCCATGTGCATGGGGTTCACGATCCCCATGACACTGTTTGTCGTTGCCAAGCTGCGCTCGGGGCACGAACCGCTCGGGCACTCGATCGCGAAAAACGCCCCCCACCCAGGATCGCTGCAGGGCCAGTTGAATCAGGGTCCTCTGAAAAAACAGTCCCCGCTGCCGTCGACCCCCAGGCTGATCGCGGGCAATCCGAACCCCAAGGTTCGGGCGCCGATCGCCGATGCCAATCGCGACGCCAAGGGGGCACAATTCGGATCGGACATTGAAACCGACGCCGAACCGGACGAGGTCGCCACCCTCGGCCCGAGGCTCCCCTCGTCGACCGTCAAATTTGGCAATGACATCGAAATCGACCCGGCACCCGGCGAAGGTTCGGTTGACAACCCGAATCCGCTGAAGACACCGGCGAGTCGTCGCCCCAGGGCCGAAATCATCCCCGAGGCGCTGTTCGCGGCCCAAATCGCCAAAACGGCGCGAATCGAGTCGCAACTCGATCAGATTCTGGGACGGCTCGATCGACTGGTGATCTCTGCCGACGAGCGTCCCGCGCCGGGCACAACCGATCGCTTGCAGCAAGCCACCGACCTGTTGCAGCTTCTGCAACAGGCGCGACAGGTTCAAAATCAGGCGGCACAGCTCCCGGAACTGTCGGCTCCGATCACTCCCCGCGAAGCCACGCGGGAATCGGCCCGCACCCCGCCCGCCGCGACATCGTCGACTCGAAACACGGCCCAGCCGCCCACGATCGCACCGACGGCGAAAACGCCCAAGCCAAGCGACGCGGCGGCTCAATCAAAGATATTTCGTCCTCGGTACCTGGGCGTGAAAGACCTGGCGAACCTGGTGACCCCCATGTTGACCACCGGCGTGGGGCGAATCGGTGCCGTCGGCGCCGATCAGGCCGACGCTCGCCGCGAGCTCGCCGGCGATCTCGTCCCCGCGGGGCAAGCCCTGCTCGTGCATGATACGCCACTGGTCCTGCGGAAAGTCGATCGCCTGCTGCAGGAATTGGATCACCCTCCCGAGCGGGTTGTGCTGGAAGCGACGGTCGTGTCGGTGCGGCTCAATCCCAGCATGCCCGCGGGGGGGGTCAACCTTGCCGAATTCAATTCCGAACGTCAACCGTTCTCGATCAGCCTCTCCGATCTGCCGGCCAACCTCGCCTTGGATTCGACCCGCAGGCCGACCGGTGTCGACGCCGGCGGACCTTTGCCGACTCAGGGGGCGGGGCTAAAAAGCGGAATTCTGCGCGGCGACGCGCAAGCGTTTTTGCAGACGTTGAAGGCCGCCACGCAAGTCCGCAGCAACTTGACGACGCAGTCGATGGTTTTCAGCCGACAATTGACCGAAGTGCAGGTGGGTGAGGGCGCCTCGGCCGCCGCCGAAGGGCCGCGACCGAAATCTCCCGGCTTTGCCCTTAAAGTCCGGCCGATTGTGACGCCGGAAGGTGGGATCTACCTGGAAATCGGCGCGCTGAATTCCGCCGCGCCGTCGACAGGAACCAACGGCCCGCGCTTCGGCTCGGCGTTCGGCAATCATCTGCTGCTGCAACCGGGCGAGTCGGCCGTTGTCGGCGGGTTCATTTCAGAGCATGCCGTGAAACGCATGTATCGCCGATCGGGGATCGGCGACGTGCCTCTGGTCGGCGGTTTCTTCCGTGGCGAGACGTCGGCCATCGAACGCACCGAATCGATCGTGATCCTGACGCCCCGACTTGCCGGAAGTCACGGCGCGGCCCCCCAGCCGCTTTCGGCCAGCCCGTCGACGACGAGCCTCACGCCGCCGCCGAAGGTCGACACCGCTCGCCGTGCCAAGCCCCCTGCCATCGTGCCTGTCGCGAACTCAGGCTCCCATTCGGCGGCGAGTCCAGTGCATAAGAAAGTCGCCATGCCGACAAAGGTCGCTCAATCGACTTACTCGAACGTCGTCAACCCGACTCCAACCGTGACGCGGTGGCCGACCGCTCCCCGTTCGGCACCGTCTCGTTCCAGTGAAACCGCCAAGTTGAAAACCGGCGATCGCCAGAAATTGGCAGCCGAACTGAAGCGGCACTCCGAGACGCTGCGCATGACGCACGCGAAACCTGTCCCCCGGCCGAAGCCCGTCGCCGCATCACCCGCCGCATCGCCCGCGACCGCGGAACGAGCGCCTTCTGAAATCGTTCAGACCGCGGGAAGCGCTGAGCCGGTTCCCCTGCCGGGTGTCGAACCTGAGCCGGCCCAGGGACCGAAAATCGAACGCCTGGCGACTGACCCCTCGCCGGCCATCAAGCCGCGAGAATCGCTCGACGCGATCCTGTCACTGCCGATTTTCGTCGAGTGACCTGCGTCGGTTTGGGCCGCGCGACGGTGTTTTTGCGACGCTCGTCCTTTCCAGATTTGCGCACCGCCGCCTGTCGGCGATGCTACGCGGCGTGGTAAAATACGCGTATTAGGTTCGTAGAATTTCGGCCCACCGTTCGTCACAATACCGTGCTCCAAAAACGGTATCAGGATTTTAAACTTTCGCGGACGGGAGTGACGATGGCGCAGCAGACGGGACAGTCGGGATCGGTCGCAATCGCAGACATCGCACAACTGGCGATTAACACGATCCGCACGTTGAGCATGGATGCCGTCCAGGCGGCAAATTGCGGGCATCCAGGGGCGCCGATGGGCATGGCCCCGACCGCCTATGTCCTGTGGCAGAGGTTGCTGCGGTACGATCCGGCCGACCCGATCTGGCCCAATCGCGACCGGTTCGTCCTCTCGGCCGGACACGCCTCGATGCTGCTGTACTCCGTTTTGCACCTGGCCGGCGTCAAAGCGGTCGGCAACGATTATCGCCTTCTGCCTGAACCGGCGGTCTCGCTCGACGAGATCAAACGCTTCCGTCAATTTGGCAGCAAGACGCCGGGGCATCCCGAATACCGGTTGACCAGCGGCGTCGAGACTACCACCGGCCCTCTCGGGCAAGGGGCTGCCAACAGTGTCGGAATAGCGATGGCGGCCCGCTGGCTGGCCGAACACTACAACCGGCCGGAGGCGACGCTGTTCGACTATAACGTCTACGCCCTGTGCGGCGACGGCTGCATGATGGAAGGCATTTCGAGCGAAGCCGCGTCCCTGGCGGGGCACCTCAAGCTCTCGAACCTGTGCTGGATTTACGACAGCAATCGCATCACGATCGAAGGCAAGACGAGCCTCGCGTTTGATGAAGACACCGGTAGTCGTTTCGAGGCATACGGCTGGAACGTGATCAAAGTCGGCGACGCCAACAATCTCGACGAAATCGAGCAGGCGCTTCGCGGCTTTCAGAAGACAGCCGACCGACCCACGCTGGTGATCGTCCCCAGCCATATTGCGTGGGGCGCTCCGCACTTGCAGGACAGCCACAAGGCCCACGGAGAACCCCTGGGCGAAGAAGAAATCAAGCTCACGAAGCGCGCCTACGGCTGGCCCGAAGACGCGAAATTTCTCGTCCCCGACGGCGTCTATCAGCACTTCCAGGAGGGGATCGGCCGTCGCGGCGGCAAGTTGCGAAAGGCCTGGCAGACGACATTCGCCAAGTACAAAGCCGAGCATCCCGACCTGGCCGGGCAGATCGACCAGATGCAACACCGCGAGCTGCCCCCCGGCTGGGACAAGGATATCCCCAGTTTTCCCGCCGACCCCAAAGGCAAAGCCACCCGCGATTCGTCGGGGCAGGTGCTCAATGCAATTGCCAAAAACGTCCCGTGGTTGATCGGCGGCGCCGCCGACCTGGCTCCGTCGACGAAAACACTGCTGACGTTTGACGGTGCCGGCCAGTTTCAGGCGGCCAGTTACGGCGGCCGCAACTTGCATTTCGGCGTCCGCGAACACGCGATGGGGGCGATCGTCAACGGGCTGGCCGTCTCGAAGCTCCGCGCGTACGGCGCGACGTTTCTCGTGTTCAGCGATTACATGCGGAACACGCTGCGGCTGGCGGCGATCATGGAAATCCCCTCGATTTTCATCTACACGCACGACTCGATCGGCGTCGGCGAAGACGGACCGACCCACCAGCCGATCGAGCACATCCCGTCGTTGCGGGCGATTCCCGGCTTTGTCACCCTGCGACCGTGCGATGCCAACGAAGTCGTCGAGGCGTGGAAGTTCATCATGCCCCAGCGCCATCAACCCGTGGCGCTCGTCCTCACGCGGCAGGCGCTGCCCACCCTCGATCGCTCGAAGTACGCCTTGGCCGAGGGGCTGCAACGCGGCGCGTATGTGCTGGCCGAAGCGCCCGGCGGGAAGCCGGCTGCGATTTTGCTGGCAACCGGCAGCGAAGTCTCGCTGGTCATCGCCGCGCACGAGCAACTGGCGACCGAGGGCATCCCAACGCGGGTCGTCAGTCTTCCCTCGTTCGAACTCTTCGAGCATTACTGCCGGAAGCACCCCGAGTATCGCGAGAGCGTGCTTCCCTCGTCGGTGACTGCCCGCGTCGCCGTCGAAATGGCGGCGACCTTCGGCTGGGACCGCTACGTCGGTTTCAGCGGGCAGGTGATCGGCATGCACAGCTTCGGTGCGTCGTCGCCGCTCAAAGACTTGCAAAAACACTTCGGCTTTACCGTCGAAGCCGTCGTCGCAGCGATAAAAGCCCAAATCGCTGCAACGAAAAGTTGAACATCAACCACAAACGCCCGTTTAGCCGCGAGCCGCAGGCGAGCAGTGTTCAAGAAAATCTCGAATCGACCAATATTGAACTCACCCCTCCCGAACCTGCGAGAAATTGCCGAACAAGCACTCGCGCTGGTCCGCAACGGCAACGTTGTCGGTTTAGGGAGCGGGCGTGCGGCGACCGCGTTTATCGAGGCGCTGGGGGAGCGCGTGCGGCAGGGCTTGCAGGTGCGCGGCGTGCCGACCTCGCAGGAGTCGGCCGACTTCTCGCGCCGGCTCGGGATTCCGCTGGTCGACCCGGCCGAGGTCGTGTCGATCGACATCGACGTCGACGGCGCCGACGAGGTTGATCCGCAGTGCAACCTGATCAAGGGACTCGGCGGGGCGCTGCTTCGCGAAAAAATCGTAGCGGCGGCTTCAAAGCAAGTCGTGATTCTTGTTGGTTCTGAAAAGCTGGTGCCGGTGCTGGGGACACGCGGCAAACTGCCGGTCGAAGTCGTCCCGTTCGGCGTCCCGCTCTGCACGCGCCGGCTGGCGGCGCTGGGCTGCATCGCACACATTCGCGAACAGGAGGGCCGGCCGTTCGTCACCGACAATGGCAACCACATTCTCGATTGTGCGATCGGCCTGCTCGACGACGCGGCACGACTGGATGCCGACATCCGTGCGATCCCCGGAGTCGTCGGCACGGGACTGTTTCTGCAGATCGCGCAGACGGTGCTGATTCAGCACGGCGATCAAATCCAAGTGCGAAAACGCCCGGCGTAAGGCCGAATTTGGTTCGGTGAGAAAAAGCCGGCTTCTATACTTCACGCGGCAATGAGTGCGATGTTCTTGGCGAGCCGTGTGCCGTAAGGCCACGGGTTTCGCGCGACGCTCGAGAACCCGCCGCCTTACGGCAGGCGGCTCGCTTCCCGATTTCGCGGGGGGAACATCCGTTTCAAGGTGGATTCTCGAATCCGTGATTTCCGTGTACGTCGGGCCGTCTAACATTTTCGCAGAATACGCGCCTGCCCCGGTGACAGAGGCTCTCCAGGCATATATCCACTTCTGGACTGGCAAGTAACTCTGCACGCGCGTGCCGGCCGCCCGATTCCACCTCATTCCGACTTACGTCAATTCCGCGCCCCGCCCCGAAAGTGCGATCGGCGCTCAAAATGTAGCACTACCCCGTACGGGAATCTACTGGATCAGAGCACGACCGCTCGGTACGATTTGCGTGTTCGGTTGTTCTGGGGCGCCAGAATGTGTCGCCGTCCTGTGAATGAAATCCGCCGAAGCCGGGGGGTACGGCCAAAGACAATACGGATTACGTCTATGTCCTGGCGCTCCCGCAATTCGGATTGAAAGAAATAGCCGTCCCGAGCATGGAGTTTCGGATGGCGTTTCGTCCAGCCGGTGTCGGGCGCTTTGCACTGGATGGTGACGAACTTTGCGGAGATCCACACCCCGAATTACAGGGTCATCTCGTCGTCGAGTCGCGAGACCATTTTCTGGCTTGGTTCGAAGAGCAACGGAAGAGCATGCCCACGCGGAAGGCGTTGTGAGTTTCAAAATCGGACTGCGAAGCGATTCCATGATTTCCAGAAGCAATTACGCCAATCGGTGCCGCACAGCGACCGGTAGGGTGCGGTTTATCCAATCAGTGACATTGTTTTCACTCGTTGGTGTGATTGCTTGCAATGACCAGCCGCCCCAAAAACCAGGCGCTGTCACTCAACCGACGGCTGCCTCGCAACCCGCAATGAACGACGAAGGCTTAGCAAGCCGTCGCACGGATTCGGCGTCCTCTTCACCACCGGTTTTGCTCGCCGCGCCGGAGTTCCAACTGACCGATCAGACGGGGTCCGCGTTCGGCAGCAACGACCTCGAAGGGTGCGTCTGGATCGCAAATTTCATGTTCACTCGATGTACCGCGACGTGCCCACGCCAAACCGCACAGTTCGAAGAACTTCAACGACGTCTGCAGCGATTGCCCGACTGGGATCGCATCCGGCTGATCAGCTTTACCGTCGATCCGGAAAACGACACCGCCTCGCGCCTGCATGAGTATGCGGAAGCGCACCGGGCCGATAGTACGCGTTGGAAGTTTCTGACTGGAACTCGATGGCCCAGGGGATCGCGATACCCTCTATTACGTCGGAATGCCGGATTCCTTCATTGGACACTTGTTCCACGAGCGATCGGAACGCAGCATTCTCTATCACAATGACGGGTCAAATCAGTTTCGCGATGTGTCGGAGGAGGTGCAACTGCTCCACGAAAGCTGGTCGGGCGATGCGAGTCCGCTGGATGCAAACGACGATGGGTGGATCGACATTTACGTCGTGAATATGCAAGGGAATGACGAATAATACGAGAATGTCGAGGGCAAACGATTTGTGCGGCGGAGTCAGGATCTGTTTCCGCAGGAATCGTGGGGAGGGATGTGCGTTAAATCGTTTGACTCATCGTCGAGACTGATGGCCAATGATCGCCGGAAATGAACGGCGATTGCGGCCTCATGACTGCCGCCTGCCGGTCTGTTGAGAATCGGTCGAGAGCGGGCACCGATCTGTGTTGGATCACACTTCAAGGATTTCCTGGACCACTAGTCATTTCGGACGATGATTCGAACAGTGAAACCTGTAGGTGAACGAATCGGGCGACAATGGCCGTCGTGCCGCCTTGGAAGTGCAACCATTCGTCTTGTTGCCGGGATCTGTCTGGCAGCGGGGGCGATTGTGGCCGCCGTGATGTTTCTACAGCGTGCTCCCCGAGCCGGCGGTACGCCGGCCGCATTTCCGGAATTCACGACGGACCAAATCGAGGCGTTGCGGCCGGAGGTGGTTGCGTTTTGCGGCGACTGCCACGCCGTGCCTTCGCCGTCGAGCTTTCCCAAGGACGCCTGGAGCGAGGAAGTCCGCCAAGGATTCGATTTTTACCTGGAGTCCGAGCGGAACGATCTCAAAGTACCGCCTGTCGACGTTGTCTTGACTTACTTTCGCAGCCAGGCGCCGGTCAAGGTTCTGGTTCCGACCGCGAGCGATGATCCCTCGCCTCCTTCCGTCAGGTTTCGACCGACCGCCACGGCGCTGGATAGCGACGCCGCTGCGCGGGCCTGTATCTCGTCCCTGAGTTGGCAGACCCTCGAGCCGGGTCGCGCGCCCGAGTTGATCGTATGCGACATGCGCAGCGGTGAGATTCGAACGACGCGGCCCGACAGACATGAAATTGTGCTGCGGACGATCGGCAGGCTGCAACATCCCGCCCATGCGGTTCCGGTCGATCTGGACGCTGACGGTCGGCTCGATCTCGTCGTTGCCGATCTGGGGGGGTTTTTCCCTGCCGATCATTCTGAAGGGCGCGTCGTCTGGCTGCAACGGACGGAAGCGGGCGATTTCGAGCCGGTCGTGCTGCAGGCGGGCCTGGGGCGCGTCGCCGATGTCGAACCGGGGGATTTCGACGCCGATGGCGACATCGACTTGATTGTCGCGGAATTCGGATGGCACAAAACCGGACGCATCCTGCTGCTCGACAATCAAACCCTGGCCGGCCAACCGCCGCAATTTGAGCCGCGGGTGATCGATTCTCGCCACGGAACGATTCACGTACCGACGGTTGATCTCAACGGCGACGGTCGATTGGACTTTGTGGCTCTCATCAGCCAGGAGCACGAATCGGTCGAGGCGTTCTTCAACGACGGCGCAGGTGATTTTCAGCGTGCCGCGATCTTCGTCGCCGGCGAACCGGCCTTTGGCTCGAGTGGCATCGAGCTGATCGATCTGGACGGCGACGGCGACCTCGATGTTTTGCACACCAACGGCGATACGTTCGACAGCACGCACCTGAAACCGTTTCACGGCATTCGCTGGATCGAGAACCTGGGCAATGCATCGTTCGCCGTCCATCACCTGACGGCGATGCCGGGCGTGCATCGCGCCCTGGCCGCCGACCTCGACGGCGACGGCGACCTCGACATCGCCGCCTGCGCCCTGCTTCCGGAAAAACTGCTCGGCCCCGGCGCCGAATTCCAGCTCGACGCACTCATTTGGCTCGAGCAGACGGCTCCGGGACGATTCGCCCGGCACAGCCTGCTTCGCGGTAAATGCCATCATCCCGCCATGGAACTGGGTGATTTCGACGCCGACGGTCGAATCGACATCGCCGTCGGCGGGTTTTCGATCACGTCGAGCCTGCCGCAGGTGACCGTGTGGTGGAACCACGGCCCGCCGCAAGGCGCGGCTGAAGCCGGCCGTGCCGGCGAGAATCGTGCGAATGAATGAGAATTCGCGTGCCGCTGTCATTCGCGCGGCGTCGGAAATCAGCGGGAGGGCTCATCATCGGTCAGCGCCGGGAGGGCTTCCGCGTGATCGGGCTCAATCGCCAGCGCCGCTCGAAACCACATCCGCGCCAAATCCGGCTTCCCAAGCTTCCGGGCGAGCAGGCCCGCTCGATAGCGAACGTCAGCATCGTTCGGTTTCTCAGACGCGAGGGCATTCAGTTCTGCGAATTCGAATTCAATCAGTTGCGTCTGGGTCATCAGATGCAATTGCTTGGCGGCCTGGGCCGACTTTCCCTGCCGCCTGTACGCTTGCGACAATTGGAAATGGGCTTGACTGCTGTAGGGCGCCAGTTGTACCGCACGTTCTAAAACTGCCACCGCCTCATCAGCCCGCCCCAGTAACAGCAGTAACGCCCCCTGGCTGAGGTGCGCGGGAAGGTATTCCGAATCGAGTTTCAGGGCCTCGGCCAAACGATCCTGCGCGAGATTCGTCTGGCCCAGGCCCTCTTCGCAGGCCGCGTCGAGTGTCAGGGTCGCCGCGGTTTGATCGCATTGCCGAAGTGTTTCCAGGGCTTCCTCAAAACGGCTCAACTTGACCTGCGACTCGGCCAGGTCGCCGAGAATCTCGGCACGCTGCGCCGGCTGGGGATCGCGACGCAAGGCTTCACGAAAATGCTCGACGGCCTGGCTGAAGCGTTCATTGTCGAAGTCGATCAATCCGAGCAACCGTTCGGGTCGAGAATCGGCCGGCGCTGCCGTCGAGATTCGGCTCAATTCGAGCGAAGCGTCCGCCGCAGCGCCCAGATCGTAGTAGGCTGCGGCAAGCCAGCGTCGCGCATCCAATGCCCCCTCGTCGCTGGCCAACGCCGAGCGTGCCGTTTGAATCGTTTCGGCGTACCGGCCCAGCGCATAAAAGCATCCGGCGGCAACCGTCAGGGCTTCGACAGCGGTCGCTTCGTCGCGGAAAGCGTGCTGCAGTTCCTGCAGGGCCTCGACCGGTCGATTGCGGCGGGCCAGGAGCAATCCGGAGAGCAGCCTCCCCTGTGGCTCGAAGCCGGGGGTTTCGAGCAGCCGTCGCGCCTCGCGGATCACGGTCCGGTGGTCGCCCGATTGCAACGCCTGCCGCGCACGGGCGTAGCGATGCGCGGGTTGCAGCGAGCGCCACCACAATCCTCCCCCGATGGCGAGTGCCGTCACGGCGACAGCCCAAACCGCGATCCAACGCATCCGGCGGCGCGGAGAGCGAGGAATGTCGATTCGCTGTTCCGGTGCGAACGCTTCTGTCTCCATCGTGAAGCCGAAAGTTTTCCGATCGCTCATTCGGGGCCGGAACAGGCAAGATTCTCGAAAATAGAGAACTCGTCGCCACGAGACTATCGTATTGTCGGCAAAGGGAATATTCCAGAGAGATGTTCGGTTGTCGGACGTTCGCTAGAATCATGAGGAGCGGACGGCCGCCAGCATGCGGCTGTTGATTCAACAGGCTCGACTGCGGGCGAGATCCTTCGGGGATGGCAAAGACAATTTCCAAGCCGAGCGAGATGAATTTGTCACTGTTTCGCGATTCATTCCCCCCAGCGAACGATCAGGCCGTTGGGCGACCGGCGGGATGGTCTTCGAGCATTACGATGGGAGGCGACGTTCGAAACGCCCCCTGCGGCGTGACTGTTGTGCCTTGGCGTTCGGCAGGCGTCGCAAGTCCAACAGATCGCATGCGCTGGCTGATTTGCTGGTTGACACTGACCGGGCTGTCGGCGGCCGGTTGCAACAAGGGAACGCCTTCAGCCGGCTCACTCCCGTCAGAACAATCCCATCAAGCAAGGACTCACGCCGCGTCGGTCATCGAAACCCTGGCACGCTTCACTGACGTCACCGAAACCAGTGGTGTCGACTTTACCTACCGCGATGGACAAGAGGCCGGTCATTTCGCGATTGTCGAATCGCTGGGTGGAGGCGTGGCACTCCTGGACTTCGACGGTGACGGTGCTCTGGACCTGTTCATGCCCGGGGGCGGAATGTACCGACCAAACGACGAAATGTGCGGAAGGCCCCCCGCGCTTTTTCGAAATGAAGGGACGCTCAGGTTTCGCGAGGTGACGGCCCTGGCCGGCGTCGTGCAAGCCCCATTCTACAGTCACGGCGCGTCAGTGGGAGATTTCAACAGCGACGGATTTCCCGATCTCGTCGTGACCGGGTATGGCGGGCTGCTTTTGTTCTGTAATCAGGGGGATGGGACGTTCATCGAGACCGCCAGGGATGCGGGGCTCACCGACGACCTCTGGAGTTCCAGTGCCGCCTGGGGCGACCTCAACGGCGACAGCGTGCTCGATCTCTACGTGGCCCATTATGTCGATTGGTCGTTCGACAATCATCCGTTTTGCAGCACGTCGGCGCCCAGCCAGCGCGATGTCTGTCCGCCCAGGAAGTTCACAGGGCTCCCCCACACGCTGTATTTCGGAGTGGGGGATGGAACATTTCGCGATGGTTCGCGCGACGCCGGATTGGAACCTGACGGGCGAATGGGCAAGGGACTGGGGGTGTTGTTGGTCGACGTCGATCTCGACGGCGATCTCGACATTTACGTCGCGAACGACACCGTCCCGAATTTTCTGTACCGCAACGCCGGTCATGGGGTCTTCGAAGAGGTCGGGAATTCGAGCGGCACGGCTTTGTCGGAAATGGCGACCCCTGACGGCAGCATGGGAGTCGACATGGGTGATTTCAATCTCGATGGCCTGCCCGACCTGTGGGTCGCCAATTATGAACGCGAGAGCCTGGCACTGTATCGAAATGATGGCGACTGCCAGTTCCTGCATGTCAGCCGCGCGTCCGGCGTGACGGCCGTTGGATCGCTGTTCGTCAGCTTCGGAACTTTGTTTCTCGATTTCGATCGGGACGGCGACGAAGACATCTTCGTCACCAACGGGCACGTCATCCGTTATCCTGTCAACTCACCTCTCAGACAACTGCCGCTCTTGTTCGACAATCGCGCAGGGCGCTTCGTCAATGTGGCGCCGGTTGCCGGTCCTTGCCTGAGTGTGCCCCACCTGGGACGCGGCGTGGCCGGCGGCGATCTCGACAACGACGGCGACATCGATCTCGTCCTGTCTCCGATCAACGAACCGGCGTTGATCCTGTCGAACGACTCGCCCAACGACAATCACTGGCTGCGGGTTCGGTTGATCGGCACCAAATCCCACCGCGACGCCGTCGGCGCGCGGCTGACGTTGACGACCTCGGTCGGCCGCCAGACGCGTCAGGTCAAAGGGGGTGGCAGCTATCTCTCGCAAAGCGACTTGTGCCCCTTTTTCGGATTCCCGCAGAACGAAAGGATCGAGAAGCTATCGATCACATGGCCCTCAGGGATCACGCAGGAGCTGACCGATCTTGAGGGAGATCGTTGGATCACGACCGTCGAGGAGTCGGCCGAGATCTAGGGATGGGATGTCGCGTCGTCACCCGACAGCGGCTGTTTCGCATCCGATCCATCGCCTTCGGGAGGCACGCTTTCGGCATCGTCTTTGTCGGGTTGCCGAGCGCCCCCGCCTGATGGCGGGGCCATACCCGGCAAATTGCCCGCCCCAACATTTTGACTGGCTTTCGCAGCCTCTTCTTTAAGCAACAGCACCAATGTGCCGTCGACTCCGAAAAACTGTGCCTCGACCGTCGGCCATTTCCAAGTGGCATTCTCGGCGAAACCCGTGATGTCCTTCTCTCTCGCGTGGGGTTTTCCCAGTTCACGCAAAACCTCAGAGGGGATCTTTCCCGACTGTGCCTGCCAGGTTGATCGGGGCAGCTTCCATCGAATTCCGACGATCGTCGCATCCGCTGGGTTGCCGCCCAGCAGCGCCGCCGGGTTGAGGGGTTCGTCGATCGTTTTCGGGATCGCGCCGTAGTCGTAGCTCTGTCCGTCAGAAAACAAAGTCGCGAGCTGCGGAACGGAATTCCCGTTGATCATGAGATCGGAATAGCCCGCCCAGGCAGAGGGAGTCATTCCCGGTTTCTCGATGGACTTCCAGGTGTTTCCCTGAGCGGCCAGGGATTCAAGTAGTTTTCCGCGCGTCGTGCCGAAGGGCAGCCACGACAGGCCGTTGGGGGTTTCTGATCGATGCCGATGCAGGATTTCGGAAGGAACCCAGTAATCGCGGACGATCCACAGCCCGGCCGCTGCGAGAATCGCGACGACGGCCCCAATTACCAGCTCGACCCGGAACCGGCGAGAAGGGGCTTTCGCCGAAGGGTGTTGAGTGCCATGGAGATCCTCAAGCGGGCCGGAAGGATTTTCGGCAACCGGAATCGACATTAGTTTTCTCCAAGCGTCGGGAAGATTTGTGGTGAAAAATGCATCCCGCGCGAAGGCCGGGAATCGTACCGCAGACACCAGAGTCTACGGATTCGATGGCCTGGATACAAGAAAACCGCCGATCGAATTGCTGCGGGATCTCGCATCGTCGCAAAACCGACGAACGACTCTCCGCCGCGATGCGCGCTGGTTTCGGGCCGGCCGATCATTATACTGCTCGCGGCCGATGCTGACACTAACCCGAAGCGTAAGCGAGGGACGTAACGCACTACCTCGCTTACGCTTCGGGTTAGTATGCTTCAGCAACGAAGCTCTCATTTTCGGCCGCGTGGAGTATAACAGCGGCGGCGTCTTTCGAAGTCGTGGCACTGCAATTGAGAAAAATCAAAAAAAATGACAGATTGTTACCAGAATCTAAGTTGACAAACCGGAAACGACCGTGTACACCAGAAAGGTGATGACTCCACCTTTGTTGGTGGGGGTTTTGTTCCTCGTTTTTTTCATCTGGTGAGGTAATACGATGCGTTTTGCAACCCTGAGGAAATTTGGCTTCACGTTGATTGAGTTGCTGGTCGTCATCGCCATCATTGCCGTGCTGATTGCCCTGCTGTTGCCCGCCGTGCAGCAGGCGCGCGAGGCGGCCCGGCGAACGCAGTGCAAGAACAACCTGCACAATTTGGGGCTGGCCCAGCACAATTACCATGATGCGGCCAATCGCTTCTCATTTTCCCACGGTTGGGCCGACACTTCGAGCGGCACCGACGGACTGTGGAATCCGGGGCCATCGCAAAGCAAGGGGAGCTTGTTTGTCCACCTGCTGCCCTATTTGGATCAATCGCCGCTTTACAACAGGTTGCAATTCGCTCTCAATCCGGGGCCGCGCGTCGGACAGCAAAATGTCGGCGGCCGGGTTCTCTCGGAAGTCATTCTGTCGGTTCTGCAATGTACCAGTGACGACCACGGTGGAGCGACCCCGGGCGGTACCGGGCTGTCGAATTATGCCCCGTCGATGGGGAATCAGAACATGCCCAACCTCTACTGTTCGTCGACTCCCTACGTCGGCAATATTTACGGTGACGGAGCGAGCGGTCACGGGGGTAACCATGCCAACGCGGGCGGGGTCTCTGGAAACGGAATCAGCGGAATGTTCGCGCGTTGGGGTTGGGGTGCGAAAATCTCCGATTGCACCGATGGCCTCAGCAACACGATCCTGATGGGCGAAGTTCGGCCGAAGTGCGGTGATCACTACTACTACGGCGGGGGCTGGTCCGAGTTCAACTCGCTGTGGACTGGCACAGTCGGTCCGATCAATTACGAGACCTGCGGCATCCCGACGAGGCCGGGCATCGCCAGCGAAGATGGTTCGGTGGTCTGCCACGACGTTCGTGACTGGGGCAACTCGATGGCCTTCAAGTCGCGGCACACCGGCGGTGCCCATTTCCTGTTAGGCGATGGCAGCGTACGCTTCATCAGCGAGAACATCAATTGGGTAACGTATCAAAGGATCGGTGGTCGTCGCGATGGTCAGGTTGTTGGCGAGTTCTAATTAGCTGCGTGAAGTCGTCAGTGTTCCTGCCTGCGACGGCATTGTTCGTCGCAGGCAGTTTGAGTTTATTTTGATCGCGGTGCATTGTCGGTGGCACGGGGCCGGTGGCTCACGTTGTGCAGGGCACTGCATTTTCAGTCACGATTCGTCCAAATCAAGGGAGGTGTCGGATGGTGCGATGGAAAGACGGTAGAGTGATCGCCATCGTTATTTTGGCAATTGCCGGCTGCGGTGGAGGTTCGACTCGGCCCGCTCTGCATAAGGTGGTTGGAAAGGTGACGGTGAATGGGACGCCGCTTGCGGATGCCGACGTCGCGTTTCATCCGGTGGACGGCGCGAAAGTCGCCCGCGGGGCTACGGGTCGGACGCAGGGTGACGGCTCGTTCGTGATGGGAACCTATACCAACTCAGATGGCGTGATTTCCGGGGAGTATAAAGTCGTGGTCACCAAGATTCGGCTGAAGGTCGGAATCGACCCGAAATCCCTGACCGCGGCCCCCCCGACCGGTACTTCGACCTCGAGTTCGAGCGCCAACGCCGAAAACTACTCGAAAGTGATGATCGGCGAACGGCAGTCCGCCACAGAGCAAACGGCTGACGTGCCCGAAAAATACGGCAAGGCGGAGACGACTGATTTGCGTGCCGTCGTTTCGGCCGATTCTCCCAACGAGTTCAATTTCGACTTGAAATGAAGGGGTGACCGCCCCGTCCCATAATGCCCGTCCCCTAACCGGGGCGTCGGTGCCGCCGGTACACTTCCAGTCATGCGCTTCATGACTCTCAATCGAAGGCGACGGCGCTTCGTCGGATTAGTCCTCCTGGTGGGGGTAGCCGTTGCGGCCGGGCTGAGTTGGCGCCCCGCCTTGGTCGCCTGGAAGCATCGCGCGGGGCGGCAAGCTCTCGCGCTGGGCGAACCGGAAGCTGCCCTGAGGGAGTTTTCCGCCGCGGAAGCGCTTGATCCGCATAATGGACGCACGCAGTTCATGCTCGCGCGAACGTATCGGCGCCTGGGAGATTCAGGTGCGGTTTTCGAGCGGCTGCATCGAGCCCATGACTGCGGCTTTCCCGACGCCCGTCTGGAACGCGAGTGGATTCTCGCCCAGGCCCAGGGTGGGTTGATGGCCCTCGCCGAGCCGGCGTTGGGGAACTTGCTGATGCAGGCCGGCGACGATGGTCCCGAGATCTGTGCCGCGTTCGCAAATGGTTACGTCCGCAACTATCAGTTTGGCCAGGCCGTCCGGATTATCGAGACCTGGCAGGCCGATTATCCCCGCGACCCTGAGCCGCACCTGATGCTCGGTCGCATTCAACGACGCTGGCAGAATTTTCCGGCGGCGGAACGGCACTTTCGCGCTGCGCTCGACTTGCAGCCCAAATATCGGGCGGCGCGTGAACTGCTGACGAGGGTTCTCGTCGAACAACACAAATATGCCGAGGCCGTCGTTCTGCTCGAGAGCCTGCTCGCCGCAGGCGAGGGAGACGTCGGGTTGCGACTGGCCTGGGCCGAATGCCTGCTCGCCCTCGGCCGTTCGAGCGAGTCGCGCGAGGTGTTCGCCGAGGTTCTGCAGAAGACCCCCGACAATTGCGATGCACTGTTGGGACAAGGACAGTTGGAACTCGAATCCCGACATGCCGAGGCGGCACTGGAATATCTCGATCGCGCCCGCGATTTATGCGGCGAGCGCCTCGATATCCGTTACGCGCGCGCGCAGGCATTGAGCTTGAAGGGCGATCGTGAACAAGCCGACAGCGAGCGCCAGTACGTCACGATGGCTCAGGCGGCACTGGTGCGGGCCTACGGATTGGCCGCCAAAGTGCTGCAATCGCCCGATGACACCGCCAGCCGCATGGAAATCGGCACGACCCTGATGCAATATGGAGACCGGGAAGAGGGGGTCGGGTGGCTTTTGACAATTCTGGAATTCGACCCCGAAAACCAACCCGTGCATCGCCTGCTCGCGCAATATTACGCCGAGCAGGGAGACCAAAAACGGTCCCGGCGGCACGCCGCAGCGGCGGGCAACGCGGTTGATCGTTGACGCCGTTCCGCGAGGGAAATAGCTGTGTCGGCGCCTTTCTCAGTGGGGCGCCCCGCCGGCGCGGGCTCGAATCCCCTGGATTCGCAGGCGGATCTGCGGTACTCGTTGGGCATCGCCTTTCTGCGCGGCTTGCAACGCTTGTTCTGCCGCCGCGTCGGCATCGGGCCAGCGGCCGACTTCGGCGTACGTTTCGGCAAGAACCAGCATGACGTCGGGCTCCTGAAACTTCGTCAGTTGTGCGGCATGCTGGGCAAACCGCAAGGCCTCTTGCGTCTCGCCCTGGCGGCGCAAGACTTCGTTCAACTTCACGCAACTGTCAATATGATTCGGATCGATCGAAAGCACCTCCCGGAATTGTCCAATGGCTTCGGGCAACCGGTCCAGTTTTACGAGCGCCAAACCGGTCTTGAAGTGAATCGGGGCATCGAAGGGTTCAATCTCATCGGCCCGGCGATAGTGTTCGAGCGCTTCGTCGAATTGTCCGCCGAGATAGTCCAGCCAGCCGAGCATGGACTCACCGTAGGCGTCATCGGGGTCGTGCCGCGCCACGGCCCCCAGATGCTGTGCGGCGAGCGCCGACTCCCCGAGAATTGCGTATACGGTACCGAGCTTGCCGTGAGCGCGGGCCAGGTTGGGTTGGACTTTCAGGATCTCGACGAGGACGTCGGCGGCTGCTTTGAATCGTTTCCGCTCGATCAAGTGCAGGGCGGTCGCCCAGTCGGCATCGACCCCCGACTGAACCGCCACCGCCGCGCGCAATTGATCGCGCGTGACGCTCGAATCGTCAATCAACAGCGCCTCGCGCAGGGCGGCAATCGCCCCCAGGTGCCGGTGCTCGCGACTGCACCGTTGGGCCTCCGACCGCCAAAACTCGACCAACTCGATCGTCAGGCGGGCCGCCTCGCGGCGGCTCTCGTCGTCTGACTGTGCCAGGTGCCACTCCCGCAGCACCCCCTGCCGCGCCGTCGGATGAACGGCAATCCGGTGATCGTAACGCCGGATGGGGGGGACGTAGTCGTCATCTTCGGTCTGAAAGTTGACGTTGATTTTGATGTACTGCGGCATGTGGCAGCCCACGCAGTTGCTCCGCACCTGGGCCGGCAAGCGATCGTGGTCGCCGCAGTCGACAGGCTGGTGGCACTTCATGCATGAATCCGTGGACGTGGTTAATCCGGTCGCTGCCGTTGGTCGGTGCGGGTCGTGGCACGTGATGCACGTCAGCGTCTCGCTCTTCTGGAAGCACTTGCTCTCACGCAGGTACTGCGTCTGGTTGGCGACGTGGTCTTCTTCGGTATGGCGGCTGACGATCGTCTTGTAATAGGCGTCCAATGGCTCGCCGGGCCGATAACTGAAGGCGGGTCCTTTGTGCTTGATGGCATTGCTGTGACACTGCGTGCATAGATCCATCTGGCGATCCCGCGACAGATGGGCGGGGCGCACGATGGCATAGGGATCTTTGACGTCCTGATGTGCTTCATGGTAGGCCACGTGGTCTCGGCCCGGGCCGTGGCACCTTTCGCAGCCCACTCCCAGGATGAAGTGGTCGCGCTTGTAGCGATTGAGCGTGCCGGGAATGTGCTCGAACCAGGTGTTGTGGCACTCGAGACACCGCGGCGTCATTTCACGCGAGAAATCGTCGCTGCGATATGGGTGATAATGGCTGGCCCCCCACCGATTGAAGGTGTACAGCCAAACCATGGGCAATTCGTAAAGCGCGTCATCGCGCCACGAAAAATACACCGCGTCGGCATTTCCAACCCCGTACACCAGGTCGATGCGGGAGTTCGTGCGTTGTTCGCCCGCGGGCGTGCTCCGGACGGTTGTCTGAACGAACTCGTTGCCCGTCCGCGCCATTTCGAAGCGCAGCGCCGCATCGCGGGTCTGAATCGTCCCATGTCCCTCGGCGAATCCCGCTGGCATTTCGGATGCCAGAGCCTCGCGGCATGCGCGAAAATGGCTGGTGTTCCGGAATTCGGCGACGCGCTCCGCATGACAGGCGGCGCAAGCCTGTGGTCCGAGATAACCAGGGTTTTTCGTCCCTGGTTCGTCCACAGTCGGTTCAACCCCGGCGAGATCGAAGCTCACGGCGGCGGCGTTTGTTGAATGATCGCGTGAGCGCCACCAAAAGGCGGCGGCACCACCGGCAGCGACAAACCCTCCGATGAACAGGACCATCGCCGGGCGACAGCGCCGACTGATGACGGTTGCGGGGGCACTGTCTGGTCGTTGTGAGTCCATCAGGGATTCCCCGGCCCCACTGCCGGCTGAGAATTCCTTTTGTCCTTCTGGGCATCATACCGGGCGTGGGAAAGTTCGTTCGTCAATTCGAAATTCTGCTTCGCGAGTTTATAGTGTTGCGCGCGCATTTGTTCAATTTGAGCCCGCAAGTCTCGCCGGTCCCGCTCGGACATGAACAAGGCGGTCGTCGTCAGCGAGGCCAGAAGCAGCAACAACGCCAATGCATAGTGAATCCAGCGCACCCGGGGTGCGGGGTCTGTCGTGTCGCCGTCATTGAATTCGGTGCGGTCGTTGCTCATGCTCTGATTGTACCTTCGCGCCCCGCCGGGACAATTAACAACTCCGTCGCTTCCAGGCTCGGGAAGCTGCGAATGCCGGATCTCTCAATCTCGGCACATCGAGCGTGCCCCGTCGCGGTCAGGGCGATCGCCCGCCGCGCCGTCGCGCTTCGATTTGAACTGCGACCTGATGCCAGCGCTGCGCCTCGCTGGTTTTTCCCAACTGCTCGCAAATTCGTGCCAGTTCCTGGCGCACGCCGGCGTCCGAGGGATCGCCGATTGCCTGGGTGTACAGTGTATCATGCCGCTGGTGTAGTTTCTTCGATTCGAGCATACGCACCGACTCGGCATTGCCGGCTTCAGAATCGCCGAGGCTCTGGTAGGCCAGCGATAACTGGTGGCGGGCGACGTAGTCGTGCGGATCGCGCTCGAGCAGCTTCTTGAGTTTCGGGATCGCGGCCTGACCATCGCCGCGGTCGAGCGCCAGCATCGCCCCCAGCAACAGGGCTCCCTGATGTTCCGGCTCGGCCTCCGAGAGCCGATCGAGTACGCGCTGGGCCGCGTCAGTCTCTCCCAATGCGCGGTACGACTCAATTTGAACGACCTGCTTCAGCGGCCCATCCGACATGTCATGCAAAACGTCGAGAGCTGCGGCGAACTCTTTCAACAACACCAGGCACTGCGCCAGCTCGCGAACGATTTCGGACCGTTGCCGATCGGGTGGATTCCGTTCGAGCGCGAGCCGGTACTGCTCGGCAGCCTGGTCAAACTTGCGGAAGTCTTCGGCGTACGTCAGGCCCATCAGCCGATAGGCGAGAAAATGGTCGGGACGCAATCGGGTGAGCCATTGGAGCTCGGCCATCGACGCGTTGGCCGAACCAAAGTCGTGGTAAATCATCGCCAGCCAGCGATGGCCTTCAAAGTCATCGGGCTTTTCCCTGACGACGACGCGAAAGGCCGATTCGGCTTCGGCCAGACGCCCTTGCGAGTACAGCGCTTCGCCCCGCATCAGGTAATAAGGAACGCAAAGCTTCCCTTTCGGCCGAACACGATCGAAGGCCCGCAGGGCGGCCGAGGGATCGCCGCCCCGTAGCAGCGTGCCGCCTTGGAGCATTCGTAGTTCCGAAATTCGGTCGCGCCGACCCGTCAGCCGCTCCATCGTGTCTTTGACAACGTCCAGTGAACCTTCCTCTTTCAGGGCCGATAATGCCAAATCGACGTGGTAATCGAGATTGCGGTTCTGGCGGAGGTTCCAGGCATACAAACCCGACGCTGCACCGCCTGCCAGCGTGCCCAACACAACCAGTCGCCAGAAAATCTTTCGAAGCATTGTCTTTCCAAACGCTGCGGGCGACGCCATCACAATTCTGGACATCCCAGCTTCATCAGAGTCTGTTTCACTGTTGATTTCAAGCGCGCTGGACCTGAACCGGCATCGTCGGCACTGCCACCGTGTCTGCTCAGTCGACGGTCGCGCCGCGGAAGTCGTCACTCGCCGATTGCTTTTCACTTTCCGTTGTGCCACAGTCCAACGTAGATCGTCGCGCCCGTCTCCGATTCCGTTTTCTTCGTTTCCAAATGCACGATGTCTCAGGGGATATCTCGTTCTCCACTATTGATCGCCGGCAGCGCCGCAACGCGTTGGGTCGTCTGTGGGATGGCTCTGACAGGCTGCCGCGACGCTCCGCCGGCATCCGAAGGTCGGCCGGAGCGGGAATTCATCGATTCCCCGAAGCCCACGAATGACTTGCCGATTCCGTCGGAAGAGGGTCGCACGAGGCCTACGCGGGTGGACCCATCACTTGCTGCCGGAGGAGTTAGACCCGGACAACGGCTCGACGAGAACCGGATTGTGTTCGTGAAGCCCGGCTCCCGAACGGGCGTGTCCGGGAGGCAGGCCCTCAGCCAGGTCGAACAAATGCTGGCCAGTGCCTGTTTCCGCGGGAGCGACGGGCGCCTGGGATGCACGTCCTGCCACGATCCGCATGGGCTGCCCGATGCCCAAACGCGGGTCGACTACTACCGTACGAAGTGCCTGGCTTGCCATGCGTCCCGCAATTGCAGCCTGCCGACCGAACAGCGGCTCGCCCGGCAACCGTCCGACTCCTGCATCGCCTGCCACATGGCCCCTTCGCTCCAACTCGCCAACATTCTGCACGTCTCCTTTGCCGATCATCGGATCCTGCGCGAACCGCACAGCGAGCCGGACGGCAACGAGGCCGACTCGTGGACGGCGGCCCAACTCGCGATCTTCGATCATGCCGACGAGCGCGTCCCGAAACTCGAACTCGATCGCGCCGTCGCCTTCATGCTCGTGGGAGGTTCGGCGCACACGAGTCCCACGCCGGCCGACGCACGGCGCGCCGAAAAGCTGTTGTTGGCGGTGCACCAGGCGCAGCCCGCCGACGTTGACACCCTCGAGGTGCTGGGCGCCGCCTGCCTGATCCAGCGGCGCGACACCGATGCCGAGTCGTGGTTCCTGCGGGCGCTCGAACTCGATCCGCTCCGCGAACAGACGCTTTTTCAACTGGCGATCTACTATCATGAACGACGGCAAATCAAGCCCGCCGAAGAGTATCTGAAACGCTTCCTGGCCGTGAATCCCTGGCGGGGTGCGATGTTCGGGCGATATGCCAGTGTGCTGGCAATCCGCGGCCAGTGGCGCGAGTGCATCGCCGCCGGCGAGCGCGGTCTTGAGCTGAATCCGACCCAGGCTTCGCTGCATGAATTGCTGGCCTATGCCTGCGAGCAGGCCGGGGAACTTGCGGAAAGTGAACGGCACCAGAAATTGTGGTTCATCCGGGAATTGCGCGCTCAGCGCGTATACGCGGGTATGAAATGGATTTTCAAAGGCATAACTCCGGTGTCCCAAAGCGGTTGCTGATTGGATGGCATTTCGGGTACGATCCCATCGCCTGGAGAAACGGAGCCAAGCTCTGCG
>SIAF01000437.1 GCA_009691905.1 Planctomycetaceae bacterium | reverse complement strand
GTGGCTGCCCGTCGTGATGCGTTTAAAGCCGGGCAGATCGACCTGAATCGACCGCGTGCCGATGACGATCATGTCCACGAGGTTCTGCCGCACCCACGTCTCCACATCCAGGCCGTCGAAGTGACAGCCTGGAACCGTATCGGCCACTCGCACCGAAAGCAGGAACGGCCGCCCTCTTCGCTCAGCCACGTCCTGCAGCATCAACCGCACTTGACGCACGAAGTCGGTCAACGCGTCGCGATGTTCCCATTGCTGCCCGGTCGGCAGGAATGGCGGATGACGGCCGAAATCCAGATTGATCCCGTCCAAGTCGTAATTCTCGGCGACCTCCCGCAGCACCGCGACTTTGTGCTTTCGCACTTCAGGAATCGCGAAGTTCCACAGTCCCGGCTTCCACCAGCTTCCTTCAATCAGCCACTCAGGATATTGGTCCTTTAGCGGATGCCGCGCCGGAGTCGTCACATCCGATTCGCGGTCGGCACCGTTGAGACGGTGCTCCCAGAACACCTCCAGTTTGCGGAGATGGCTCTCGTCGACGATGCGTTGCGCAACGTCGATGGTCTCCTTCCGCCAGCGAAGCAACGTCGGATACTGCAACTCGGGAATCAGTTTGCTGGGATACGCGGCAATGTTCCCTCATCCAGACACCAGCCGATGCAGTCGACCTGACTGCCCACCTGATCGAAGGCGCTGAAGCGTGCCGCGATCCAATCGTCGGCCGTGACGGAAGTCGACTTCGGCCCCATCGCAACCGCGTCGTAGCCCGCATCGTTGTTGACATAGATGCGCCGGCGACGATTCACGGCAGCGACGTGCGCCGCCGACAGCTCGACAATATCGGCTTTGCGGCAAATTGCCGCGAACAGTGTGTCAGCAATAAGTTTCATTCCTGTATCACTGGGGTGGCCCACAGGACCGTTGACGGGAATGTTCAATCCGTAGGCACTGACATCCACAAAGGTGCGGAGGGCTGGATCCTCGGCGCAAACTTTCCGTTTGATCTCATCCAGGCCAGGGTTCCCCCACAGGATCGTGCTGGTCACAAAGATTTGTGGATTGCTGGAGTTCTTGAGGTCGTTCAGGAGTGCTTGCAATCCCTTCTTAAATGCCTCTGGATCAAAGCCATTGGGCGGCACATTTTCTCCGCACTGCACGATGACAACATCCGCCATCCAGTCGAGCTGCCTCCGGATCTTGGCGGCCTGATAGGAGGCATACCCCTGCTCAACAATACTCGCGATGTTGATCACGTTTTCGGTGCTCTTGCTGCTGTCAACAGGAGGCGGCTCGATCTTCAGCCGACCTCCGGTACGCGCATCAATCGCAGCCGTGAGCAGGTGGACAAAGTCTTTGTCTTGAGCGCTGGCCGCCATCCCCCAGTTACCTGTCCAGCCAATCTCTGCTTTGGGTCCATGGAGCGTGAGACTGTTTCCAAGAAACAAGATGCGATCTGCCTTGAGGGAGCCGATCTTCTGCTGACCAAGCACTTCGGTCTCACCAAAGTGGACGACCAAGACCAGACCAAGACAAATTGCCGTGAGGCGGAGATCGGTAACGAATGACTGTTGCAAAGGTCCATTCCTTGTTGTTGGCAGGTGTGACACTCGTACTCCAACATTCGTGAAGTGGAAGTTATTCGATCGTTGATCGCGACTTGTCGTTCGCCGGCTTCGCGGTGAGCCAATCAAGATTGAACCTCGCAAAGGCAATTTTCTCGTAGGGGTGTGCCGCGCCGGTTTCGTAGAGCAATCCAATCGTGGCCCCATCAGCCAACACCGCCAGCGACGAATACGCGCCGGGGCCGGCGTGGACTTCGCGAGAGACTTTCCAGGATTGCCCGTCGTCGTGGCTGAGGCGAACGGTGAGATTGGTCCGTGCCTCGAACGGGCCAGGGTGCGGTGGATTCGAGAACAGCAGCCAGCCGCGACCTCCCGGTTCATGATGAGGAAAACGGAGGATGCTGGCCTGACAACCGGGATCAGGCAGCGACTCTTCATTGTTCTCTTTGAACCACGTTTCGCCTTGATCCTTGCTGAAAGCCAGATAACGGTGGCGGCCTCCTTGACGCATGTTGATCATCAGCGAACCGTCGGTCAGTTCGACCACTTGCGATTCGTTGCAGCCCCTGTTGTTCACGGGCGATCCGGCCTGCCAGGTTTGGCCGTGGTCGTCGCTGTAGATCACGCGAGAGCCCTCTTTTGAATAACCGGGAATGACCAATCTGCCGCTGCGCAACTGGATGCCAATGCCGGGGCCTGCGGCAAAATGACCGACGCTCTCAGTAATCTCTCGCGGCGGCGACCAGGTCGCTCCATCATCGACGCTATGCAGGATCAGGCATCGCCCGTGCCATTCGTTCTTGAGCAGATTCGCAAGGCCGCCCCGGATTTCCTGGCAACAGATCAGGATTTTGCCCGTGGTGCGATCCACGACCGGGCAAGGTTGCATGATCGCCTCTCCGTTGCCGGCGAGTACGACTTGCATGCGCTGCCAGTTGACGCCATTGCCAAAGGTGCGCGGATACCCGTTAAGATTGCGGGACTGGCTGGGCTGGGCGTCACACAAACTGCGTTTGAGAACCAACTCGGTGGGATCACCATCGTCTCCCTGGCGTGCCTCGCAGAACGCCAAAATCGTCCCCTTGGGCGACACGATCAGCGACGGAATGCGATAGATATTCACGTCGTCGTGACCGCTGATGAACAGTTCCTGTTGGATAAAGAACGGCTCGGCCCGCAAGTTCGTGCTGGCTGCAAGCAATAGCGCCAGCGCCATGGCCGCTCCCGTCTTGAAGAAGCCAGATCGAATCTCTCGTGCGGTCATCTGATCTCTCCGGATTGCTTTACCGCTTTATCTTTATTGTTGGCAACGGCATAGACGATGGCTCCTCCCTGAATCCGCAGGCCGATTCGCACGGACTGGCCATTCAGTGCTCGCAGGTCAGATTGGTTCTTCCATGTGGCGAGCGCTCGAACGGCATCCTGAGTGATTGGGATCGCGTCAGCAAAGCTGAAGCCCGGTATCTCGGTCTCCTGTTCGTCGAATAAAGCGACCTGGACCTGTCCCTTGCCGCCGCGCTGCTCGACGTTGACCAGTAAGTTGTCTTCCTTCACGACGATCGGCTTTATGGTGAGAGTTCCCGCCTTCGCGTCGGTGGCAGCAGTCAGTCCGGCGAATCCGTCGCGGCGCAGCTTCGCGACGCCAATGGAGCGGGTCCCGAATGGGCAAGGCTCAGTCTGATTTCGAGAAAAGGCATTGAAGAAGATCAGCAATTCGTCGCCGACGATGAACGGTTCGTTGTGCAGCGGCACGGCTCCCGTGGCGTAGTAGCTGCCCGGAAGGCCATAGGGAATCAGCGGTTCGCGGTTTTCGATCCAGGTCCAGCGACCTCCGTCGTGTCGCGCCGCCAGCATCACGGAGAACACTCCCTTCGGCTTGTCCATCCCGCAGGGAAATCCCAGGTCTTGGTTCGCGTAGTTGAACGGAATCATGCATTCGACGGCAGGGGCCTGCACATCCTTTGGAGTGATCTGTTTGGCGGGCTCGGCATCCGACCACATCACCAGATCGTTGCTGTAGCTGAACGCCGGATACGACCAGCCGCCGGCTCGGACGTAGGCCATCCAACGCTGGTGTCGGTGATCCCGAACGACCAGCAGCCGGTCGCCTCCGCCACTGGGAAGTGTCTCGAGCCGTTCAAGCGGCTGCTCCCAGCGCAGGCCATCCGGACTGTAAGTGATGTACTCGGCGCGGGCGGTTCCATGACGATCGATGCATTCTTTCGAGCGCCCCAGAGATCCGCTCAGCGGATGATTATCCCAGAAGTGAACCGACTCCCAATGTGCGATCATCTTGTAGCGCTTGTTGGGATCTTTCTCCCCGTTGTCGCGGAGGATGGTATAGCCGTCGAAGTTGGTGAGCGCTCCGTCGGTCTGCCTCGCCGCCCGATCGCCGTTCAGAATGATGTTGTTGTTTCGGTAGCCACGGAACTCGGTGAGATTGAGTTCCGGCTTCTTCCAATGAATGCCGTCCGTCGACTCGGCATATTTGCCCAGCATCGTTTCGGTGGGCCGGACATCGGCGCCGGAACGCGGCCGAAAAGCGAAATCGTTTCCCTTTCCCCAAACCTCGGCCTTCGCCATCTCGTGAGGTCCGCCGGCGTTGTGCCCCATCATCAACGTGCAATACCAGAGGCGGAACCGCCCGTCCGATTCCCGAATCACATTGCCCCAGGCACAGTCGGTCTCCGTCTTCAAATCGTCCGGCCAGATGATCGGATTCTCGAGGGGCTTAGCTCGGTTGATGACCCGCCGCAAACCAAGTTGCTTGGCGATCCAGTGATCGTCCGCCAACAGATAGAGGTTTGGATCATGCGTGGTCAGCGGATCGCGCGGACCCTCAGCCCAAGCCGTAGGCCCGCAAATCGTGACAACGGCCCAGCCCAGCAAGAAGACTCGGAAAATGGTAGCCCGTATCCCTAGTCGTGAGATCACGCGTTTCATCGAAGTGCTCCGGCAAGATCTTCATGCGGCTAATCAGCCTGGAAAAATACTCCGTGGCAGAGGCTTCCAGCCTGTAATTTCTCGGTGATAACGACACGCTGGAAGCCGATCCCACTGGATTTCAACAAACTGCGAATCAGGCCTGTGAGGCAGGCGAACGACCAGATCAGCTCAAGATCTCTCGGACGAGATGTCCCTGCACGTCGGTTAGTCGGTAGTCGCGGCCGGTGTGGCGATAGGTGAGGCGTTCGTGGTCGAGCCCCATCAGGTGCAAGATCGTGGCGTGGAAGTCGTGGACATGGACGGGATCGCGGCCGACGTTGATGCCGTATTCGTCCGATTCGCCATAGGTGATGCCCGGCTTCACGCCCGCACCGGCCAGCCAGGATGAGAAGACCCAGTGATGATGCTCGCGGCCGGCGGCTCCGGCGGAGGCGTTGAACGGCGTGCGGCCAAACTCGCTCGTCCAGACAACTAGCGTGTCGTCGAGCATCCCGCGCTGTTTCAGATCGCGTAACAGGCCGGCGATCGGTTGGTCGATGTTCTTCGCCAGCGGGGCGTGCGTCAGCATGTCGCCGTGCGCATCCCAATTCCCCGACGACCCAACATCGATCAGTTCGACGAAACGGACGCCTCGTTCGGCGAGCCGGCGGGCGACGAGACATTGCCAAGCGAAGCCCTTCGTACTGCCTCGTTCGAGGCCGTACAGTTTCAGCGTCGCGTCATTCTCTTTCGAGAGATCGAACACTTCCGGCATCTCGGCCTGCATTCCGAAGGCAGTCTCAAACGATTTGATCCGTGCGGTGAGCAGCGGATCATCGGCACGCGATGCGAGATGGCGTCGGTTCATCTTGGCCATCGTGTTGAGTTCAATCTCTTGCAACCGACTGCTGGCGGCGCGGCGGTGGATGTTCGCAACCGGTTCGAGGCCGGGAAGGACGAGCGTCCCTTGATGCGCACCCGGCAAGAAGTCGCTGCCCCAGACTTGCCCGCCCGCGTACGGCGATTGCGGTGCAATCACGACGAACGACGGCAGGTTGCAATTCACCGTGCCCAGACCATAGCTGACCCAAGATCCGATGCTCGGCCGCGCAAACGTGAACGAGCCCGTATGGATGCCGAGCGTCGCCTCGTAGTGATTCGTGTGATCTGACTTCATCGAGCGGATGACGCACAGGTCATCGACGCACTCAGCCATGTGCGGGAACAACGAGCTGACTTCGGTTCCGCACTGGCCGTGCTGAGCGAATTCCCACTGCGGCCGCTTGAGGAACATGTTGTAGTCCC
>SIAF01000436.1 GCA_009691905.1 Planctomycetaceae bacterium | reverse complement strand
AAGGTCATGTCGTCGCCAGCTCGCTTGCCAAGCAATTCTTGCGCTCCCGAGCGCTCTCAAACGACTGCCGTACGATCCTTCCGCCGATCACCGCATTTTTCCAGTACCCGACTACGTTCGCAGCCTGAGTTCTGTCGGACACGTCAAGGATACGAATGACATGTGGCGTCTGCTCGCATTAATAGGGGCGGCGGCGATCGGCGCTGCGACGGTCTTTGCCGCCTTCCAGTTCCATTTCGTTCGTACCAGTCACCGCTGGCTCATGGTGCCGAAACAGTCGGCGGATTGGCGAGAAGCCTATGTGGACGTTCGCGGCTGGACGCTCAAGGAGTGGTCGACGCATCCAAAGTTGTCGGGTGACCTGATTGCCGCCGGCTACGGTGAGTTTGTGAGCCGCTCGGGGGCCGAAGGATTGTTCCGCGGTTTGTTCGATTCGTTCCGCGATCGGGGGGCCGATGAGTAGCGCTGCGCTGACCGTTCGCGAGTCTCTTGCCGTCGGTCAGCGCGCTGCGCCTGAATCGACGTGGCAGACGCGGTTGTCGGCCGGCACCCGGTGGTGGCTGCGCGATGACTGCCCCGAGCAACTCGTGGGGCCGCAGGGTCTGAGGTGGGCTGACTGGCAGCGCGCGGAGGGGGTGCAGATCGTCAAAACCGGTCCCCACCGAACGGTTTACAGGGTGGCACTCTCCGGGGAAGAATTCTACGTCAAGCATTTTCGGGTGGCCCACTGGCAGGCGCGAATCCGGAACCTGATTCGAAAGTCTCCGGCAGAACGGGAATTCGAAGCGGTGCACAGAATTGCCGCGATGTCGTTACCGACCTTCGAACCTGTCGCCCTGGGGTGCGTGCGCGGACCGATCGGGACGACCGACAGCTACCTGATCAGCCGCGCGGTTGAAGCTGCCGTACCACTCGATCACTTTCTGCTGACTGAGTTCTCCGAACTGACATCCCGTCGGCGTGCGGTGTTGCGGCAACGGGTTGCGACCGAATTGGGTGGGTTGGCGGCTCGGTTGCACTCGGCCGGGGTCGAACACATCGACCTGCATGCGGGCAATCTTTTGATTCGACCGACAGCGGCCGCATCCGTTCCGCTGCTGTCGCTGATCGACCTCCACGCCGTTCGGTTTCATGCCACGTTGTCGCAACGCCGGCGCGACCGGAACACTGCGGCTCTGCACCAGTTTTTCGCCGGTCGCTCGACGCGCGCCGATCGACTCCGGTTCTGGAAGGCGTATCACGAGGGGCTGGCTTCTGAAGGTTTCAGTTCAAATGATCGCAATTGCGACCGTATCAATGGCCGAACGGGGCGTGCCGCGTTCGTCAAAGAATGCACGAGGATCGAACGGTTACTCGACGGCGCGGCCGAAGCGGGCTGGCGGCGGGCTGACCGGGCGTGGAAGCGCGGAAATCGTCATGTGCGCCGCGCCGACTCCCGCGGCATTCGCTGCCGGGGGCTGGCGACACTCGACCCCCGATGGCTTCAATCAATTCGCGACAACCCTGAGTGGCTCTTCGAGCGCCACCTTGTGCGGTGGTGCAAACGATCGGGTCGGCATCAGGTGGCCGAGGTGGCAATGCCATTTTCGGACAGCTCCGATTTGCAATCCGTCGGCGACAAAACTCAGGTTAAGACCTCGCGCGGCACCGGGCCAGACACAGGGCCGATCGGCGCATTCTGGAAACGCATTGCGGGCCGGGGCCTGCTGTCGCGCCTGGTAACGAAGTGGCGAATGTCGCCCGTTCGACGCGCCTGGGAAGTCGGGCATGCACTGCTGCGTCGGGGCATCGAGACGCCGCGCCCGCTGATTTTTGTCGAGACCGGCAGCGCCCCGGGCGCGCCTTCGTACTTGCTGACGCAGTCGATCGGCCCAGGCCTGACGGCCACTGAGTTTTTCCAGAAAGAATGGCCGCTATTCACGGCCGAGCAGCGGATCGCGTGGATCCGCGGGCACGCCCGGCGCCTGGCTCGCAGCGTGCGACGGCTGCACGACTCGGGGTTCGATCACCGTGATTTAAAGTTCCCGAACTTGCTGGTATCGGCCGACCCGGCCGATGACCGGGTCTGGCTGTTGGATCTCGACGCGGTCGGCAAATGGCCGAAGCTGCCGGGAATTCGCGCCCGGCAGAACCTGTCGCGCATCAACGTGAGTGCCATGCAGGTTGCCGGCATCAGTCGAGCCGACCGGTTGCGTTTCCTGAAGTGGTATCTCGGATCGCGGTTTGCGGACGAGTGGAAACAGTGGTGGCGCGTGATTTCGCGACGATCGCTCGGCAAGATTGCCCGTAATCACCGCCTGGGCCGTCCCCTGAGCTGACACCCGAGAAAAGTGTATGGACTGCGACAAATCCACAAGTGAGCTGCGGCCTGAGCGGCTCACCCCCCGGGGTCTGGCCCGCCGCCGAATTCTCGCGCTGGGCCTGGGGCCGATAGTGGCTTGCCTGGGCGCGAGTTGCGCAGCGCCCCGTTCGGCGCAAATCGGCTTGCCGGTGAAGAATACGATTCAATCCGATCAATTGCTGGTCGTCAGCGATTTCAAGCTGCCCAAAGATCATCCGTTGATCAAAGACCTGAAGACTCTCCGCAGGCAGGTTTCTGAGGCACTCGAGCTGCCCCTGGGGTCGAAACAGGTGACGGTCTACTTGTTCTCGGATGAACTGCAGTACGCGCAATATCTGCAATCGCGGTTTCCGGGGTATCCTCCGAGGCGGGCGTATTTCATTCAGACGCCTGGTAAAGAACTCGCGGTTTATACCTGGTGGGGTGATCGGATTCAGGAGGATCTGCGACACGAATTTACGCATGGTCTGTTGCACGCCGGTCTGGAAGGGGTGCCGCTCTGGCTCGACGAGGGATTGGCCGAGTACTTCGAAGTCGCCGGCCCGAAGCCGGGCCAGGTCAACATTGAGCACACTCAGGGATTGGCGATCGCCCTGCAGAACGGGTGGCGCCCCAACCTCGATCGACTGGAGAGTCTTGAGAAAGTCGAACATATGCAGCGGCCCGACTACCGCGAGTCATGGGCCTGGGTGCATTACATGCTGCACAGCTCGCCCGACACCCGCCAGGTCCTGTTGAACTACCTGCAGGATCTGAGAACCGACGCGCGGCCCGGATCGCTGCACGCCCGTCTGCAAGATGCGACCCCCGATTGCGAGGGGCGTCTGCTGAGCTATGTCGCCGGCGTCAGTTCATTCGGCCCGTGGCTGGCAGCGCAGCCCGGTGGCGCAGTACAACCCGTTCGGGCTGCGAGTTATTGAACGGCCCCTCTGACTGGTCTCATCCCGCGTGCCGGGCGTCTATGGTTTTCAGCGAGGCGGCGATCTGATTGCGGGCGTCACGAGCTTCGACGATCGACTGCCGGAAAATATCGGCCCTGGGGATCCCCGAGAGGGTCATCAGCGTATCACCAGACTTGTTGACGAGGTCGAGCTCGGCGGCCGGATAGAATTGCTGTCCGGCGAGTTGTCGGACGACCACCTGGTCGACGTCAGTCAGCGCGACTTCGCGAATCAACCGGTTGCCCAGCGATCGGCGAGTCTGCACCGACTTATTGGTCAACGTGTAAACGCTTCCAAAGACCTTTTCGGAAAAATATCCCGGAGCCGCCAGCAAGGCGGCCGGAAGACCAAACAGCAGGTGCGACAGCTTGATGCCGCCTATTTTCACCGGCAGACAATCGAGCAACTGGCCTAAAAGCCGGCCAGGAATCGTTCCGGCGATCGACGGGTAAATGGTGACGATCTGGGCTGCCGCTTTGCCTGTACTGACGCCGGCAATCGCCGGTGGACGCTTCGTAGACATAATTCCGGCATTAAACCGTGGTGCGGATCAACCTCTTGACAGTCGCACGGTAACAGACCCTCAGGCCGTTTTCCAGCCTGCGAAAATGTCGCAGCGCCGTTTAGCCGCGACCCGCAGGGGAGCCGTCTATCAGGGAGGCGGCAGCCATGTTTTGACCAGTTGCACCGCGTCGTCTCGGGTGTGAATCAGGCCATCGAGCTGCGCGTCGCGAACCTTGTCGATGAGTTCTTTGAATTTCGCGCCGGGCCGCAAACCCAGTCGCAGCAGATCAGCGCCGCCCAGAAGCGGTGCGGGATCAATTTCGTCGCGCGGTGTATCGTGCAGGTAGTGTTCGCAGAATTCGACCGACGCCAGATCCCCGAAGCCGCATTCGACGGCGACGCGCGTCAGACGCAGCAGGTCATCGACGAGTGGTTCGGCGAGCAGCCGTTTCAGCCGCGATAATCTCCAGCCGGGTGCGCCCGCCAACACCCGGCGGTTGGCGAACAGCCAGCCCACGGTTTGCCGTTCTTCGTTCGAAAGCCGCATCCGGCGACACAGGGCGTCGACGATGGTGAGCGACGACTCGCCGCAGGACGGCGGCGATGCCGCCCCGGCCGGACTGTTGATGTGAAACAGGAGAGTGGCCAGCGCCAATTCGAATCGCGGGTGTTCGAGCCGCTCGAGCATCGCCAGCGTCGACAGCCAGAAGCGCGAACCCGTCTCGGACAAAAGCGTTTGCAATTCGGGAAGCACGACCGGAAGCAATCGGACGTCGTCGGCGAGGCGCATCGCCGCTGCTCGGCGCACGTGAACGAGCATCTTTTTGAGTTCCTGCGTAATGCGTTCGTTGCTGACGACGACGATCTCGCCCGCCATTTCGCGAGCTGCCGCTTTGGTGGAAGGGTCGAGTGTGAAATCGAAGCGGGCGGTCATTCGCACGGCGCGCAGCATTCGCAGCTTATCTTCGGCGAAGCGGGCGCGGGGGTCGCCGATCGCCCGCACGATTCGCCGCTCGAGGTCGTCGCGGCCGCCGACGTAATCCAAGACCCGGTCCCCCAGCGGATCGTAAAACATGCCGTTGATCGTAAAATCGCGACGCTGGGCGTCCTCTTCGGGTGAGGCAAACGCGACGTGCTCGGGGCGCCGGCCGTCGAGATACGGTCCCTCGGTGCGAAACGTGGCGACCTCGATATCGGCCGCACCGGTGTTCCTCGGGGCCAGGACGAGGATCACTCCGAAGCTGGCGCCGATTGCCAGCGTCCGCCGCTTTCCGAACAACTCGATGACCTGCTCGGGACGTGCGCTCGTGGCCACATCGTAATCGTCGGGAGCATGTCCGAGCAGCCAGTCACGCACGCAGCCGCCGGCCCACAGCGCCGTAAACCCGGCATCGCTCAGAGTGCGTGCCACCTCGACGGCGAAGTCACGGTTAGGGTCAGTGGAAGGCATCGCAGGCTGTTGTAAAAGAGATTGGCGCCGCCGATACAACTCGAATATCCCAGGATTTATCTCTTCGCGCCCGAGGAGGGTGTCATTTTCAACAGCCTGACTGGATCGGGCCGGCCGGGATGTCGCGCGGTAAGGAACGGCTCGAATATACGGCGATCGTGCGGCGGCAACCAGAGCGAACGATTTCTCCGTCACGGATCGAATCCTGGCCGTCCGCTCGTCTTTCTCCTTCGCTGGAGTACAGCCTTCTCAGGAACTTGAAGTCAGGGGCGGGGGAAATTGTCGCGGTGCGTGTCGGCTGAATCGAAAAAATATTTAACCACGGATGACACGGATTTCACCGATGTGCATGGCGACCTGGGCCTGAAATATCAGTGAAATCCGTGTCATCCGTGGTCTCTGCTTCTTAGCACTACAGCGCACTTTGCGCACAAATCGTTTTGGGATATGACTCTGCCGTGAGCGTCGTTGGACGACGGTTTCTCAGGGGAGAGTCAAGGATGACAGAGCAGCAGATCCGCAGTTTGGGTGGTGAATTGGCGAGGTTTCTTTCA
>SIAF01000435.1 GCA_009691905.1 Planctomycetaceae bacterium | reverse complement strand
AGTGGATATCACCCGCTTCCGTAAATACAAACGCGGCCCGAAAAAACCGCCGACGCCACGCAGCAAATATCACAACGGAGGTCATGCCTCGACCGCCAAAATCCTTGCACTTCGCCACACTGAATGACACCTTGGAAGCCCTGGGCCTATGGCCTGTGGTACGAGCGCCGCTGGGCCGAATGGCTCGGCGTGATCACCGGCGGCATCTACCTGCCCGTGGAATTGTACGAACTCTGGAAAGGAGCAAACTCGTTCAAGGTTGTCGCGCTGGCCGTCAACCTGGGGATCGTCGCTTACCTGGGTCTCAAACTTGGCCGCAACCCGCGGCACGGGGGTGCCCGGAACGCGTAGCCTGCGGAATGGGGGCGCAAAAGTTTCAATTGCGGTTACCCGTCGAAAAACACTGGTCCGCATCGACGCATGCGGTCCAAGCGGGTGATTGTTTTGATGAAGGCCGTGCGTTGCAGTCGACCAACGATTTGGATTGCGACGAGGGTCCAATGTTTGACAAATATGTCATGCTCTATTAGAATGTCACTTGTGGCCAGATTGCCTCGTTCACTTCCGGCATTTTCTCGCGACGGGTTACTGCCCGCTGGCAATTACCCGTTGTCGCTGGACGAACTCGCGAAGTCGTCCCTGGTAGGGGGGCCTCAAGGCCGGGAGCGTCCAACGGATTGGGATGCCGATTGGCGGGCGCAACTCGTCGAGAACCTTGGCATTCTGGCGAACGAACTTCTGCAAGTCGGAATCGTCGAAATCTTTGTCGACGGGTCGTTCGTCGAGGCGAAAGACCACCCGAACGACATTGACGGGTACTTCGTCTGTGATCGCCACAGGCTGCTCTCTGGCCGCCTGGAACGGGAACTCAATCGAGCTTCCGCCAAAAAATGCTGGACGTGGGATAATGAACGTCGGCTGCCCGTCCCGGGACCCGGCTGGAAGCTGCCGATGTGGGTCGAGTACCGGGTTGAGTTGTACCCACATTTTGGCCAGGGGACGGGGATTGTCGACCGTTTCGGGAACGAACTCCAGTTCCCGGCGACCCTTCGCCTGTCGCGCACCGGCCAACCGAAGGGCATCGTAAAACTTGTGAGGTGAGACATGATTCGAACAGAAACTGAATACCAGGAAGCGCAGCGCCGCCTCAAAGAAGGCCAGCGGCATAGGAAAGCCCAGCAAAGCGAGTTGGAAAAGCTCGACCTTTCCAAGGCCGAAATACGCCGCGGGATGGCGCCGCTGCTGACGTTTCACGAGCAATTGCACGACGAGGTGCAAAGCTACGAACGCCTGCGTCGCGGGGACCGGAAGGAACTGGCCAATTTCCAGGAACTCGGCCAGATTCTCATCGCGCTGCGAATCGTCAGTGGACTGACCCAGCGGGAACTCGCGGAGCGGCTCGGCGTACACGAGTCGCAGGTCTCGCGTGACGAACGCAATGACTACCACGGTGTGACCATCGACCGAGCCAACCGAATCATTGAGGCGCTGGGCTTCGAGTTGCGTTACAGCGTCGCACCAACCCGGAAACTCGCGAGGTCCAGGACGCGGCCGGTCTCAACTCCGTGAACAAGTCACCGTGCAATCCGGTTCAGTGGACAGTTGCCGGCCGAAAGGACATACTGGCTTGCGAGCGGCATGGATGCGGGTTGCCCGTTTCAACTTCCGGTATTCCGTCGTCGCCGACGGCGGGGCCGGAGGATTGTGGCAGGCGCGCGTTGCCGGAGAACGGAGTCACGCGTGAAGCAGGCGACACTGTTGAACACGGAATCCACGGCTTGCAGGGAGGATGAGTTCCCTGGCGCCGGGACGGGCGAGAATCGCTGGACGACCCCGGGGGGCATTCCGGTGGTTTTTGAGCCCCCACTGCCACTGGGTCGAACCGTCACCAGCGATCCGATCCCCCTGCGGCTGCATCTGGAACACGCGCGGCTCAGCCTGCTGCGCGGTTTCGATCAGCTCTTATGCCTGGATGGGCTGCGCGGCGTCGAACAGCTTCCGCACCAGATCGAAACGGTCCGCAAAGTGCTGCGGCATTTTCACGGACGGGTCTTGCTGGCCGACGAGGTCGGACTGGGAAAGACGATCGAGGCGTGCCTGCTGTTGCGGGAATACCTGCTCCGCGGCCTGGTGCGGCGGGTGCTGATCCTGGTTCCCGCGCCGCTGGTTTCGCAATGGCACGGGGAACTTTTCGAAAAGTTTGGACTGGAGTTTTCGGTCCCCGGCAAGTCGGCGGCGGGCGAGCGGCCGGAGTTCTGGCGTGAAAACGACCGCGTGCTGACGTCGCTCGCGCTGGCCAAAAGCCCCAAGCGCGCCGCGCTCGTCGCCGGCGTTCCCTGGGACCTGGTGATCGTCGATGAGGCCCACCATTGCAAGAACCGCAGTACGCGGAACTGGCAGTTGATCAACTCGCTGCAGCGGCGGCACATGTTTCTGCTGACGGCTACGCCCGTCCAGAATAACCTGCTGGAGTTGTACAACCTGCTCACGCTGCTGGAACCCGGCCACTTGCGGACCGAAGGGGACTTCAAGCGACAGTACGTCAGCCGCGGAAACCCGCGCGACCCGCGCAACCGCGAACGGTTGCGGGGGCTGTTGGGAGAAGTCATGATCCGCAACACGCGCAGTCTCGTGCAGATCGACCTCCCCCCGCGGTATGCGCAGACGCTCGTGGCGCACCCCTCTGGCGACGAGCAGCAGCTTTATTTACGCCTCGACCAATACCTGCGCCGCCGGGGAAGCATCGCGGCGCCGGGCGAAGAGAACGGCTCAGCCGAAGATGATGTTCAGGCCGTTTCGGTCGAAGAGCCTGAAGGTGACGCGCCCTCCGCCGTGACTGGGTCCCTCGTCAGCGCCGATCCGCCTGACGCATTCGCCGCGGACAACCACGACGCTCCGCGCCTGTCGCGCATGCAGCTTGCCGCCCTTCTCGCGGCGCAGGGCAGCCATCCGGCCGCCGTGGTGCATTCGCTGGAGCGCGCGGCGCAAAGCGACGTCGAGGCGGCAGAAATCGTGCGGTTGGCGAGGGCCGTGCTGCGATCGGCCAAGGACGAGCGGCTGTTGGAGATCATCCACAACAGCCGCGACCACAAACTGCTGATCTTCGCCAATTTCAGGCGGACGATCCGCCATTTACAGGAACTGCTGGCCGGCGCGGGGATCCCGTTTTCGACGTTTTCCGGGGAACAGTCCGACCGCGAGAAGGACGCGGCGGTCGAGGCTTTCCGCGAGAGCGTGCCGGTCATGCTGTGTACCGATTCGGGCGGGGAAGGAAAAAACCTGCAGTTCGCCGACACGCTCGTCAACTACGACCTCCCCTGGAACCCGATGCGGATCGAGCAGCGCATCGGCCGCGTGCACCGGATCGGCCAAACGCGGGAGGTGTTCGTGTTCAACCTGTGCACGGCCGGCTCGCTGGAAGCCCGGATTCTCGACCTGCTCAACGAGAAGATCCGCATGTTCGAGCTGGTGATAGGAGAAGTCGGCTCGATTCTCGGCAACCTGGATGAGGGTGAGGAATTCGAATCGCTCGTGCTCAGGCTGTGGGCTCAGTCCCGGGACGGCGAGGATCTCGACCGGTCCTTCGAGACCCTCGGCAACTCGCTGCTCGACGCCCAGGAGCAATACCTGGAAACCAAGGAATTGGATGAGGCGCTGTTCGGGGAGGACTACGAATGACCGGGAGCACTGTGCATGAGGAATTGCGCGATTTCACCACGCAACTCATCGAACAATGCGGCGGAATGGTGGAATGGCCTCCCGGCGGTGAGGGAACTGCCATGCTGCCGCCGGAGGTGGGCCGGCTGCTTTCACGGCATGGGGAAGAGTCGTACCCAGAGGAGTTTCGGTTGACCGAACGGCCCGGGGAACCAGGTCTGTGCGTCAGTCTGGCAACCGATTTTCTCGACACTGCCGGCGCGGTGCTGGAGGCCGCCGTCCCTCGCATCGGGGCCTTTCATCTGGCGGACCGCTACCTCAAGCGGGGCGATCTGCAGGAGGCGATCGGCCGCACCTACACGTGGCTCAACGCCCGCGTCAGGCTTCGCGAGCCGCAGCCGGTCACAATCGAGTATCACACCTGGTGGTGTCTGGTGTCGCTGCGATCGGAGGACTATTGGGAAACGCGGCTCGCCGTCACCTTGAATTCGGCGACGCTCGCGGAAGTCGATCTTCCCGATCCGCTCGAGCTTCCCGATTTGCAGCCGCATTCGGCGCCGGAAGTCCCTTCCGTCGACACCTGCGAACGGGCGCTGAAGCAGGCTCGAGCGCATTTGAAGGCTGCGGCAATCAGCCCGTTGAAGCCGGGTGGATTTGCCGCGGGTGGCCGCCGCGCGACACCCGCATCGGCGGGGGATTCGGGCCTGCCGCTGGGAACCTCGACCTCATTCCAACAGTCGGCAGCGGAGTTCATCCGCCGAATGGACGGCCGCCTCGCCCGCGACCGCAAGCGGCTCGAGGAGTATTACGGAGCGCTGTTGCGCGAAACCCGTAGCCCCGGCCGGCGCCGGTCGGCGCCGCCCCCCGATCCGGCGCAGCAGGAATCCAAAACGCGGGCCGTGAAGTTGGAGCTGCGTCGCAAGCTGAGCGAGCTGGAAGAGCGCTACACGATGCAGGCCCGCATCCGGCCGATCGCCCTCGTGCGCACCACAATTCCCGCGCTGGCGATCGGCATTGAGGTGCAGCGCCGCAGCGCGAAGCGGACGCACACGATCTATTGGAACTCGCTTCTGAAACAATTCGAACCGCTCCCGTGCAGCCTCTGCGGCCGCAGCCTCTTTTCGCCGGCGTTCACCGATGACGAAGTCGCACCGGTCTGCTCCGCGTGTCATCACAAGGCTGTGCCGGGTAAGGAACGTGCCGTTCCCGCGAAGCCGGTGAAATTGAAGGGCTAGTTTGGCGCGTGATGCTTGTGCCAAGGATCGGCGCATCAATCAGTGTCGTCTTTCGCTCCGCGAAAGAACGCGTCCTTTCGCGGAGCGAAAGGCGACAATGCGACAGTTATTGATGCGCCGGTCCCAAGCCTGCTGTTGGTCATCCATTGCGCCGGCAGGTGAAGCTCGACAAAATTGCGACCGCGGTCGCGCCGCCCGTTCAATACCCGGGCAGTCGCCTGAGACGACTTCCCGACGCCCCCCTCGAAATGCATGTGGTTCGCCGTTAAAATCACCGGAGGAATCAGTGCCCGAACAGCAACAAGTGAACGGCAAACCTCGCCGCAACACGTTGCGGCAATGACCGTCGGGGCCGTAGCTCAATCGGTTAGAGCAGCAGACTCATAATCTTGCCTCACCGATTTCGAGCATCACGCGAAAACGTCGAATAACACGGTGATTGCCGTGCGAAATTGACGTTGGGAGCCGATGGCCGGTATGCCCTGAAATGCCCCGGAATGCCTGCGAACTGGTGTAGTACACCCGGTGCGGTTGCAAATTCCGGCGGCATTGTGGCGGTACGGCTGTGCCGGCGGTACAGTGGGGGGTACTCGGGCTTGGGTCTGGTGAAGCCCCGTGTCGCGTGAACAAGGGGCCAATCACTTTGACCAAGAAGCGCGCCGCGCTGCTAAAGCCGCGCGGAACGATCAAGACGATTTTAGCAGCGCCGCCGCTTTACGATCTCGCGATCGGTGGGGTCGCGGTAGCATCGACTGGATTGGTTCCAAGTCTAGCGGGGTACGGAGCCGCGCTCGGCGTTTTGGCCCTTACTGCCGTCGTCGGGAAAGCCGCGGTCGAGTATTTCTCAAACTGGGGAGAATCCACGTCGGAGCTTGACGCCATACTTTACACCATGAGATCGCTCGTGATATGCACAGCGCCGAATGGGGG